>NZ_JBHXLO010000014.1:0-224795 GCF_042721395.1 Lentzea sp. NPDC058450
GGCCCGCCCCATTGGGGTCCGGGGCTGGGGGGGTGCTATCCGGTAGATCACCCCAATAGGCCGGGGGCCCCCGGCTGGGGCCCCCCCGCCGGACTCCTAGAAGTCCTCGTCGAACGCGACGGTGCCGGTCACGCCCACCTGGTAGGCGGAGACGCGGCGCTCGAAGAAGTTCGACAGCTCCTGCACGTCCTGCAGCTCCATGAACGCGAACGGGTTCTTGGAACCGTAGATCGGCTCGATGCCGAGCACCTGCAACCGCCGGTCGGCGACGTGCTCGAGGTACGAGCGCATGTCCGCCACCGACATGCCGGCCACGCCACCGCCGAGCAGGTCGTCGGCGAACTGCACCTCGGCGTCGACGGCCTCGCGCAGCATCTGCCGCACTTCCTCGTTCAGCGACTCGTCGAACAGGTCGGGCTCCTCGCGGCGGACGGTGTCCACCACGTCGAACGCGAACGCCATGTGCATCGACTCGTCGCGGAACACCCAGTTGGTGCCGGAGGCGAGGCCGTTGAGCAACCCGCGCGAACGCAGGAAGTACACGTAAGCGAAGGCGCCGTAGAAGAAGAGGCCCTCGATGCACGCGGCGAAGCAGATCAGGTTGAGCAGGAACGAGCGGCGGTCCTCGCGGGTGCGCAGCTCGGTCAGCGACGAGATCGAGTCGATCCACTTGTAGCAGAACTCGGCCTTGGCGCGGATCGACGGGATCGTCTCGACGGCGGCGAACGCGTCGGCGCGGTCGTTCTCGTCGGGGAGGTAGGTGTCGAGCAGCGTCAGGTAGAACTGGACGTGCACGGCCTCCTCGAACAGCTGCCGCGACAGGTAGAGCCGCGCCTCCGGGGCGTTGACGTGCTCGTACAGGTTGAGCACCAGGTTGTTCGCGACGATCGTGTCACCGGTCGCGAAGAACGCCACGAGCCGGTTGACCAGGTGGCGCTCGGCCTCCGAGAGCTTGTTCAGGTCGGCGAGGTCCGAGTGGAGGTCCACCTCCTCGACGGTCCAGGTGTTCTTGATGGCGTCGCGGAAGCGTTCGTAGAACAGCGGGTAGCGCATCGGCCGCAGCGTGAGGTCCATGCCGGGGTCGAGCAGGGCGTTCTTGCGGGCGGTGTTGGACAGGGCGGTCACTGGCAGGCCTCACACGATTCGGGGTTTTCGAGGGAGCAGGCGATGGCTTCTTCCGACGCGACGGTCGGGACGCTCACGGTCGCCTGCTGGATGCGCGTCGCCGGACGGGAGCGCAGGTAGTACGTGGTCTTCAGCCCGGCCTTCCAGGCGTACAGGTACATCGAGGAGAGCTTGCCGATCGTCGGCGAGGCGACGAACAGGTTCAGCGACTGGCTCTGGTCGATGTACGGGCCGCGCGCGGCGGCGAGTTCGATCAACGCCTTCTGTGGCAGTTCCCAGGCCGTGCGGAACAACGAGCGCACGTCCTCGGGCAGTTCGCCGAGGCCCTGCACCGAACCCTCGTCCTGCTTGAGCCGGTTGCGGATCGCGTCCGTCCACAGGCCGCGGGACTTCAGCTCGCGCACCAGGTAGGAGTTGATCTGCAGGAACTCGCCGGAGAGCGTCTCGCGCTTGAACGTGTTCGACACCTGCGGCTCGATGCACTCGAAGCAGCCGGCGATCGAGGCGATCGTCGCGGTGGGCGCGATCGCGATCAGCAGCGAGTTGCGCAGGCCGTGCTCGGAGATCCGCTCCCGCACGGAGGCCCAGCGCTCGGTCTGCGTGGGCGTGACGCCCCACAGGTCGGGCTGCAGGTCTCCCTTGGCGGCACGGGTCTCCGCGAACGCCGGGTGCGCGCCGGCCGACGAGGCCAGCTCCGCCGACGACTCCAGGGCCGTCAGGTAGATCTCCTCGGCGATGCGCGTCGACAGCTCACGCGCCTCAGCGGAGTCGAAAGGCAGGCGCAGCTTGAAGAACACGTCCTGCAGGCCCATGACACCGAGACCCACCGGGCGCCAGCGCGGGTTGGAGCGCGCCGCCTGCTCGGTCGGGTAGTAGTTGATGTCGATCACGCGGTCGAGGAACACCACGGCCGTGCGGACGGTCGAACGCAGGCGGTCCCAGTCGATGCCGGAGCCGACGACGTGGGCGCCGAGGTTGACCGAGCCGAGGTTGCAGACCGCGGTCTCGGAGTCGTTCGTGACCTCCAGGATCTCGGTGCACAGGTTCGACAGGTGCACCACGTTCTCCGGCGACGCCGTCTGGTTGCACGTGCGGTTCGCGGTGTCCTTGAACGTCATCCAGCCGTTGCCGGTCTGGGCGAGCGTGCGGATCATCCGGCCGTAGAGGTCGCGGGCCTTCACCGTGCGGACGGCGCGGCCGGCCTCCTCGGCGCCCCGGTAGGCGCGGTCGAACTCGTCGCCCCACAGGTCGACGAGCTCCGGCACCTCGTCCGGGTCGAACAACGACCAGTCGGCGTCCGCCTCGACGCGGCGCATGAACTCGTCCGGGATCCAGTTGGCCAGGTTGAGGTTGTGCGTGCGGCGCGCGTCCTCACCGGTGTTGTCGCGGAGCTCCAGGAACTCCTCGATGTCCGGGTGCCACGTCTCCAGGTACACGCAGGCGGCGCCCTTGCGGCGGCCACCCTGGTTCACGGCCGAGACCGACGCGTCCAAGGTGCGCAGCCACGGCACGATGCCGTTGGAGTGGCCGTTGGTGCCGCGGATCAACGCACCGCGCGAGCGCACCCGCGACCACTGCACGCCGATGCCGCCGGCGAACTTCGACAGCCGCGCGATCTGGGCGTAGCGCTCGTAGATCGACTCCAGCTCGTCCTTCGGCGAGTCGAGCAGGTAGCACGACGACATCTGGGTGTGCTGGGTGCCGGAGTTGAACAGCGTCGGCGAGCTGGGCAGGTACGCCAGCGACGACATCAGCCGGTAGAAGTCGATCGCCTCGGCCGCGGTGTGCGAGAGCCCGCACGCGACGCGCAGCAGCCAGTACTGCGGCTGCTCGATCACGAACCGCTTGGACGGGTGGCGCAGCAGGTAGCGGTCGTAGACGGTGCGCAGGCCGAAGTACTCGAACCGCCGGTCGCCGTCGAGGTCGATCGCGTCGTCGAGCTTGCGGGCGTTGGCGGCCACGAACTTCGCGGTCGCGTCGCCGATCAGGCCCTCGGCGTGCCCCAGCGCGATGCTCTGGCTGAAGGACTGCACGCCCTGACGGCGCACCTCCTTCTCGATGAACGCGGCCAGCAGGCCCGCGGCGAGCTTGGAGTACTCGGGTTCCTCGGCGACCAGGGCGGCCGCGGTCTGGATCGAGAGCTTGTCCAGCTCCTCCGTGGTCGCCCCGTCGTAGAGGCCGCTGATCGTCTTCGTCGCGACCCGCAGCGGGTCGACGTCGTGCAGACCGACCGTGCAGCGCTCCACCGCGCGCACGATCTTGTTCAAGTCGACCGGTTCGAGTGAACCGTTGCGTTTTTTGACGCGCATGGTGGTGGTGACTGTGTCGACCGCCGTCACAGCTCTCTCCTCGCGAGCTCGGTGGCCACGAGAGCAGCGAGGAGTGAACGGGCGCGCGCGACCGCCACGTCCTCCCGCCCTCCCTCGGGGCCTCGGACGCCCGCACGCAGGCGCGTGCGGGATGCTGGCAGGTCTTCGGACTCACGGGCGTGCCCGGTGATCGATCACCGAGGCGCCTACCGGCCGTCGCTTCCCAGACACCCTCGTCCAGTGCTTCCTGACGGCTTTCGTTCCCGTTCACCGCTGCGGGGCAGTCCCGGAATCGCACCGGGTTCCCTCTTGCGACGACCGATCTGGATGATCGGCCGAACCAGCTTCGCGACACAATACATGGGCGCGATCATGAGACGCACACCTACATGTAGTGGGCGTGTCGCCCGGTTGGAGCAGCGTCCCGGACGTGCCGGAATCGCCCCGCCGACGACGGTGGAGACGGCAGGGCGAACCCGGTTGATCAACGCAGGTGGCAGGCGTTGAACACGGTCCGCCCCACCCCGTCGCCCGCGCCGGCCTCAGCCCTGCGGGACCGGACCCCGCACGGCCGCGGAGTAGTCGTTGATCCACTTGGGGTACACCGGGGCCGGGGCGCTGATCGCGTCCAGCTCGGCGAGGTCCTTCTCCTGCAACGGGTTCTCGACGGCGGCGAGGTTGTCGCGCAGCTGCTCGACGGTGCGCGCGCCGATGGTGACGCTGGTGACCGCGGGCCGGGCGAGCAGCCACGCCAGCGCGACCTGCGGCATGCTCGTGCCGTTGCGCTCGGCCACCTCGCGGACGACGTGCACGATCGGCGCGGCGGCGGACGGGTCGACCGGTGGAATCGCCTGAGAACTCTTCGAACGTCGCGCGGAAGTCTCTTCGGTCTTGCCCTCGGCGTCGAACTTGCCGGTCAGGTATCCGGCGGCGAGCGGGC
The DNA here is from genome assembly GCF_042721395.1 of Lentzea sp. NPDC058450. Lineage (NCBI taxonomy): Bacteria > Bacillati > Actinomycetota > Actinomycetes > Pseudonocardiales > Pseudonocardiaceae > Lentzea > Lentzea sp. NPDC058450. The sequence goes on from NZ_JBHXLO010000014.1 coordinate 4,375, forward strand.
CCCAGACGATCAGGCCGATGTTCTCGCTCTCGACCATCGGCAGGATCTCGGCCTCCAGGTCGCGCACCAGCAGCGAGTAGTGCTCCTGCAGCGCGACGAACCCGGACAGCTGCTTGAGCGCCGAGATGCCGAGCGCCTTGGTGACCTGCCACGCGGGGAAGTTCGCGGCGCCGATGTGCCTGATCTTGCCCTGGCGCACGGCGTCGTCCACCGCGCTGAGCGTCTCCTCCAGCGGCGTGATCGGGTCGGTGTTGTGCAGCTGGAAGAGGTCGATGTGGTCGGTGCGCAACCGGCGCAGGCTCGCCTCGATGCTGCGGGTGAGGTGCACGCGGGTCGCCCCGAGGTCGTTGGGGCCGGGGCCGGACCGCGCCATCGCCTTCGTCGCGATCAGCACCTGGTCACGCCGCCCGGTGAGGATCTCGCCGAGGTGCTCCTCGGACTCCCCGTCGGCGTAGACGTCGGCGGTGTCGATCAGGTTCACGCCCGCGTCCAGCGCCTCGTCGACGAGGCGGCGCGACTGCGCCACGTCGAGCGCGCCGACGGCACCCCAGATCGGGTGGCCGGTGGCGCCGCCGAACGTCATGGCGCCCAGGGACACCTCCGAGACCCACAGGCCGGTCTTGCCGAGTGTGCGGTACCGCATCTGTCGCTCCTCCATTTTTCGGACACCGTGTCCGACAACATGTCCGACTTTACCCCCGAACGGAGCACACCAGCGGTGTGGAGGGCTTCGGAGCGTGAACTCTCAGGGGCGGCGGAACGCGCCGTACCACTGGTTGGCGGCGAGCTCGCGGGCCACGGCCAGGTCGGACTCGGGCCCGTGCGTGGCGACGTGGTGCGCGATCACCCGCATACCGCCCCACACGATGATCTCGGCGCACGTCTGCGGCACGAGGTCGGCGGACGTCCGGCCCGCCTCCCGCTCCTCTTCGAGCATCCGGGTGAGGTTGTCGGCGAACCGCTGCACGGCCGCGTTCCACACGTCCCGGATCTCCGGCTCGTACCCGGACACCTCGGTGACGGCGGCGAGCAGGTGCGCGCGTTCGCGGTAGAACGCGAACACCTCGACGTGCGCCCGCGTGACCGACGCCAGGTCCGGCGTGACGGTCCCGGACGCCGCGAACGCGTCCCGCCCGAGGTTCTCGGTGATCCGCCGCATGACGTCGGTCTTGTCCCGGAAGTACAGGTAGAACGTCGACCGCGCGATGCCGGCCGCGTCCGCGATGCGCTGCACCCCGAGCTCGGTGAACGCGGTGCCGTCGCGCAGCAGCCGTTCGGTCGCCCCCAGCACGGCGGCCTCGACCTCGGCCTGGCGTTCGGCCTTCCTGGACGGTCGGCGGGTGATGGAAGCCACCGGCCGATCGTAGTCAGTCCGGCTCGCGCCGCTGGTCAGAGGGTTGTCACGGGCACGGCACGACGGCGAACACCGTCTTGCCCCCGCCGGGGCGCAGGCTGGTGCCCCACTTGCTGGTGGCGCTCTCGACCATCACCATGCCCCGGCCGCGGTTCTCGCCCAGCCGCGAGTGGCCGTAGACCGGCTGGGTCGCGGAGTCGTCGTCGACCTCGACTGTGACGACGCACGGCTCATCGGTGCGGAACAGGCGCAGGCGGCCGCTGCCGGTCGTGTGGTCGAGAACGTTGCTCACCAGCTCCGTGACGACCAGCTGCACGTCATAGAGGTGGTCCTCGCCCAGGTCGGCCAGCAGCGCGGCGAGCTCGTGTCGCAGCCCGGTCAGCACGACGTCGCGCGGGACGTGCAGGTCCACGACCAGGCGCTGGGCGTGGTCACCGGCAAAGGTCACGTGCGTTCGGGCCTCTCACGACTGTCGCCTAGTGCGTTCGACGATAGCCGTTGCCCGATCTCGGGCGTGTCAAACATCTTTCTGCCGATGGAGTTTCAGCGGTGGACGTAGCCGGCGAGGCCGCCCAGCTCCTCGCTCGCGATGAACACCGACCGCACGTGGATCAGCGCCTCCTCGACGTGGGCCGGGCAGCCCCAGGCCGCGTCGCCCCACGAGTCGGCCACCTTGATCTCCGCCGGGGCGTCGCAGCCGCGCTGTCCGCCCAGCTCACAGCGTTCGGGGTGCGGGGTCCGGGACTGCGCGGCCGCCGCCGTCCGCAGCCGCTCCGTCTCGCTGTGGTGCCGTTCGATCGCCAGGGCCGCGGTGTCGGCGAAGACCTGGATCAACGCCCGGTCGGTGTCCTGCGGGCTGCGCGGGGTGCGGTGGTACATCGCGAACGTGCCCAGCAGGGCGCCGTCTCCGCCGAGGATCGGGGTGGACCAGCACGCGCGCAGGTCCGCCCGCTCGGCCAGGTGCCGGAAGTCGGTCCAGAGCGGGTCGGTGGTGATGTCCGCGGTGATGACCGGCTCGCGGCGGTGGGCCGCCGTGCCGCAGGAACCGTTGCCCTCCGCGGCGGCGATCCCGTCGATCGCCTCGTTGTAGAAGTCCGGGAGGCTGGGGGCGGCGCCGTGCCGGAGGACGCCGTCCGGGGTGGCGAGCAGGACGGAGGCGACCAGGTCCTCCGGCGCCAGGTCCTCGATGCAGCGGGCCATGCCGGCGAGGACGTCGGTCAACGGTGCTCGGCGGGCGATCTGCTCGAGCAACGCGCGATGCTCGGCCATCAGCCGTTGCGCGTGCCTGAACTGAGTGGTCTCCACGCCGATCACGCGCACACCGGCCCGGTCGGCACGGGGTGCGCAGGTGAGGTCGAAGACCTTCTCCCGCGCGTCCTGACCTTCCCCCACCACCACCCGGACGTCGTGGTCGGTGCGGGGCCTGCCAGTGCGGTGGACCTCGTCCACCAGATCGGCGAGCGCCGCGCCGTCACCGAACAAGGCGTTGAACGCCGGGTCCGCCGTCTCGATCCCGTCCGGTGTGAACGCCGCGAAGACGGTGGTGGTCTGCCCGAACAGGGCGCGCAGGTCGTACTCCCGCATGCCTGACGCACTCATGGCGTTGTTGCCTCTCGCCATGCGTCACGGGCACTCTGCTTGACCTGGACGCGGTCTCCTGTGCCCGCTCCTCGGCGGGTGCGCGCACATCGTACGCAGCCCCGGCGCACGACCGGCAGGCGACCACCCCGGTCCACAGTAGACGGTTAGGGCGGGGGTCCACCGGGTACCTCGGTCTGATCGGACTGAAAGGCGGACCGTGGATCCCGCTCCCCTGCTCTACACCGGCGCGGGTCTCGCAACGCTCGCCGCCGCGCTGCTGCCGCGCCTGCTCGACCGGGCACCGGTCTCGATGCCGATGCTCTTCCTCGGGGCGGGCGCGCTCACGTTCGCGGTCGTGGAACCGTTGCCCGACCCCGATCCCGTCGCGCACAGCGGTGTGCTGCTGCACCTGGCGGAGGCCTGCGTGATCATCTCGTTGATGGGCGCCGGGCTCGCCCTCAACCGCGCGGTCAGCCTGCGCGGGTGGGCGACGACGTGGCGGCTGCTGGCGATCACGATGCCGTTGTCGATGCTGCTGGTGGGACTGCTCGGCTGGGGCGCGCTCGGACTGGGGGTGGCGGGGTCGGTGCTGCTCGCCGCGGCACTCGCGCCCACCGATCCGGTGCTGGCGAGCGAGGTGCAGGTCGCGGAACCCGCCGAGCACCCCGAGTCCGACGAGGACGAGGCGCGGTTCGGGCTCACCTCCGAGGCGGGGCTGAACGACGGGCTCGCGTTCCCGTTCACCTACGCGGCCATCGCGATCAGCACGGCGGGTGCGTCGCCGTGGTTCGGGCACTGGGTCGCGGTGGACCTGCTGTGGCGGATCGGGTCGGCCGTGGCGATCGGCTGGGGTGCCGGGTGGTTGCTGGGCAAGCTGTTCTTCTCGGCGCCGTCGGCGAAGTTCCGGCTCGCCGAGCACGCCGAGGGGTTCGTGGCGATCGCCGCGACGTTCCTCGCCTACGGGCTCACCGAGCTGGCCGAGGGCTACGGGTTCATCGCGGTGTTCGTGTGCGCCTGCGCGATCAGGGCGGCCGAGCGGCACCACGGGTACCACCAGGTGCTGCACCGGTTCGTCGAGCAGATCGAGCGGATGCTGACGGTGCTGATCGTGTTCCTGCTCGGCGGCGCGGCCGTGACGGGGCTGCTGGCGGGCACGGGCTGGCGCGAGGTGCTGGTCGCGGCGGCGATCCTGCTGGTCGTGCGGCCGGTGACGGGCTGGATCGGCCAGCTCCGGGGCCGCACTGGACCGCGCGAACGGTCCGTCATCGCGTTCTTCGGCGTGCGCGGGATCGGGTCGCTGTTCTACGTCACCTACGCGCTGCAGAAGGGTGAGTTCGCCGAGCAGCAGCACGCGTTGTGGCGGGTCGTCGGGCTGGTCGTGATCGGGTCGATCGTGCTGCACGGGCTGTCGGCGTCGCCGGTGATGTGGCTGCTCGACCGGCGACGGGAGGAGAAGGCCGTGGCGCGGCACGGTGACAAGGGGAAGGCGAACCGCACGCCGGTATGAGACCGCGCCCGCCGGGTATCCCCCTGGCTGGAGGTGACATGAGCACCGAGCTCGACATCAGCCTGCTGACCTGGGCCTGCACCATCGGCTTCATCGTGGCGCTGCTGACCGTGGACCTCGTCGTCGCGGCGAAGCGGCCTCACCACGTCGGGCTCAAGGAAGCCGCCGTGTGGTCGGTGGTCTACGTGGCCATCGCACTCGGGTTCGGCGTGTGGTTCACGCTGCACTACGGGAGCGGGCCCGGCACCGAGTACTTCGTCGGCTACCTGGTCGAGAAGAGCCTCTCGGTCGACAACCTCTTCGTGTTCGTGATCATCATGACCACGTTCGCGGTGCCCGACGAGCACCGGCACAAGGTGCTCACGTTCGGGATCGTGCTGGCGTTGCTCATGCGGGCGATCTTCATCGCGCTCGGCGCGACGCTGCTCTCCTTGTTCTCCTTCGTGTTCCTGCTCTTCGGGTTGTTGCTGATCTTCACGGCGGTGCAGCTGTACCGGCACCGCGACGAGGACCCGGACATCGAGAACAACGTCGTCGTCCGGACGTCGCGCCGAGTGCTGCCGCTGACGGACGACTACCGGGACGGCAAGCTCCTCACGCACGACGACGGCAAGCGGGTCGCGACGCCGTTGTTCCTGGTGCTGGTGGCGATCGGGACGATCGACCTGCTGTTCGCGCTCGACTCCATCCCCGCGGTCTTCGGCATCACCGCCCAGCCGTACGTCGTGTTCAGCGTGAACGCGTTCGCGCTGCTGGGGTTGCGGGCGTTGTTCTTCCTCGTGCAGGGGCTGCTGGACCGGCTCGTGTACCTGTCGGCGGGGCTGTCGCTGATCCTCGCGTTCATCGGGGTGAAGCTGATCCTGCAGTGGCTGCACGAGGACGTGAGCCAGAGCGTGCCGGAGATCCCCACGCTGCTGAGCCTCGTGGTGATCGCTGTGGTGCTGGCGGTCGTGACGGTCGCGAGTCTCCTCAAGACCCGGCGCGACCCGAGTGCCAAGGCGCGGCCGGGGTCGTTGCGCACGCGCCGGAACGAGGAACGTTCCGAGTCGCGCCGGTGAGCGTCAGCCGACGGCCAGCCGGGCCCGCGCCACCGAGCGAAGGGTCCGGCTGCGGCCGATCCCGGTGTGCTCGAACGGCACCAGCATCATCTCGTCCGCGCCGAGCCGGTCCGCCAGCGCGTGGATCTCGCGCATCACGGTCTCCGGGCCGCCGCGGATCACCTGGGCGTCGTCGAGGGCCTGCCCGGCGAGGTGGCGCAGGCGGGTCTCGAGGACGTCGGCCCCTTCGCGCCGTTGCACCTCGCTCAGCGCCACGGCCATCGCCTCGTCCTCGGCGAGCTCGTCGGTGTCCGCGCAGACGACGTTGACCGAGGCGATGAGGTACGGCGTCTCGCCCTGGAACGCCGAGCGGTAGCGGTCGACGGACGCCGGACGTGCCTTGGTCGCGCCGAGGTGGTGGCCGTAGACGAACGGCAGCCCGCGTTCGGCGGCGATGCGCGCGCCGTTCTCGCTGGCGCCCAGCACGAACAGCTCCGGCGGGGCGCTGATCCGCGGTGACATCGGCAGCGCGGCGAACTCGTGGTCCTCGGCGAACGAGTGGTGCAGCCAGCGCGCGAGCTCGTCGATCAGCTCCGGGAAGTCGGCGGTGGCGCGCGGGCTGCGGCGCAGGGCCCGGTCCAGCGCGGTGCTCGCGGTGTTGCCGCCGGACGACCGGCCCACGCCGAGGTCGACCCGGCCGTTGTGCAGTGCCTGCAGGACCGCGAACTGCTCCGCGACGACGAGCGGTGCGTGGTTGGGCAGCATCACGCCGCCCGAGCCGACGCGCAACGACGTCGTGGCCGCGGCGATGTAGGCGAGCAGGACGGCCGGCGAGCTGCCCGCCGTCGCCGGGGCCGCGTGGTGTTCAGCGACCCAGAAGCGGTGGTAGCCGTGCTGTTCCGCGGTCCTGGCCACCTCGACGACGTCGCGCAGCGACTGCTCCGGCGTGCGGCCCGGACCGACCACGGCGAGGTCGAGCACCGACAGTTCCATGGCAGGTCTCCTAGTGGCTCGGCGTGGGCACGAGAAGGGCGATCAGGGCGAGGGCGCCCAGACAGACGGCGAAGAGTCCCGCGGTGGCGGAGAAGGTCAGGTGGGCCAGCACGAGTCCGGCCAGCCCCGGCCCGAGTGGTTGCAGCAGCTGGGAAGCGAAGCTGCTCGCGGCCGTCACCCGGCCGTAGACGTCCTCCGGCACGGCCTTGGCCATGATCGTCGCGAGCACCGCGCCGATCACCGGGGTGAGCAGGCACAGCGCGGAGAACGCCGCCACGAACGGCACGGTGCCGCCCCCGGACCAGGCGAGTACGAGCAACGCGGCGCTCAGCACCGGACCGGCCATCAGCACGACCCGCAACGAGACCCGCTTCGCGACGTACGGCGCCAGCAACGACCCGGCGAGGCCCGCCAGCGCGGCCGAGCTCATCGCCACGCCGACCGCCGCCGCGCCACCGGGTTGCGTGGCCGCGCCGAGGATCAGGGCGTAGCTGAGCGCGGAGAAGACCAGGTTCAACAGTGCGAAGTAGACGGACGACTGCCGCAGGAACCGGTCTCTGACCACGTATTTGAGCCCCGCGCTCACCTCGGGCCAGAACTTCTCGCGCGTCGCCGACGTCACCGGGGCCGGGGTGCGGGCCAGCAGGAAGATGCACCAGGCCGACACGGCGAACGTGACGGCGTTGGCAGCGAAGGGAATCCACGGCCCGAGCGCGATCAGCACACCGGCGACGGCGGGCGCGGCGATGCTCGCCCCGTACATCCGCGCCTGGTTGAGCGACACCGCGTGGCCGAGCTGATCGGCGGGCACGACCCGGCGCACGACCTTGTTCTGCGCGGGCCGGAACGCCTCCAGCGCGACGGCCGACACGACCACCACGAGCAGCGCCACCCACAACGGCAACCTGCCCGCCAGCAGCCACACCGCCGCGACGGCGACCACGGCGAGCCGCGCCAGGTCGCTGACCAGCATCAACGCCCGTGAGTCGGAGCGGTCGGCCAGGTAGCCCGACGGCACCCGGACGACCATGCCGACGACGAGCACCACCGTGCCGATCAGCCCCGCCTCCGCCGGACCGTACCCGGCGGCGAGCAGGACCAGCGGCAACGCGAGGCCCGCCATCGCCGAGCCGAAGTCCGACAGCGCCTGTCCGACCCACAGCAACCGGAACTCCCGGTTGCGCCGCAACGGCACCTCGGCGACGCCCTCCTCGACGGCGGTCATCGCGGGTCTCCGAGCAGGTCGTCGAGGACGAAGTTCAGGTTGGTGCGGGCGCCGGGCGCGGTGCGGCGGAACCGGTCGAGGAACAACGCCACCCCGGCCGAGCCGGTGGCGAGGTCCGCGCTCTCCCGCAGGGTCTGCTCGCCGGGGAACACGATGCCCTCGGGGCGTTCGGTGGCGCTGCACAGCACCGCCGCGGCCGCCCGTTCCGCTTCGCCCAGCAGGTCCGGGTCGCCGAGGAACTCGTAGGCGTCGAGCAGCGTGTTGCCCATGCCGGCGACGCCGTGGAACAGCTGCGGGAACACGACGTACTTGCGGCGCACGTCCGGCAGCAGCTGGTCGATCCGGTCGCGCCACCCGCCGGTGACGTGCTGGTAGCGCAACGCCGTGGTGAGGATGCCCGCGGTGCCCTCGTCCCAGTAGGAGCGCAGCACCTCGGTTGGGCTGTCCTCTGTGGACACGACCGGCGGGAACGTGAACAGGCCGCTGGGCGTGTACTCGCCCTGGGCCAGGTCGAACTCCAGCGCGGCCTCCCCCAGCGCGAGGACCTCGGCGTCGCCGGTGGCCTGGTGCAGCGCCAGCAGGAACATCGCGATGCCGGACGCGCCGTAGCCGTAGCCGATGGGGATGTCGCCCTCGGGGCCGGGCCAGTGCGCGTGGTCGTCGTCCCTGATCGCGGTGTCGGCGAGGTGTGCGCCGATGCTGACAGCGCGATCGAGGAACTCGTCCAGGCCGGTGTCGCGCCACAGCCGCAGGCACGCCATGCCGTGGCCGGCCGCGCCGATCAGCACGCCCGGTTCGGTCAGCAGCAACGGGTGGTCGGCGCTGCCCCGGAGCGTGGCGATCGCGAGGTCCTGGAACCCCATCGCCGACTGGGCCCAGGCGACCCCGGCCGTGCCGTAGTAGAGGCCGGGCGGGATCATCGGGTGCGCGGTGGAGCGTTGCAGCGTCCAGCCGAGCAGCTCGTCGGGGACCTCGCCGCGGATGGTGTGCAGCGCGAGGAGCGTGCCGTAAGCGCCGTGCGCCACCGAGAGCGGGTTGGTCTCGAACACCAGCAGGTCGCACGGGAAGAGCCGGTCGTCGCGCTGCGGGGTCGCGGTGTTCAGCACGTAGTCGGCGACGCCGTCGAGCGTCTCCTCGATCCGCTTGTGCAGCCTGACGCTCGCGGCCTTCTCCGGGACGGCGCGGACGGCCAACGGGGGCGGCTGGGTCCAGTTCGTGCCGAACGGGAGGTCCAGCAGGCGTTGGCGCACCACGGCCGGGTCGGGCAGTTCCGCGTTCTCGTCGTAGAGGTCGCTGATCAGCTCGACCAGCTCGACGGGCAGGTCGAGGTCGGCCGCGGCCTCGGCGAACAGCCTGCGCGGCACACCCTGGTCCATGACGTCGGCCTGCTGGCACATGAGCACGCAGGACAGGATCACGCCACCGAGCGCGTAGTAGTCGGTGCGCCGGTCGCCGCGACGGGCGGCGAGGCTCCGGCGCGTCACCATGCCGGGGGTGCTGAGCGCGGCCCCGGTGTCGATGCCCTCGTGGAACGCCGACTCCAGGTCGATGATGCCGATCCGGTCGCCCGGCCCGACGATGATGTTGGTCGGCGAGATGTCGCCGAGCACGATGCCGCGGTCGTGGCTCGCCGCGATGGCGTCGGCGATCTGCACCCACATGTCGCGGAACCGCGAGTAGTAGTCGGTGAGGCGGCCGGGCGTGAGGTCGAGGCCGTAGATCGGGTTCTCGACGATGCTGAACCGCCCGATCGGCGTGCCCGGCAGGTACTCCTCGACGAGGTAGGCGTGTTCCCACTCGGTGAAGTACGCGATGGGCTTCACGAACAGGCCGGTGTCGGCGAGGTCGGTCAGCAGGTCGTACTCGTGCTTGAGGAGCTGGACCGCGTCCACGCCGTTGGGGCCGACCTCGACGCCGGGGCGTGCCTCGCGCAGCACGATGTCCGCGCCGGTCTCGGTGTCGTAGCCCTTGTACACGCCGCCGCGGTTGCTCTGCAGGAAAGCGCTCTCGACGACGACCCGGCCGTTGGCGAGCGCGGTCTTCTTGTCCTTGGCGGGCTTGGCCTTGACCGGCTTGGCCTTCGGGCCCGGGAACGGGTCCTCCGCCCACTCCGGGACCGTCCAGTAAGGAGTGCGGACGTCCGGGACGCGGGTGCCGTCCGGAGCGTTGATCATCAGCTCCTTGACGCCGTGCGGCGTGAGCCGGAAGAAGCTGCGGAAGCCGCCGTAGCGGTAGTAGACGACCCTCGAGCCGGGGAACCTGCGGTCCGACAACAGGTACGGGCCCTCGAAGCCGTCGAGCGCGCGGGTGAGAGCCTCCCCGACGGCGTGGAACTCGGCGGCGTCCACCGGGTAGACGGTGATGAACTTGCCGCTGGAGCCGCGCGGGAACGACTTGCCGTTCGCCTCCTGGACCGCGGCCGGGTCCATCAGGAACTTGAACCGGACGCCGGCCTCCAGCAGGACGGGCAGCGCGGCCCGCAGCACCTCGGCGGAGTTGTGCGAGGTCGCTGAGGCGTGCAGCTTCCAGCCCTCGCCCGGCATCGGCACGTCCGGCGGCTCGGAGATGATCCAGTGCCCGCGCCTGCTGAGCTTCCACTCGGCGGGCATCACCGCGCGGTACTCGCGGAAGTGCTCCGCGGTCGGCGGACGTTGCGTGAAGTCCTCGAACCACCTGGGGTGGTGCATCATGTAGGACACCACCGTCTCCCAGCCGACCTGCATCGCGCTCCTCCGTCCGGTGGTGTTCTCGGGTGTTACCGCGTGGCCCGGGACGAGCCCGGGCCACGCGCGATGCCGTTCGTCAGCAGCTGGCGCCGCCGCAGGAGCTGCAGCTGAAGGCGGGGCTGCTGTAGCCCGGCGCCCCGTCTGCGTCCAGGGACTGCAGGCCCAGCACGTCCGCGCTGTGGGCCTCGACCTCGTCGGACTCGGTCTCTTCCGGCTGCGGGTTCGCGGTCTCGTCAGACATGGTTTCTCCCTGGTGCGATGGGGACTGGGTTTCGTCCCGGCCGCTCGGCGGTCGGCGACGGGGCAAACGCTAGGAACGCCCGCCACGAGTTCGGTATGCGAACGGTTAAACCGCTGTGGCGCATGGGTTTTCCTGTTTTCTTGAGGCTGTTTCCTTGTCCCTTGTGGACTCTTTGACAGCCCCCGCCTGCGCTTATACCGAACTCAAACCGCCCGGCAGGCGACCGCCCCAGACTCGGAGCAGGACGAGGAGGTGGGCGGATGCGGCTGGCCGAGATCATGGCGCTGCGCCAGGACGTCTGCGCGGGTGTCCTGGTGACCCTGACCGAGCGGTGTCCGCTGCACTGCGCGCACTGCTCGTTCGCCGCGGGCCTGCGCGGCCGCCACCTCGACGCCGAGCACCTGCTCCGGTTCGTCGGCACGTTCGACCAGCGCCGCCCGCCCCAGATCCTGATGCTGACCGGCGGTGAACCGTTGCTGCGCCCCGATCTCGTGACCCGGACGGCCTACGCGGCCAACGCGGCGGGCACCAGAACCGCCGTGCTGACCGGAGCCTTCTTCGCACGCGGCGGCGACCTCCCCGCCCCGATCCGCCGGGCCGCCCGCGCGGTGGACCACTTCTCGCTCAGCCTGGACGTGTTCCACGAACAGGAAGTGGCCCGCGCGGACGTGTTCGAGGTGCTGCGGGCGTTGCTGCGCGACGGCACCGCGACGAGCCTGCACGTCACCGGCAGCGGTGCGGACGACCCGTACCTGGCCGAGGTGACCGCGCAGGTGGAGGCGGAGTTCGGCGAGGACGTGCCGATGCTGGTGGCCGGCGTGCAACCGATCGGCCGGGCGGCCTCGTGGGCTCGGGCCGTCACGGCGGCCGACGACTCGGTGGCGCCCTGCGCGACGGCGGCGTGGCCGGTGATCGCGGTGGACGGCGTGGTGGTGGCGTGCTGCAACCAGGACGTGGTGGACGGGCGAACGCGGCCGGATCACCTGGTGCTGGGCGACATCGCGACCTCGGACTGGGCTTCCGTGCAGGAACGGGCGCAGGAACGGCCGATGCTGCGCATGGTCCGCACGGTGGGGCCGCTGCACATCGCCACCCGCGCGACGGCGAGCTGCGCCGCCTTCACACCCGCCAACGGCACCACCCTCACCCAGCCGACCCCCACCGGCACCCCCGTCCCGCCCGCGCTCACCTCGCTGGCGCCCACCGACTACTGCGGCACCTGCCACCTCCTCTCCGACTCCCCCGCCGCCCTCTCCTGGGCCAGCCGCACCGGCTCCGGTCCCGTCGGCGAGCTGCTCCAAGCCGCCGCCCTGCACGACTCCGGCGACCCCCAAGCCCTGCTGCGCCGGCACGGCATCCCCCGCTACGCCCATCTCGTAGGCGGTGAAGCATGAGCGTCGACCTGCACCCGATCCTCGAACTCGTCACTCCCACCCTGCGCCGTAGCGCGGCCGCCCTCTGGCAGCCAGAAGGGCTCCGCGAGCGCTACCGCCGGTACCTCTCCGAGATGCACGCGGTGATCAGGGCGTCGGTTCCGTTGATGGAACTGGCCTTCGCCCGCAGCACCGGCCCAGACCCGGTGAGCCAGCGGCTGCGCGCCTACCTCCCCGAGCACATCGAGGAGGAGCTGGGCCACGACGACTGGCTGCTCGACGACATGCTCGTCGCGGGCCTCGATCCGGAGGCCGAACGGCTGCGGGCGCCGTCGGTGCAGGTCGTGCGGCTGGTCGGGCCGCAGTACTACTGGATCAACCACGGCCATCCGGTCGCGCTGCTCGGGTACATGGCCGTACTGGAGGGCAACTCGCCGTCGCCCGGTCTCGCCGGACTGCTCGCCCACCACACCGGGCTGCCGCACGAGGCGTTCGACACGGTGCGGCACCACGCCGACGCAGACCCCGGCCACAGCGACGACATCTTCGCGGTGCTCGCGGAGCTCGACCTCGACGCCGCCCAGCGCGCGGCCGTCCGTGCCAGTGCGCTGCACACCGCTGCCGCGCTGATCGACCTCTTCGACCACCTGACCAGGGAGGCCCGCAGTGAGCTCCGAGTTTGACACCAACCTCGACGCGTTGGCAGCAGCAGGTTTCCCCGTCGACTCCTGCACCGACGAGCAGCGCGCCGTGTTCGGCGAGCTGTCCGGGCAGGAGCTGGAGCTGATCCTCGACATCAAGCGGCGGCTGGACGAGGTCGAGCCCGAGGTCCAGGCCCATTCGGTCGTCGCGGGCGCGGCGTTGTTCTAGGGGGATGACGTGGAACAACGCAAACTCGTGACGGTCCTGTTCTGCGACCTGGTCGGCTCCACCGAGCTGTCCGGCATCCTCGAACCCGAGCTGCTGCGGTCGGTCGTCCTGCGTTACTTCGACACCGCGCGCGAACGGATCGAAGGCCACGGCGGCACGGTCGAGAAGTTCATCGGCGACGCGGTCATGGCCGTCTTCGGCGTGCCGGTCGTGCACGAGGACGACGCCCGCCGCGGCACCGCGGCCGCCCTGGACATCATCGCGGGCCTGGACGAGCTCAACATCGACCTGGAGGAGAGCTTCGGCTGCCGCCTGGCCGTCCGGATCGGCGTCAACACCGGCGAGGTCGTCGCCACCTCCGCGGTGGGCGCCAACGAGAACCTCGTCGCCGGCGAGGTCGTCAACGTGGCCGCGCGCCTGGAGCAGAACGCGGGCCCCGGCCAGGTGCTGATCGGACCGGTCACGCGCGCCCTGCTCGGCTCGGCGGCGGACGTCGAGGAGGTCGGCGCGCTGGCGTTGAAGGGAAAGCGCGACCCGGTCACCGCCTACCGCGTGCACGCCGTGCAGACCCACGCCGACCGCACGCTGCCGTCGGACGTGCCGTTCGTCGGCAGGACGGCCGAGCTCGCGCTGCTCGCCGACCGGTGGGCCGAGGTGCTGGACGGGCGCGGCCGGCACCTGACGATCAGCGGTGAGGCGGGGATCGGCAAGACGCGGCTGATCCGGGAGTGGTTGCCCGCCAACGCCTTCGTCGGGGCCGGGCGGTGCCACCCGTACCGCGACCAGGCCAGCCTCGCGCCGCTCGCGCAGGCCCTGCAGGGGATCCTGGACGCGGCGGAGGTGAGAAGCGGCGAGGCGCAAGAAGGCGTGACCGGCACCGGCCCCACCCACCAAGATGCGCGAGGCGGCGCGTCCGGCATTGGTCCCAGCCCCGCGCTCCAGGTCCTCCGGTCCGGCCTCCTCAAGGACGGCGCACCCGGCCTCTCCGCCGACGCCACCTTCCACGCCGTCGCCACCGTCCTCACCGACCTCGCCACGAAGCACCCCGTCGTGCTGGTCATCGACGACCTCCAGTGGGCCGACCGCACCCTCCTCGACGCCGTCACCCACCTCGCCGAAGCCCTCAAGGCCACCAGGGTCATGCTCGTCTGCGCCGGCCGCGGCCTCACCGACGCCGCCGTCACCCTGCACGTCACTCCCCTCACCCCCGACGAGTCGGCCCGCCTGGCCGCCGAACTGGTGCCGGTGCAGGCTCACGGCCCCTCGGTGCTGGACCGCGTGATCGACCGCGCCGAAGGCAACCCGCTCTACCTCGAACAGCTCGTCGCCATGCTCGAAGACGGCGCCGACCCCGACACGTTGCCGGTCACCGTGACCGCGGTGCTCGCCGCCCGCATCGACGCCCTCGAAGCCCCGGACCGAGTCGTGCTGGACGCGGCCGCGGTGGTGGGCAGGCAGTTCGCGGCACGCGAAGCCGCCACACTCGCCGAGTCGGACGCCTCCGTCGGCGAGCTGATGCGGCGCGGCCTCGTCGAACCCGTCGCCGCCCTGGACTACCGGTTCCACAGCGGACTGCTCAGGGACGTGACGTACAACGGCATCAGCAAGCGGCGGCGGGCCGACTGGCACGAGCAGCTCGCCTCCCAGGACGCCACCGGGCACCACCTCGAACAGGCCTACCTGCACCGGCACGGGCTCGGCATGCGCGACGCCCACACGAGCGACCTGCGCAGCCAGGCCGCCCGGGTGCTCGCCGGCGCCGCCCGGACCGCGCTGGACCGCGCCGACCTGTCCTGGGCCGAGAACCTCGGCAGCCGCGCGCTGGCCCTGTCCAAGAACGAGGACCCGTGGTGGGCGCAAGCCGCCCAGGTCGTGGCCGAGACGAGGATCGCCACCGGCCACGACGCCACCGAGCTGCTGAACCAGATCATCGACAACGGCGACGCGACCGCTGTGGCCCACGCCCGGCTCCAGCTAAGTGCCCGGCCGGCCGAACGGGCGGAAACCGCACGCCACACCCTCGCGACGTTCGAAAGCACCGGCGACCACCTCGGCCAGGCTCGGTGTCTCATCCGGATCGCCCAGGACCAGCAGCTACGAGGCGCCCACGCGGACGCCGAGAAGCTCCTGACCACCGCGCTCCACCACGCCGAGGCCGCACCGGAACAGGCCGTGGCGCTCGGCGCGCTGGGCATCTCGCTCTGGCACGGCCCGGTCCCCGCCCCGGAAGCCGCCCGCCGGTGCCGCGCGCTGCTCGCCGAACACGACCACGACGTCGTCGCCCTCACCCTCAGCTACCCGCTGGCCAACCTCCTGGCCCTGCAAGGCGAAGACGCCGAGGCACAGCAACGACTCAACGCCGCCGACAGGTTCGCCCGAGAACTCGGCTACGCGGAGGCCGCGATCGTCGGCCCGCTGTTCGCCGCCGGGGTCGAAGCCCTGGCAGGCCGACTGGACAACGCCGAACGCCTGCTGCGGGACACCCTCAGCCGAGCCACCGGCATCCCGGACCTGATCGCCACCACGAACCGGGAACTCGCCAGAGTCCTTCTGGGCCAGGGCAAACCGGCCGAGTTCACCCCGGCCGACGACCTGGCCACGCCGGAGGCCGCCGACCAGCTCGGCATCCAGGCCCTCATCGCGAACGACCCGGAACTGGCGCGAGAAGCCGTCGCGCGAGCGGTGACCACCGAGTCGCCGATCACGCAGGCCATCGCCTACCTCGACCTGGCCACGGTCAGCGGAGACGAGCAAGCAGCCGAACGTGCCGAGGAGTTGTTCCGCGGCAAGGGACACGTCGTGGGTGAGCGCCGAGCCGCCCGACTCAGGAAGGCGGTGCGGTGACCCGCACACTCAGCTGGGGCCTGCGCAACCAGGGCCCCGACGACATCGGCGTCGACGCCATCGCGCTCGACCAGGTCACCCCCGAGTGGGCCTACGGAGGCTCGACCGGCGCCGGTGTCCGGGTCTGCGTCGTCGACAGCGGGGTCGACGGCGAGCACCCGCTCGTCGGCCCCGTCACGAGCTCGCACGAGGTGGTCAAGGGCGAGAACGGCCCGGAGGTGCGGCCGGCCGAGCACCACGACACGTGCGGCCACGGCACGGCGTGCGCCGGGATCATCCGCCAGATGGCCCCGGACTGCGAGCTGCACAGCGTGCGCGTGCTCGGCGAACGGTTCTCCGGCAGCGGCGACTTCCTGCTGACCGGCCTGAAGTGGGCCGTGGAGCAGGGTTTCGACGTCATCAACATGAGCCTGTCGACCACCCGCACGAAGTTCGCGCAGGACCTGCACGAGCTGGCCGACGAGGCGTACTTCCGGCGGTCGGCGATCGTCGCGTCCGCGCACAACACGCCGGTGGTGAGCTTCCCGTGGCGGTTCTGCTCGGTGCTGTCGGTCGGCAGTCACCAGGAGTCCGACCCGGATCTCTACCTGTACAACCCGGCGCCACCGGTGGAGTTCTTCGCCATGGGCCGGGACGTGGTGGTCGCGTGGCCCGGCGGCGGCACCGCCCGCACGACCGGCAACAGCTTCGCGACGCCCCGGATCGCCGGGCTGGCGGCGTTGATCCTCGCCAAGCACCCCGGCCTGACGATCTTCCAGCTCAAGACCGTGCTGTACCTGGCCGCGGCGAACGTCCGCACGGAGAAATGAGGTTCTGGCCGTGACACTCGACGTCTCACCGGCTCCCGGCGGCACCCGCGCGCTGCTCCAGTCGATCGTGGAGGTCGCGAGGGCGATCTTCGGGGCGGCGGCGAGCTCGGTGTTCCTGCTCGACGACGCGGCGGGCGAGCTCGTCTTCGAGGCCGTCGCCGGCGAGGGGCAGGACTTCCTGGTCGGCACGCGCATCCCGGCCAACCGGGGCATCGCGGGCTGGGCCGTGAGCTCCGGGCAGGCGATGATCGTGGACGACCTGCGGGACAACAACACGTTCGCCCGCGACATCGCCGAGTCGACGCAGTACGTGCCGAACGCCCTGATGGCGGCGCCGTTGCTGGCCGACGGTCAGGTGCTCGGCGTGCTCCAGGTGCTGGACCCCGCCGAGCAGAGCCGGTCGGACCTCGGCGACCTCGACCTGCTGGCGTTGTTCGCGAACCAGGCCGCGACCGCGTTGCGCGTCGCGAAGGGCTGCGCGCAGTGCGGGCCGGAGACCGACCCGCTCGCCCGCATCGACCCCGACGAGCTGGTGGACGTCTTCAGGGACTTCCTGCGGCATCGGCATGGATGAGGTTCGGACGCGGGAACGGCACGACCGTCGCTTCCCGCTCCACCACCTCCCGCAGCAGCCAGTAGGTGGCCGCGGGCATGTCGTAGCTGGCCTCGCAGGCGACGACCTCGGCGTCCGGCGCGGTCAGGACGTTGGCCTCCAGCAACGACTCCAGCAGCAGGTCCTCCGAAGTGGACAGTCCGGTCAGCGCGGCGGCGACCAGCCCGTGCCCGAACGGCGGCGGGGGCAGCTCGGCGATCCGGTGGCACGCGGCCCGGTGCTGGTCGGTGAGCCCGCGGTACCAGCGGGTCAGCCGGTCGCGCAGGGTCAGCCCGCCCACGGCCAGTTCGTCGAGCACCCGGCGCTGGTCGGTGAGCCGGTCGGCGAACTCGGCCAGCGCGAGGTGCCGCAACGCCGCGAGCTTGGCCGCCGCGATCCGGATGGCGAGCGGCGAGCGCTCGCAGCCGTCGAGGATCCGGCGGACGGCGTCGCGGTCGGCGAGCACCCGGCTCGAACCGACGACGCGGCCGAGCAGCTCGCGGCTCTCCGCGTCCCCCAACGGCGGCAGCGGCACGCGCAGCACCGACTCCAGGCCGCTCAGCCACGTGCTGCCGGCCACGATCACCGCGCTGGACCCGGATCCCGGCAGCACCGCGCGCACGACGTCCTCGTGAGCCGCGTTGTCCAGCACGATCAGCAGCTTGCGGCGGGCGATCCAGCGCCGCCACCGGCCGAGCGGCTGCGGCCCGGCGTCCTGGCCGGAGAGGTCGAGCAGCTCGGCGAGCACCCGCTCGGCCGGTTTCGCGGTGCCGTCGTCCGCCGCGAGGTCGACCAGCACCTGGCCGTCGGGGAACGCGTCCCTCAGCCGATGCGCGACGTGCACGGCGAACGCGGTTTTGCCGCTGCCGACCGGCCCGGACACCAGCACGACGTCGAGCCCGTGCGGGCTGGTGAGGTGCGCGAGCACCTGTCCCGTCTCGGCTCGCCGTCCCACGAAGTCCGGCACGTCGCGCGGCAGCTGGTTGCCCGGCGTCTGCCCACCGGCCCGGTGCGCGGGAACAGCGGCGCCGTCGAGCAGTTGCCGGTACACGGCCGACAGCTCGGGCCCGGGGTCGACGCCGAGCTCGTCGGCCAGCGTCCGGCGCACGTGTTCGTAGTGCGCCAACGCCTCCCGCACGCGCCCGGCCGCGGCGAGCGACCGGATCCACGCCGCGCCGAGGCGTTCGCGCAGGGCGTGCGGCCGGACGTGCTCGGCCAGGCGGTCGAGTGCCTGCTGGTGGTCGCCCGCCGCCACCGCGAGCTCCGCCCAGTCCTCCAGCACGACGAGGAACAACTCCTGTCTTCGCCCCAGCTCGGCGGCGAGGCCGGGTTCGTCGGCGAACTCCGCCAGCGGTCGCTGCCACAACGCGATCGCCTGCCCCAGCAGGTCCGTCGCGGCCTCGGTGTCCGCGCCGCGCAACAGCTGCCGGCCCTGCCGGGCGAGCGCCTCGAACCGCAGCAGGTCGCACTCCCCCGGCCCGAGGCTCAGCCGGTAGCCGTTGCCCGCGTGGCACAGCCGGTCGCCGAAGACCCGGCGCAGCTTGGAGACGTAGACCTGGAGGTTCTTCCCTGCTGTACGGGGCGGCGAGTCACCCCACAGCGCGTCGAGCAGCTCCTTCACCGACACCACGCAGTTCGCCCGGCACAGCAGGTGCGCGAGCAGCAACCGCTGCTTCGGGCCGCCGATGTCCGCGAGCCTGCCGTCGTGCAGGACGGTGAACACGTCGAACGTCCTGCACTCGACGGAACCCGGTGAATGAATCACGTCATCGTCCCTTCTTCCCGGTCGAGGATCACGGGACGGGATTGGGACGACGTTGGACCCGGATTGGGGCGGCCCCGGATCAGCTCTGCGGCCGAGGCTTCCGCGCGCGGCCGGACCAGCGCGGTGGGCCGGCCGCTCGCTCACACCAGCTCGGCGATCCGCGCCTCCGACCGTTTTCGCCACGTCTCGCACCCCATGGCCGCGTTGTGCCGCATGCCCCTTCCCAGCAACCGCAACGCCAGGTCCACCTCGCCGGCGGTGGCGGCGATCTCGCCGAGGAAGTGGTCGATCGACCCCCAGCACAGGATCGCGGACCCGGTCGTGACACTGCGCCCGGAGTACCGCATCAGCCTGTCCAGCGCGTACCGGCAGGACTCGGCGTCCCCGCACAACGCCCAGGTGTACGCCCGCAGCACCATCTGCATGAGCCACAACCAGTCCTTCGGCGGCTCCGGCAGCACTCCGGCCGGCGGGCAGTTCCGCCGCGCCGCCGCGACATCTCCTTGCAGCGCCTGCATCAACCCGAGGTGCTCGGCGCTCACCGGGCTGCCCGGCACGTTCCGGCTCGCCAGCACCCTCTTGGCGTCGGCGAACCTGCCCTCGTCGATCAGCCACGACATGAGCTGCGCGACGATCGCCGGTTCGGAGCCCCACACCGTCTGCCGGTGCAGCTCGAACACCTGCTCCGACAACCGCACCGCGGCCTTGGTGTCGCCGGACAGGCCCGCGCGCATCGCCGTCCACCACCGCAGGTGCACGTCGACCTCGGGCAGCTGCATGAGCTGGTTGGCCTCCGCGCACGCGTCGATGTCGGCCTGCGCCGCCCGCATGTCGCCCGCCTCCAGGAACGTCAACGCCCGGCGCAGCTTCACCCGCGGTATCCAGTCCGCGCCGATCTCGGGCAACGCGGCCAGCTCCACCTGCTCCTCGACGATCCGGTGACGTTCGTCCAACGTGTCCGCGTGCCGGATCGCCTGGTGGCGCAGGTGCAATGCGCGCATCAGCAGCACGGGATCGCCGAGCCGGCGGGCCATCGCGACGGCCGTCGCGGACGGCTGGTCGGCCTCGTCCACGTCGGGCCCGGTCTCGAAGTACCGCTCGGTCGCCATCGCCGCGAGCGACAGGCACCGCAACGGCGAATCCTCCTGCGGCAGTTGACGAACCGCCTCCCGCAGGGCGTCCAGCACCGTGTGCTCGACCACCCGGTAGTCACGCATCGACCAGAACGACTCGGTGCTGTAGGTCGTGGCGGCGAGCGCAAGCGCCTCGGGATCGCCCAGCCGTCCGGCGACGCCTATGGCCCGCCGCAACACCGCCGACGCCTGTTGTTGCAGTCCCGCACGGCAACTCGTGCGTCCCAGCCGCACCAGCACGTCGAACAACCGGCGGGTCTCGTCGGTGGTGCGGGGCGCCGCGTACCGATCGACGACGTCCACGACCGAGGCGAGCACGGTCGCCGCGTGCTGGTAGGCGTGCACGCGTTCGGCCCGGTCCGCCGCCGCCCGACCGGCTTCGATCGCCTCCTCCGCGTGCCCGACCGACGCCGCCTCCAGCCAGTGGAACGCGACGACGTCCAGCGCGTCATCCCCTTGCGCCCGCTGGGAAAGCACCCGCGCGATGGTGGCGTGCCAGTGCGCCGAACGCAGCTGCGACACCGACGAACGGACGGTGTCGCGCACCAGCGCGTGGCTGAACCGGTAGTGCCCCGGCGTCGCGCCCTCGGCCACCAGGCCCCAGCTCAGCGCCGCGTCGAGGACGTCCAGCAACGGAGCGGCCGACATCCCGGCGACGTCCGCCAGCACGTCGGCGCGGAACTCCTCGCCGATCATCGCCGCCGCGACCAGCACCCCACCCGCCTCGCCGGGCACGCTGCGCAGCCGGTGCTGGATCAGGTCACGCGTGCCGTGCGGCAACACCTCGGCCAACGAACCCGGCGCCACCTCGGACAGCAACCTCGCCAGCTCCACGACGTGAAATGGGTTTCCACCGGAACGCTGGTAGACCACCCGCGCCGCGTCGGGCTGCCCGCCGTCGGGCCAGTCGGCGAGCACCTCGTCCACCTCGGCCTCGGTCAGCCGCCGCAACGGCCAGCGCGTCGCCCAGCGTCCGGTGAGCTGCGCCAGCAGTCCCGCCACCGGCTCGGTCAGGTCCGCGCCGTCCCGGCTGGCCGCGAGCAGCAGCAACGGCAACTCGGGCAGCATCGTCGTGAGCACCCGCAGCACCGCGACGGAATCCGGGTCGGCCCAGTGCAGGTCGTCCAGGATCAGCAGCACGGGACGACGCCGCACGGCTTCCGCGACCACCTCGGCGATCGCGCCGTGCAGCCCGCTCTCCCGCGGCAGTGCGGCCGATCCGGTGTCGAGCAACGCGCCGAGCCCCACGCGATCAGCCAACGCGCGCAGCGGTTCGTCGCCCTCGAGCACCGCCCGCAGCACCGACACCCACGGCCAGAACGCCGGCGCGCCCTCGCTGTCCGGGCACCGCCCCAGCACGACGGTGAACCCGAGCCCGCGCCCCATCGCGGCCGCCGCCTCGGCCACCCGCGTCTTGCCGATCCCCGGTTCGCCGGTGACCAGGAACAGTTGCCCCTGCCCGGTTTCCGCCGCCGCGAACGCCTGCCGCAGCGACCTCAACACGTCCCCGCGACCGGGCAGGATCTCCTGCGTCACCACCCGAACGGGGGTGCTGACGAGGTCGAGTGTCTTGTCCTGGTGGAGGATCGCCTGCTCCAGATGCCTCAGCGCCGCCCTCGGTTCGATGCCGAGCTCGGAGACCAGCGACCGGCGCGCGTCCCGCAACGCCGTCAGCGCGTCGGCCTGCCGCCCGCTGCGGTAGAGCGCGAGGGCGAGCATCTCCCATCGGCGTTCCCGCAACGGTTCCGCGGCCACCAGCAGCCGCAACGCCACCGCGGCCTTCGCCGGCTGCCCGACGGCGAGCTCGGCGTCCGCGTGGTCCTCCTGGGCGGCGAGCCGCAGCTCCTCCAGTTCGGCCGCCGCCGTGGCGGCGAACGGCTCTCCGGCGAACTCACCGAAAGCCGGGCCCTGCCACAGTTTCAGCGCGATTTCGAGAGACGTGAGCGCATCGGTCGCACGCCCCTGCGCCCGTGCGGCGGCAGCGGAGCCCACCAAAGCACGGAACCGCACCGCGTCGAACTCGTCCGGCGAGACCAGCAGCCGATAGCCCTCGGGAGACGTGGCCAGCACGGTCTCCGCGGCGCGGGGCGCCCGGTTCGGTTCCAGTGCCCTGCGCAGGTTCGCGACGTACGCCCGCAACGTGCCCACGGCCGTGGCCGGTGCGGAGACACCCCAGACCGCGTCGATCAGGCGGTGCACCGCGACCGCTGATCCGGGCTCGACCAGCAACGCCGCCAGCACCCGCCGTTGCTTCGGGCCGCCGAGGTCGATGCCCCGGCCTTCCTGGTACGCCCCGACCGCCCCGAGCACCGTCCACCACATGATCACCACATTAATCACGTGAATCGGCAGGAACACTGCGCCAAAAGATGCTTGCTCGCAGCGAATCCGCGCGCCTCTGCGGCCGTTTGCCGTCTCATTTCGTCACGGGCCGTCCACCGGATGTCCACAGTGGACGGCCCGCGACCACCTTTTAGTGCCGGCCCCAGTTGGGGACGTCGTAGCCGTTCATCGTGACCTCGAACTGGTCGTACTTGGCCATCAACGCCAGCAGCTCGTCCTCGTTGGGCTTGTTGCCGTCCGCGTACATCTCGGCGAGGCCGCGGAAGTACTCCTCGCGGTTGAGCGCGGGGGTGAAGATGATGAGCATGGTCGCCTGGTCCTTGTACGGGTTGTGGAACCCGTGCGACATCCCCATCGGCACGTTGACGTAGGTGCCGGGAGGAGCGGCGAACGACTTGCCGTCGAGGTGCAGCTCCACCATGCCGTGCAGCACGTAGAACGCTTCGAGCTGCTCGTTGTGCACGTGCGGCGAGGCGCCGGGGGCGCCGGGGGCCATCCGGTGCTCGTACAGGCCGAGGCGCCCGTCCGTCTCGCTGCCGCGCGCCTTGAAGGTGGTGTGGGTGGTCGTGCCGATCTGCACCGACTCGCCTTCGCCGGGCAGCAGGATGTTGGCTACTTGCGTCATGTCAGTCACTCCTGGTTGGTGGCGTGCTTTCGGTGCTACGCGTTGTCTTCCTGGGTGAACCATGAGAGGTACCGCTCCCCGGTGTCCGGGAAGACGGTCACGATGTTCTTGCCGGCGTACTCGGGCCGTCCGGCGAGCACACGGGAGGCGTGCGCGGCCGCTCCGGACGAGACACCGACGAGCAGCCCGGCCGTGCGGGCCAGTTCGCGGGCGGTGGCGTAGGCGTCGTCGTTCGACACCGTCAGCACCTCGTCGATCAGGTCGACGTCGGTGGTCGGCGCGACGAACCCGCCGTTGAGGCCGGGGATGCGGTGCAGGCCGCCCCAGCCCTGGCTGAGCACCGGCGAGCCCTCGGGTTCCACCGCCACGACGCGGATCGCGGGGTTGCGTTCCTTCAGGTACTTCGCGGTGCCGCTGAGCGTGCCGCCGGTGCCGACGCCGCAGACGAAGACGTCGATCTCGCCGTCGGTGTCGTTCCAGATCTCCGGGCCGGTGGTGGCGTAGTGCGCGGCCACGTTGTCGGGGTTCTCGTGCTGGCAGGCGAACCACGAGCCCGGCCGTTCGCGGGAGATCTCCTCGGCCTTGGCGATCGCCGCGACGTAGCCCTCCTGGTACGGGGTCAGCACGATCTCCGCGCCGAACGCCCGCAGCAGCTGGATGCGTTCGCTGGTCGCGCTGTCCGGCAGCACGATCACGCATTTGTAGCCGCGGGCGGCGGCGATCGAGGCCAGGGAGATGCCGGTGTTGCCGGAGGTGGCCTCGACGATCGTGCCCGACCCCCTGGTGAGCTGGCCGCGTTCCTCCGCACCGTTGATCATGTAGAGGGCGGCGCGGTCCTTCACGCTCGACAGGGGGTTCGCCATCTCCAGCTTGGCGTGCAACCGCGCCGTGGTGACGCCGAGGTCGAGCCGGACGATCGGGGTACCGCCGATGAGGTCTACGAGTGAGTGGGCGAGAGGTCGTCCGGTGAGCTGCCGGGTCATCGCAGGGTCTCCGATTCAGTTGGATGTCACCAGGTCGGGAACACGGCTCCCTTGTGCCTCGGTGTGGTGGCGACGGGGTGACGCACCCTGGCCGCCTTCACCACGCCGCGCGTCGACTTGAGCGCGGGCACGGAGAACGGGGCCAGCACCCGCGAGTCGGCGGGGACGTCGCGGATGACGAGGGCCTGGGCGCCCACCACGGAGTCGTGGCCGACGGTGATCGGGCCGAGCAGGGTCGCGTTGGCCCCGACCACCACCCGGTCGCCCAGCTTGGGATGCCGGCGCGACCCCTCGGGCCGCTGGTTGTCGTGCCACCACCCGACGGCGCCGAGGGTGACCTGGTGGAAGATCGTGACGTCGTCGCCGATGACGACGGTCTCGCCGATCACGACGCCCGCGCCGTGGTCGATGAAGAACCCCCGCCCGATCGTCGCGCCGGGGTGGATCTCGATGCCCCCGGTCAGCAACCGGGCGAGCACCATGACCAGCCGGGCGGAACGCCGGTGCCCGCTCAGGTGCAGGCGATGCGAGATCCGGTGCCCCCAGATCGCGATGATCGTCGGGTGCAGCAGTGCCTCGCTGCGGGAGAGGATCGACGGATCGCGGTCCATGACCATGTCCAGGTCGGCGTGGATCGTCCGGCGCACCGCCGCCGGGTTCACCGGACCGCTCCCGCGTTCTCCTTGCGCAGCTGCCCCAGCCGGTTCTCCGCGTACGCCACGCCCACCAGCACCACGAGGCCACCGGCGATGAGGTTCCAGGTGATGTGCTCACCCAGGAACACCACGCTGACGAGCACCGCGAACACCGGCACCACGTAGTTGACCGCGGACGCCGTGGTCGCTCCGACGTCGCCGATGAGGCGGAAGTACAGCACGTAGGCCAGGCCGGTGCTGAGCAAGCCGAGCAGCACGATGCTGAACGTCACCGGCCCGGTGAAGTCCGGCGTGCGCCAGTCGAGGAACGGCGTGACGACCGCCTGCAGCACCGCCGCGGACACGAGCTGCGACGCGGCCAGCGCGAGCGGCGCCAGCCCCAGCGGCGACAGGTACTTGCGGACGTACACGAACCCGATCGCGTAGCTGATGGCCGCGCCGAAGCACGCCATCCGCCCGCTGAGCGAGCCGAGCGACTCGTGCCACGGCCCGATCAGCAGCACCACGCCGACGAACCCGAGCGCGAGCCCGACCGCCTTGCGCGAGGTGGCCCGTTCGGACGGCAGCGCGGCCGTGGCGAGTCCCAGCGTGAGCAGCGGGGTCGCGCCGATCAGCACGCCCGCGATGCCCGCGCCGGTCGTCTTCTCGCCGTAGGACAGCAGGAGGAACGGGATGACGTTGCCGAACAGGCCGGCGGCCGCGATGTGGCCCCAGATCTGGACGGATCTGGGCAGCGCGACCTTGCGCAGCGCCGCGATCGAGAGCAGCACCGCCGCGCCGAGGATGAGTCTGCTGAGCACGAGTTGTCCCGGTGTCAGGCCTTCGAGGGACACCTTGATGAAGGTGAAGCTGCTTCCCCAGAGCAGCGCCAGCAGCAGGAAACGCGCGACGGATGCCTTGTCCATTGCTTCTCGATTCGGATCATCTGTCAGTAGTCGTTTGGATACTTCAGCAGAGCGGGCTAGTGGCGTGGTGGAGCCCGGGACACGGTTGCCCGCACGCACGGCCGATGGCTCCAGTTCGCGCGGGGACGACGGACCCACATGCGGTTTCCCGCCTCCACCAAAGGTCGGAACCGCGGCGCCCGTCTGATCCGTAAGCTGCCGACCGTGCCGGTGTTCCGTGACTCCTTCTCCCTTTTGTCCGCTACTTTCCGTCGCTGGCACCGCATCGGCACCGATCTCATCGCCGCCGCCGGCGGCCTGCTCGTGTGGGGCGCGATGGCCGCGTGGGCGCTCACAGGCGCGCATCCGGCCGACGTCGTGACCACCACGCTGACGATCGATCTCGTGGTCGGGATCGGCGTGGTCGGCCTGCTGGCGGCCCGTCACCGGGCTCCCCTCGCCGTCGCCTGCCTGACGGCGGCGCCGATCGGGGTCTCGGTGTCGAGCTTCGGCGCGACGTTGATCGCGATGGCGGCGATGGCCACGCGTCGGCGGTGGTCCTGGGTCGCCGCGACCGGTTCGGTGTGGTTCGTGTCGTTGTTCCTCGGCACGGTCGTGTACGCGCCGTACGCCGTCGGGTTGCGCGTCACGCCCTCGGCCGTCGCGATCAACCTGCTGCTCGGGTCCGCGTTGTTCGTCGCCGCGGTCGCCGCCGGGTACTACGTCGGCATGCGCCGCGATCTCGCGGAGGCGATGCACCAACGGGCGTTGGCCTCCGAACGGGAACAGGCGCTCGCCGCCCGCACGGCCGAACGGACCCGCATCGCCCGCGAGATGCACGACGTGCTGACGCACCGGATCTCGTTGGTGGCGTTGCACGCCGGGGCGTTGACCTACCGCGACGACCTGACCCGCGAGCACGCGGCGGAGACGGCGTCGATCATCCACGGCAACGCGCGGCTGGCGCTGGCCGAACTGCGGGAGGTGCTCGGCGTGCTGCGGGCCGACGAACCGTCACCGCCCACGCTCGCGGAACTGAGCGCGTTGCTGGCGGACGTGCACGAGGCCGGCGGCAAGGTCTCGCTCGACACGCGTGACCTGGGCTGTGCGCTCGCGGACGTCCCCGAGTCGTTGTCGCGCACGGCATTCCGCATAGTGCAGGAGTCGCTGACCAACGCCCGCAAGCACGCTCCGGGCGCGGTGGTCGAGGTCCGGCTGTCCGGGGGCGTGAGCCTCGATCTGAGCGTCCGCAACCGGATCACGGCCCCGAGTCCCGCCCTGCCGTCGGCCGGGGTGGGGTTGCGGGGCCTCGAAGAACGGGCCGTGCTCGTCGGCGGAGTGCTCACGACCTCCGCCGACAACAACGTGTTCGAGGTCAGGGCGGAGTTGCCGTGGCAGTGATCAGGGTTCTCGTGGTCGACGACGACGCCCAGGTCCGCGCCGGCCTGAGAACGGTGCTGGGCGGCGCGAACGACGTGCTCGTAGTAGGAGAGGCCGGTGACGGACAGGAAGCCCTGAACGTCACGAACAGCACCGTGCCCGACGTCGTGCTGATGGACATCCGGATGCCACGCATGGACGGCGTGCGCGCGACGACGAGGCTGCGCGAGAGAGGAACACCGGCCCGCATCCTGATCCTCACGACGTTCGACACCGACGAACTCGTGCTGGCGGCGCTGAGAGCCGGCGCCAACGGCTACCTGCTGAAGGACACCCCGCCGGCGGACGTGATCACGGCGATCCGGCGGGTGGCGGCGGGCGAACCGGCGTTGTCCCCCAGCGTCACGACCCAGGTGATCGCCGCCGCCGTCCGCCCGAACGACCGGCGGCTCACGGCCCGCGCACTCCTCGCGAGCCTCACCGCCCGCGAACGCGACGTCGCCGTGTTGATCAGCGACGGCCGCACCAACCAGGAGATCGCCAAGGCGCTGCACATGGGCATCGCGACCGTGAAGACCCACGTGGGCAACGTGTTCGTGAAGTTCGGCGCGACCAACCGGGTGCAGGTCGCCCGCTGCGTGCACGACGCGGAACTGGGCTGAGGAGGCTCCGACTTTGGTCTGAGGCGCGGGCCTCCGGCGGACAGCATGATCGTTCCAGAGCCGCCGAAGTCCCCAGAAGGAGCCAAGATGTCCAAGCTGTTCACCCGCCTGCGCGCCGTCGTGCTGGCGGGCGTGTTCACCGCGGGTGCGATGACCGCCGTCGCCGCCCCCGCCTCGGCGTTCGACGGCTGGGCCTGCACCGTCCCGAGCGGCCACACCTACAGCAAGGTGGAGCGGAGGGTGAACACCTGCGGCACGGGCTTCATGCCCTACTACTACGTGCGTCAGCCCGCGAACAACCTGATCGCGTGCACGCTGCCGTCCGGCTTCACCTACGACCTCGTCGACCGCTCGTCCGACTGCAGCACCTCGGGTCTGAGCCCGAGATACCGGCTGAAGACTCCGGCGGTCGGCCTGTGGGCGTGCACGCTGCCGAGCGGCTGGACCTACACGGCGTCGCAGCGCACCTCGGACTGCTCGACCTCAGGCCTGGGCTGGCAGTACCGCCTGGCCAGGTAGTGCGAAGGGGCCCGTGCCGAGAGAACACGGGCCCCACTGCTCCTGGTGTGCTGGTGGTCATCAGGGCGTTGTCGTGCCCTCCGGCGGACCTTCCGGCCGCAACCCGGCGAGGCGGGCGACGGCGGCAAACCCGTCATCCGTCCCAGGCCAATGAGCACGAACCGCGGCAATCCCCGCACGCCGGACAACGCCCCGCAGCACGGCGGTCACGATGATCGCGTCGTCGGCGTACCCGAGCACGGGGATGAAGTCCGGGATGAGGTCGATCGGCAACGCCAGGTAGACCATCAGCAACCACAGCCGGACGCGCACCCCGTGCGGCAGCGTCCTGTCCCCGGCAAGCCGGCGTACGAGCCGCAACACGTCGGGCAGCAACCGCACCGCCTCGCGCAACAGCCCACCGCGCGGCCGCACGACCACGAGGCCGATCAGCAGGACCAGCCAGGTGACGACCAGGGCGATGCCGGCGCCGATCAGCAGGTCCCACCAGAACGACCCGGTCACGTCTTGTCCGCGAGCCGCTCCACGTCGGTGATCTTCCCCGCGACGATCAGCACGTCCCCGGCGTTCACCACGGTCTCCGCGGTGGCGTAGGTGAACCCCTCCCCCGGCCGCTTCACCCCGACCACCGTCACGCCGTACTTCGAGCGCAACCTGCTCTGCCCCAACGGCTGCCCGATCGCCTCCTGCGGCGGCCGCGCCTTGATCATCGCGTAGTCGTCCTCGAACTCGATGTAGTCGAGCATCTTGCCGGTGACGACGTGCGCGACCCGTTCGCCCATCTCGTGCTCGGGCAGCACGACGTGATGGGCGCCGATGCGTTCCAGGATGCGGCCGTGCTCGCGGCTGATCGCCTTGGCCCAGATGTTGGGGATCTCGAAGTCGACCAGCACCGCGGTCGTCAGGATCGACGCCTCCAGGTCGGTGCCGATGCCGACGACCGCCCGCTGGAACTCGTCCACGCCGAGCTGGCGCATGACCTCGGCGTCGGTGGTGTCGGCGACGACGGCGTGCGTGACGTCGTCGGCGTGCCGCTGCACGAGCTTCGGGTCCGAGTCGATCGCCATGACCTCGACGCCCTGCGCGACCAGTTCGAGCGCGAGCGAGCTGCCGAAGCGGCCCAGTCCGAGCACGACGACGCGGGATGACTGCCTATCCGACAATGGGTCGCTCCTCGGGTAGTTCGTAGCGCCGCCGGCGTTCCCGCAGCGCCAGGGCCGACACCAGGGTGATCGGCCCGACCCTGCCGATGAACATCAGCACGATGATGACCAGCTGCCCCGTGACGTTCAGCTGCGGGGTGATCCCGGCGGACATGCCGACGCCGCCGAACGCCGCCGTGGTCTCGTAGAGCACGTCGTCGAGGCTGAACGTGCTGGTCGCGAGCATGATCATGGTCCCGGCCATCACCACGCCGACGCCGAGCAGCGCGACCGTGACGGCCTGGCGCTGCACCTCCGAGCTGATCCGGCGGCCCATGACGTGCACGGTCGGCTCGGCCCGGACCTCGGCGAGCAGCACGAACGCCAGCAGCGCGAACGTCGTCACCTTGATGCCGCCGGTGGTGCTCGCGCTGCCGCCGCCGATGAACATCGCGATGTCGTTGACGAGCATCGTGGCGGGCTGCAGCTGGGCCACGTCGACGGTGTTGAACCCCGCCGTGCCGGGCATGACACCGTGGAACAGCCCGATCAGCAGCTTCTCCCAGAAGCCGTACGGCCCGAGCGTGCCCGCGCGCCCCCACTCGACGACCAGCACGGTCAGCGTGCCGAACGCCATGAGCCCCAGGTAGACCGGCACGGTGATCTTGGTGTGCAACGACCACCGCTTGCGGTGGCGGCGCAGGAACTCGAACAGCACCGGGAACCCCAGCCCGCCGGTCACCGACAGCGCCATGATCGGGAAGCACACCCACGGGTCGGTCGCGTACCTCATGAAGCTGTCCGGGTAGAGCGCGAGGCCGACGCTGTTGAACGCCGAGATCGAGTGGAACACGCCCGAGTACAGCGCCCGGCCGAACGACTCGCCGTAGCCGAGCCAGAAACGCAGCGCGAGCAGCACCGCGCCGATCGCCTCGACGACCAGGCTGATCACCACCACGCCGGTGACGACCCGGCGGACCTGGCCGAGGTTCAGCGTGTTGGTCTCGGCCTTGGCGGTGAGCTGCATGTGCAGGCCGAGCCGGTGCGAGACCAGCAACGCCAGCAGCGACGCGAGCGTCATGATGCCGAAGCCGCCGACCTGCCACAGCACCAGCAGCACGACCTCGCCGAACCCCGACCAGTGCGACCCGGTGTCGACCACCGCGAGGCCCGTGCCGGAGACCCCGGAGACGGCGGTGAACAGCGCTGTCATGAACCCGGTCATCTGCCGCGTCTCGGCGGAGATCGGCAGCATCAGCAGCGCCGTTCCGACCGCGGTGGCGGCCAGGAAGGCGAGGACGACGAGGCGGGCGGGGTGCCGCCACCCGGTGATCACCGCGACAGCCTAGATCGTCCATCCCGGACATGTCGGACGGCCGGGTTAGAGTCGCGGCCATGCTGCAGATCGTGGTGGAGACCGAGAACTGGGAGCGGCACGTCCGCCCGTCCGCCGAACAACTGGCAGACCTGGTGCGGCGCGTCGGCGGAGAGGACGACCGGTTCCTGGTCCTCCAGCGCGTGCCCGACCGGCCGAACGTGTTCGCCCAGATCTGGCACGAGAACGGCGGCCCGTACAGCGTCGAGCACCGCGCCGGCGACCGGCAGTTCGAGACGTCGACCCCGGACCTGAACGCGGTGATCACGGTTCTCACCGGCTGGGCGAACGACGACGCGGGCTGGGACGGCGCGCTGGCCTGGGAACCGCTGGACCTGCCCGCCGCCCCCGAGGTCCCGCCGCTCGACCTCGCCGACGACGAGCTCCGGCAGCTCGAAGACCGCGTCCGCGCCGAACTGGCCGGCGGCTACACCTCCCGCGTCAAGCTCGCGGAGCTCGCCGAGGAGTACCTGGTCGACGGCGACCGCAGGCCCGTCTCCCCCGAGCAGGCGCGGGCGCTCGCCGACCGGTTGTGGGTCGAACGCGTCGAGCAGCAGAGCGCCTGGCAGGGCGAGACCGACCCCGAACGGATCACCCGCGCGTTCGCGGCGCTGGACGGCAGCGGCATCACCGCCCGCGAGAACTTCACCTGCTGCCGCACGTGCGGCCAGGACGAGATCGGCGCCGAGGCCGCGCCGGGCGCGCGCGGGTTCGTCTACTTCCACAACCAGTGCACCGAACACGCCGCGGCGGGCCACGGGCTGACGTTGCTCTACGGCGGTTTCGACGGCACGGCCGACACGACGACGGCGATCGGTGACGAGGTCGTGGCCGCTGTCCGCGCGGTGGGCCTCACCGCCGACTGGGACCGCGACCCCAACCGGACGATCACCGTCACGCTCGACTGGCGCCGCCGGCTCGTCGGCTGACAGCACGGGACAACAGCACGACAACCTCGCCACAACAGCACGCCGGTACTTCTTCGGTCGTCAGACCACAACCGAGGAGGACATGGTGAAAGCCAAACTGGCAACGGTGCTGGCGGGGCTGCTCGCGCTCGCGACGCTCATCGCGCCGGCCGTGAGCGCCACGCCGTTCCAGCGCGACGTCTTCGTGCGCGACAACGTGAGCGACGTCGGCAACGAGCCCAGCACCGGCAGCATCTACTACAGCCCGGACATCAAGGTGTGCCACACGCCGGTGCCGTGCGCCGTGTCCCAGAACCCGATCGTGGGCGTCAACAACTACGTCTTCGTGAACTTGAGACGCAAGCCGGGCGGCATCGGCAACATCGACGGCGCCCTGTACCTGTACCGCAGCAACCTCGGTGGCGGCACGGCGTGGCCGGGCGGCTGGACCTTCATCGGCGTCAGCGGGGCGAGCGTGCCGGTGGCCGGCACCACCGTGATGATCACCTGGGCCGGCGCGAACGTGCCCGGTCCCGCGCACTTCTGCCTGCTCGCCCGGTGGGTGTCGAACGCCGACCCGATGACGTTCGCCGAGGGCCCCAACACCCAGCTCAACGCCCAGCGGAACAACAACATCGCGTGGCGCAACGTCGACTCGGTGCGGGTGCGGCCGTTCGAGCCGATCAAGGTGCCGTACACGATCGGCAACCCGGACCGCGGCGACGCACGGCAGGCCTTGCTGATCGAGGCGCCCCGGCCGTTCGCGGGCACGGTGACGTTCGACCTCGGCCAGGAGCTGACCGCGCGCTGGAAGCAGGCCGGGGGCAGGGCCGCCGGCGTGAAGCAGGTCGGCGAGACGCAGTTCCAGCTGGCCGACGCCAAGGCCCGCTTCGACGGCATCGTGCTCAAGGGTGAGGAGCGCGCCGAGATCGCGCTGACGTTCGAGACCGACCGCGAGGCCGGCCCGGCGGAGTTGCACGTGCGGCAGCTCGACGCCCAGGGCGCGGACCTCGGCGGCGCCCAGTACCTGATCAACGAGAAGGACTGAGTATCAACCCCGGTGGGTCCGTCTCCGTTACTCGGAGACGGACCCACCGAAAGGGTTGTCAATGAAGACCATCATGGTGTTGTTGCTGCTTCTGCTCGGGATCGTGCCCGCGCACGGAGCAGCGGACTGCCAACCGCCGGACTGCCCGGTCGTCGTCGACGCGATCGACGGGCCGGTGCACGAGTCGGCGGACTCGTACACGGCGACACTGAAGCTGCGCAACGGTCCGGCCAAGCAGGACGTCGAGGTCGGGTACCGGTTCGTCGACGGCACCGCGAAGCTGGGTGAGGACTACTCCGCGGCACCGCGCGGCACGGTCACCATCAAGGCGGGCGAGAGCCAGGGCGGCGTGCCCTACAAGGTGCTGCGGGTGACCGGCCAGGAGAAGAAGTTCACCCTGGAGATCACGTCGGTGAAGCAGGGCCAGATCGGCAAGCGGGTCGCCGTGTTCACGATCGCCGGCAAGAGGTGAACAGCCTGACCGCGTGAGCCCAGTGCCTCGCGGCCTCGGTCCACCGCCCGTTCCGGCCGTCCAGGTCGGCGAACGTGCGGTGGACCAGGGCCTGTTCGAACTCGTCCGGGGCCTGGGTCCGCGCCTGGAGCGCCTCGGTCAGGTGCGCGCGGGCCGCTTCCCGTTCGTCCAGGGCCAGTTCCGCCTCGGCCAGGTCGCGCAACGTCGAGGCCTCGCGGTGCCCGTCGCCGAGGTCGCGGCAGACCTCAAGGGCGGCAGCGAGGTTCTCCTTGGCAGCCTTGGGGTCCTTCAGGGCCAGCTGGGTGACGCCGAGGCCGGTCAACGCGTCCGCTTCGAAGCGGCGGTCGGCGATCTCACGGCTGATCTTCAGGGCGTCGCCGAAGTAGAGCAGCGCCGGGGCGAGGTCGGCGAGCCGGTGGAAGGCGTCGCCGAGGGTCATCAGCGTGGCGGCCTCCAGTCGCCTGTTCTCCTTGGCGCGGAACGTGTCCAGCGCTTTGAACAGCGGAGCGGCGGCCTGGTCCGGCCTGCCCATCCGGACGTAGGTGTAGCCGAGGTTGCGGCGGGCGAGCGCCACGCCCACCTCGTCGCCCGCGGCGCCGTGCACGTCCATGGCAGCCTGGTAGGACTTCACCGCCTCGCCGAACGCGCGGAGCCCCGAGTGGGCGTTGCCGATGTTGTTGTGCAGCCTGGCTTCCCCGCGCAGGTCGCCTGCCTCCCTGGCCAGCTGGAGCGCCTGGCCCTGCACGATCATGGCCTCGGCGATGCGGGACGTCATCTGGAGCGCGATCCCCTGTCCGCGCAGCATCTCGGCCTCGGCGCGCTGGTCGCCGAGCGCGCGGGCGGCGTCGACGGCGTGCTCGCACTGCTCGACGCGGGCGGCCCAGTTCCCGCGCGCCTCGAAGTAGCTCGTCAGCAGGTACGCGAGCTGCCAGGTCTCGCGGTGCAGGTTCTCCCTGGCCGCCAGGCGGATGACGTGCAGGAGGTTGTCGCGCTCGGCGTCCAGGTAGGCGAGCACCTCGGCCCGGTCGTCGCCGAACGGCAGGTCGTCCGAGGGCTGCCGGCTCACCAGGTCGTGCCGGGGGTTGAGCACCTGCCCGGCCGCGTGGGCGACCGTCAGGTACCGGTCGAGCAGGCGGGCCACGCCGTCTCCGAGGTCGCCGCTCTGCCGGGCGAACAACCGGATGAGGTCGTGCAGCGCGTACCGGCCGTTGCCCGTCTCGCTGACGAGGTGGGACGCGACGAGCTCGTCCAGGCCCGGCCCGAGGGCGTCGGCGAGGTCGGCGGGGAAGCTCGCGCCGGGGTGTTCGCCGAGGACGCGGAACAGGCCTGCGGCCTGCGGGCTCAGCGTGCGGTGGGCGCTGGCGAACACGGTGCGGACCGTGCGGTCGTCGCCGTCGACCGACAGCACGTCCAGCGGGTCGTTGCGGGTGAGCTCCCGGACGAGGTCGGCGATCCTGCGGCCCGGCCGGATCGCCAGTCTGGCGGCGGCGATGCGCAACGCGAGCGGCAGCCGTCCACAGTGGACGGCGAGGTCGGCGGTGGCGGCGGCCTCGGCGTTCGTCCTGCCCTCACCGAGGATTCCGGTCAGCAGGTCGCGTGCCTCCTCCTGGCTGAGCAGGCCGAGGCTCACGGTGTGGACGGCGTGCCGGGTGCCCAGTGCCGACAGCGCGTCGCGGCTCGTGATCAGCAGCAGGTTGCCCTGGTCGCCCGGCACGAGCGGCAGCACGTCGCGCGCGCGCCGGACGTCGTCGAGCAGGATCAGGATTCTCTTGCCGTGCAACAACGTCCGGTACAGCGGCGCGGGGTCGGCGGGCATCCGGTCCGCGGGGACGCCGAGGCTGTGCAGCATCTCGGTGAGCGCCTGGGCGGGCGTGAGCCGTTGCAGGTCCAGGAACACCTGGCCGTCGGGGAACCGGTCGGCGACGCGCCGCGCCCACTCGACCGCGAAGGCGGTCTTGCCCACCCCGGCGATCCCGGAGACCACGACGATGGGTGGCAGGTTCTCGAGTTGTTCGAACTCGGCCGAGCGTCCGGTGAAGTGGCCGGCACGGGCGGGCAACTGGGCGGGTTTCGCGCTGTGCAGCAACGGATCGCGCCGCAGGATCGCGGTGTGCAGCGCCGTCAGCTCGGGTCCGGGATCGACCCCGAGGTCGTCGGCGAGCCGCTGTCTGAGCCGGCGGAACACCTCCAGCGCGTCGGCGTGCCTGCCGTCGTGGTGCAACGCCCGCATGAGCAGCCCGGCGAGCCGTTCCCGGGTGGGATGGCCGGCCACCAGCCGTTCGAGCTCCTCGATGGCGTCGCGCTGCTCCAGCCGCTCGCCCCAGAACGTCTCCAGCGCCGTGATCCGCTGCTCCCGCAACCGATCGATCTCCGCGCGCCCCCACCCGAACAACTCGGTGCCCGCGAGCGGCTCGCCGCGCCACAGGCTCAGATCCCTGGTGCGGTCGAACGCCGCCGCGTCCACGTTCGCGTCGAGCTGGTACCCACCGGGCTTGGTCATGAGCGCGCCGGGCATCCCGCAGTCCGCGAGCGCCTGCCGCACCCGCGCGACGTGACTGTGCAACGACCGCACGGCCGTGCGCGGCGGATCGTCTCCCCACAACACGTCCACAAGGCGGTTTATGGCAACAGGCGTCCCGGCGTTGAGCGCGAGCACCGCGACGATGCTGCGCTGCCGCGCCCCGGTGAGCACCGCGGTCCCCTGCGGGCCCCGCACCTCCACCGGCCCGAGAATCCGCACCTCACCGTCAGTTGGCCGCACATCGCGTTACGTTAGACCGCGGCTTTCGCTGGTCGTAGCGCTGAACGTGGGACGAAACCGGCAATTCAGCAGCAGTGGTGCCCCCGCCACGCCTCGCGCCCCTCTTTCAGCGCGACGGCCGCGATCACCAGCGCTGCCAACGGGTCCGCCCACCACCACCCGAACAGGCTGTTCACCACCAGCCCGACCAGCAGCACCGCGGACAGATAGGTGCACAACAACGTCTGCTTGGAGTCCGCCACCGCACTGGCCGACCCCAGCTCCCGCCCGGCCTTCCGCTGCGCGTACGACAACCACGGCATGACCAGCAACGAGACCGCGGCCAGCACGATCCCGACCGTCGAGTGCTCGGCCCGTTCCATCTGCACCAGTGCGGTTATGGACTCCACGCCCACATACGCCGCGAGCGCGAAGAACGACACGGCGATCACCTTGAGCGCGGTCCGTTCCCGCTTCTCCGGATCCCGCCCGGCGAACTGCCACGCGACCGCCGTCGCCGACGCCACCTCGATCACCGAGTCGAGCCCGAACCCGATCAGCGCCGTCGACCCCGCCACCGTGCCGGCCGCCAGCGCGATGACCGCCTCGACGACGTTGTAGGTGATCGTGGCCGCCACGAACATCCGCACCCGCCGCTGGAGTGCGAGCTTCCGCTCGCTGACCGGCGCGGGCGCACAGCAGGCGTCACTCATCGGCGCAGTCCGGTCCGGGCTCCACAGCCAGCACGACGTCCACGAGCGCGCTGATCGCCACCTTCAGATGCGGATCAGCGAGCTCGTACCGGACCTGACGACCCTGGTAGGTCGCGACCACGAGACCGCAGCCCCGCAGACACGACAGGTGGTTGGACACGTTGGACCTGGTCAGCTCCAGCGCCTCGGCCAGCTTCGCGGGATAACCGGGCCCGTCGAGCAGGGCGATGAGGATGCGGCACCGGGTCGGGTCGGCCAACGCACGGCCGAGCCTCGCCAGTGCCGCCTCCCGAGTCTCACAGGTCAGCATGCGTCGAACAGTACAGCCTTTGCTGAACTATTCCTACGGACGGACGCGGTCCGTCGCGCAGCCGACCAGGAGCACACCCAGTACGGCTGCGAGCACGTGGTCACCGCTGAGCGCGCACACGCCAGCGAGTGTGATCCAGAGCACAAGCCTCATGCGTTGAGGTTAGGGACCGTACGACGGTCACCGCATCTCATTTGGGAAAGGCTTGATAGTCCCTTAAGCGAAACTGCAAAGAGAACCCGATCGCAGCCCGCTGACCAGCCGCTTCACTTTCTCGGGTCGGTGGCGAGCCCCGCGATCACCTCGTCCGCCACCACTTCCGGTTCGCGCCCCGCCACGTCGATTCCCAGCCGATACCTGCCGTGCGCGTCGGCGAACCTGAACTCGGCGAGGTCCGGACTCTCGAAGGTCGACCAGCAGAAGCCGTCGCCGCACTCCCACCTGCCCAGGATCGACGGATCGGCCCGCAGCCGTTCGGTCACCAGCCGCGCCACCGTCCGAGCGGGCCACTCCCAGCTGTGGTCGTTCGTCACCCGAGCGACCTCGCGGTCGTAAGCGGCCGCGTCGAACCGGAAGTCGCCGGGCAGCCGCCGATCGAACAGGCACTTCCAGTCGCGCCACGCGACCTCGTCGCCTTCGCGCACGATCGTGACCCGCAGCTCCTCGTTGTCGTTCTCGTCCAGCACGATCTCGCGCGGCTCGGCCGTGGCGGCCAGGCGCGGGATCAGCTGCTCGGGCGAGTCGGCACGCCAGCAGCCGAACACCCGCGCCGCGATCGGCACTCCGTCGATCACCACCCTGGCCTCGGCCGCGCTCACGGGGCCCGGCGGCGACGTCACGACCCGCACGGCGAACCCGGACGGCGGCACGTCGAGCGCCGCCACCCGCAGGGCCGCCCAGGGGTCCGCGGGACCCAGCTCCTCGATCCAGGCCGACGCGACCTCCTTCATGGCCGCCACCAGGTCGACGCGCTGGTCGCCGAGGACCAGTGCGGCGTAGCCGGTCGCGACCTCGTCGGCGAAAGCGGTCAGCGCGACGAGACGTTCGGGAGTGGGCGGCCGGAGGTGGGCGAGTGCGACCCAGCGCCGGCAGGCCGCCACCGCGTCCGGGTACTCGTGCAGCACCGAGTAGCCGTGCGTCCGGGACATGCCGTGGAGCAGCCTGCCCGCCTGGTCCCACAACCGGTCCGGCACGTCGAACTGGTCCAGCAACGCCAGCAGGTCGTGCGCCTCGGCAACGCGCCGAGCGACGCTGCCGTCACCGCAGTGGGCCCGCACCCAGTCCGCGATCCACGGATCGGGGTGGGTGATCAACGGGCGGATCACGAGGTGCCGCTCACCGGCGTCTTCCGCGAGCTGGATGGCGGTCCGTTCGGCACCGGGGACGCGCAGCAGCACCCGGACGGCGAACCGCGACAGTGCCGGCGCCCGCGCGAGCGAGACGATGTCCTGAACGTCGCCGGGTTCGGCAGCCCCGTCCAGCAGCTTGAGGCCCAGGAGGCGGAGCCGGTCGTCGGTGCCGCGGGAGATCAGCCAGCGGGCCGCGTCCAGCAACGGAGCCATGGGTTCGAACCGGCCGCCGAAAGCGGTGGTCTCGATGCCGCGCACGTCGGGGTCGAGGGCGACGATCTCGTCGTGCAGCCGTCGCGGATCGCCGGTGTACCGCACCAGGAGGGCGAGCAGCTGCTCGCGCGGCTCCGTCATCGGGCGGAGGAGAACTCGATTCTCTTCGTCATGATCGGAACCCTACCCGAGCCCGTCGAGCATCAGCCGCAGCGCGAACTCGAACCGCTCGTGCCCCTCCCCCGAGTTCAGGGACGAAGCGTGCGCGGTCACCAACGGGAATCGACTGGCAGGCAACATCTCCAGCCGCGCGAGCATCTCCGACCGGTCCACCGAGCCGCGCAGTGACGACTCGAAGGTGTACGCGCTGACATACAGCAGCACCGCGTCGATCGTCCACGCCGCCTTCCGCGGTTCGACCCCTCCCGCCACGAACAACGCGAGCAGCCCCTCGGTCATGCGGAGCGTGTCGAGGTTGGCGGG
Organism: Lentzea sp. NPDC058450; assembly: GCF_042721395.1. Taxonomy (NCBI): domain Bacteria; kingdom Bacillati; phylum Actinomycetota; class Actinomycetes; order Pseudonocardiales; family Pseudonocardiaceae; genus Lentzea; species Lentzea sp. NPDC058450. Next base: position 43,230 of record NZ_JBHXLO010000014.1, read on the forward strand.
CGGCGCGTTCAACGCCGCCCGCGCGATCCCCGGATATCGCAGGAACTGGTCGCGCAACTGACCGCACACGTCGACCACCTGCGAGCGCCAGCCCGCAGCATCCGGCGCAGGCAACGTGATCTCCCGGCTGAGCGTGCCGATCAGCAGGTCGTCGAGGTCGGCCTTGTTGCGCACGTGGGCGTAGAGCGACGCCGGTCCGGTACCCAGGGCGGCGGCGACGCGGCGCATGGTCAGCGCGTCGAACCCCTCGGCCTCCACCAGCGCCAGCGCGGTGCCGACGATCCGGCCGACCGTGATCGGCTCCTTGCGCGCCGGGGCCGAGTCCAGCGCGGCGATCTGCGCGGCCCACTCCTCGCGGGACGAGTTCCTGCTCATACCCGCCACCCTACCAGTTGACCCGAACAGTGTTCGTGAATAGAACAGTGTTCGTGACTACTTACGACCTCGCGCAGCTCGGACTGCGCTCCCCGCGGTCGCTGCGAGAGGCGTGGATCGCCCTCGCCGGCCTGTCCGCCGTGTTCCTGTTCGAGATGCTCGACAACTCGATCCTGAACGTCGCGCTGCCCACGATCGGCCGCGAGCTGCACGCCTCGACCACGGCCCTGCAGTGGGTCTCGAACTCCTACGCCGTCGTGTTCGGCGGCCTGATGCTCGTATTCGGCGCCGTCGCCGACCGCTACGGCCGCCGCCGCGTGATGCTGGTCGGCCTGGTCCTGCTGGGTCTCGCCAGCCTCGCGACCCTGTTCGTCACGTCGGTGGCGGGCCTCATCGCCGTGCGGTCCGTCATGGGCATCGCTGCCGCCATGACTACGCCGGGCTCGATCGCCCTGGCGTTCCGCCTCTTCCAGACCGACGACCTGCGCGTCCGCGCCATGACCCTCATCTCGACTGTGGGCCTGGTCGGCCTCGCGATCGGGCCGCCGCTCGGCGGCTTCCTGCTCGCCGTCGCCCCCTGGCAGGCGTTGCTGCTGATCAACGTCCCGATCGCCGCACTGGCGTTCCTCGGCATCGGCCGCGGCATCCAGCGCGACGACGACCTGCACCGCGACCCCGCCGACTACCTGGGCGGCGCGCTCGGCACGGCCACCATCGTCCTCGCCCTCGTCGTGCCCACCCTCTTCGCCGAGGGCCACACCTGGGCCGCGACGGCCACCGCAGCCCTGACCGTCCTCACCGCTGTGCTGTTCGTGGTGCGGCAGCGCACGACGAGCCACCCGTTGCTCGACCTGAAGCTGGTCAAGCACCCGCTGGTGTCGAGCGGCCTCGCCTACAAGGCCGCGACCGGGCTGGCGGCGGCCGGCCTCACCTACCTCGTCACGCTCCAGCTCCAGCTCGACTGGGGCTGGTCCCCGGCACTCGCCGCCGCCGGCATGCTGCCCCAGGTCGCGGTGCTGATCGCCGCCGGTCCGGTGGTCAACCGCTTCGTCGGCCGGGTGGGCCTCGACCGCGCCGTCTGGCTGGGCGCGCTCGCGGTCGTCGCGGGCTTGGCCGTCTACGCGACGCTCGGCCGGCTGAACTACGTGCCGGTCGCCGCGGCACTCGTCCTCGTCGCCATCGGCATCCGCGTGGTCGGCGCGGTCGCGGGCGTGAACGTCCTCAAAGGCCTGCCGGAGAACCGGACCTCGATCGGCGCCGCCCTGGTCGACACCGCGTCCCAGGTGACCTCGGCCGCCGGTGTCGCCGTCAGCGGCACGGTGCTGGCGGTGCTGTTCGCCGGTGGCATCGCGCAGCCGGGCTGGAGTGCCGAGCAGACCGGGCAGTTCGAGAGCGCCGTGACGATCGGCGGCTTCGCCCTCACCGCGATGGCCGCCGCACTCGTCGTCTGGGCGTACTTCCGGGCGCGGCGTGCGCAGTAGGACGAATTGCTCCGGAAAGTTCTTGCAACGCTTTGCCCGGTATGCACCGGAGTGCTACGAACGGGGGACCCTGCACACAAGGAGACAACGTGGTTTCCTCGGTTTCGCGCACCCTTCTAGCGGTGCTGTTGATCGCCGGACTGTCCACACCGGTGCAAAGTCTTGCGGCGCCACCAGGCGCCAAGGACGTCACCGTCACCCTGTTCCAGTGGCCGTTCTCCCGGGTCGCCTCGGAGTGCACGAACGTCCTCGGCCCCAAGGGCTACGGCTACGTCGAGGTCTCCCCCGCCACCGAGCACATCCAGGGCCCGCAGTGGTGGACCAGCTACCAGCCGGTCAGCTACAAGATCGCGGGCAGGCTCGGGGACGAGAACGCCTTCCGGAACATGGTGACCACCTGCCACAACGCGGGGGTGAAGGTCATCGCGGACGCGGTGATCAACCACATGAGCGCCGGCTCGGGCACGGGCACCGGCGGGTCGGGCTACTCGAAGTACAACTACCCCGGCTACTACAGCGACTGGGACTTCCACGGGTGCCGCACGCCGATCAGCAACTACCAGGACCGGTACAACGTCCAGAACTGCGAGCTGGTCAGTCTGTCCGATCTGGACACCGGCAGCGACTACGTGCGCAACACCATCGCGGCGTACCTCAACCGGTTGATCTCGATGGGCGTGGACGGGTTCCGCGTCGACGCGGCCAAGCACATCCCGGCCGCCGACATGGCCGCGATCAAGGGGAAGCTCAGCAACCCCGGCATCTTCTGGGTGCACGAGGTCATCTACGGCGCGGGCGAGGCCGTGCAGCCCGGCGAGTACACGGGCTCCGGTGACGTCGACGAGTTCCGCTACGCCTACGACGTCAAGCGGATCTTCCAGAACGAGAACCTGGCCTACCTCAAGACGTTCGGGCAGTCGTGGGGCTTCCTGCCGTCCGGCCAGGCACGGCCGTTCGTCGACAACTGGGACACCGAGCGCAACGGGTCGACCTTGACGTACAAGGACGGTTCCACCTACACGCTCGCGAACGTGTTCATGCTGGCGTGGAACTACGGTGCGCCGCAGGTGTATTCGGGCTACGAGTTCACCGACAAGGACGCCGGGCCGCCCGGCAACAACGTGTGCTTCAGCGGCTGGAAGTGCCAGCACCTGTGGACGCAGATCGCGAACATGGTGCAGTTCCGCAACACCGTCGCCGGCACGGACGTGAACAACTGGCAGGACAACGGGTTCGACCTGATCGCGTTCGGGCGCGGCAACAAGGGCTTCGTGGCGATCAACCGCGAGACGTTCGCGGTGACCCGCACGTTCCAGACCGCGCTGCCCGCCGGGAGTTACTGCAACGTCCAGGAGAGCGGGTGCGTGCGCGTCACGATCGACGCCAACGGCCGCTTCACCACCACGCTCGGCGCGGGCACGGCGCTCGCGCTGCACGTGAACGCACGCTGAGCGATCACCGGCTGGCCACCGTGCGACACGGTGGCCAGCCGGGAGTTTTCTAGGCGGTGTGCAGCCTCAAGCCGTAGACGTTGAGGATCTCGTTGATCGGCTGGAACCACGTGCGGCCGCCGCTGGTGCAGTTGCCGTAGCCGCCGGACGTGACGCCCTGCGCCTGGTCACCGGTGATGAACGAGCCACCGGAGTCGCCACCCTGCGCGCAGACCGAGGTGCCGACCATCTGGTAGACGGCGCCCTGCGCGTAGTTCACGGTCTCGTTGCGGCCCTGGATCACGCCGCAGTGCCACTGGGTCGTGGAACCCGAACGGCAGACCGAGGTGCCGACCGGCGCCTCCCACGAACCGCGGACCAGCGCGTCCGGCACCCGGCCCCAGCCGAGCACGACCGGCACGGTCCACCAGCCGCCGCCGATGCGCACCCACGCGTAGTCGTTGCCGGGGAACGACGAACCGGCGAAGTTGCCCTGGAAGGACCGGTCCCAGCCGTAGACGGCCGCGCCGCCACCGCCGCAGTGGCCCGCCGTGACGTAGCCGCCGTGCACCGAGAAGCCGATGGAGCAGCGGACGTTGCCGGTGTAGTACGGGTCGCCGCCGACCGTGCCCGCCGCGAAGGTCTGCGGCTGCTGCACGCCGTCGGTGTTGACCGTGATCGAACCGAGCTGACGTGCCTTGTCCAGGAACGACGCGACTTCGGCGGTCTGCTTGCCGGCCTCGACGTTGATCACGACGGTGCCGGTGCGCGCGTCGGGCTTCCAGCTCGCGACCGCCGCCGGCACCGCACCGGTCGCGGACAGGGCGTCGAGCTTGTTCTTCTGGGCCACCATCGACCCGGACGAGCGGCTGACGACGACGGACTCGGCGCCGGTGGCCTCGACCTTGCGGGCCGCGGCCTTGTCGGTCACGGCCACGACCAGGCGGTTCTTCGCCTCGTCGAACCAGCTGCCGGCGTACGACGTGCCGGCCTCGCTTTCGGCGCGCGGCGCGATGAGCGACGCGCGCTGTTCCTTCTCCAGACGCAGCCGCGCCTGGGCCTCGGTCAGCCCGAACGCCGAGCTCATCGCGGTGAGGAGGCCAGGTGACATTTCCTTCTCCGACGCCTGTGCAGGCGTGGTGAAGGTGGTCCCGACCAGCACGAGTGCCAGCGCGGGCACGATTCTGGGCATGGTGAAGCGCATGCTCTTCTCCTTGTCCGGCAGGGATCGCTACCCGCCCCGTTGCGGGGAGCGACGAACATGAGAGCGCTCTCACCGTGACGCACGGAGTCCTCGGTGGTCAACAGCTGACACCGGAACTGTCCTGCCCGATTCGTGCCCGTGTGGGCCGAATCGGGCAGCTCTCACATCACCACGACCTGCCGGACCGCCTCCCCGGAGGCGAGCTTCGCGAACCCGTCGTTGATCTCGGGCAGGCGCAGGCGCCCGGAGAGCAGGCCGTCCACGGGCAGCCGTCCCGCGCGGTAGAGGTCGACGAACCTGGGCACGTCCCGGCGCGGCACGCACGAGCCGAGGTAGCTGCCCTTCAACGTCCGTTCCTCGGCGACCAGGTTCAGCGCGGGCAGGCTGACGGTCCGGTCCGGGTGCGGCAGCCCGACGGTGACCGTGGTGCCGCCGACGGCCGTCGCGGCGTAGGCCTGTTCGAGCACCGCCGCGACCCCGGTGGTGTCGATGACCTTGTCCGCGCCGCCGCCGGTCAGGTCGCGGACGGCCTGGACGACGTCGGACCCGCCCGCGGCCTCGTGCGTCGCGCCCAGGGAGAGCGCGAGCTTCCGCTTGTGCTCCACCACGTCCACGGCGACGACCTGGGTGGCACCGGCCGTGACGGCCGCGAGCACCGCCGCCAGGCCGACCCCGCCGAGCCCGAAGACCGCGACCTTCTCCCCCGGCTTCACCTCGGCGCTGTAGAACGCGGCCCCGGCGCCGGTCAGCACGGCGCACCCGAACAGCGCGGCGATGTCGAGCGGCAGGTCGGCGGGGACCAGCGTGGCGGAACGGTCCGAGATCACCGTGTACTCGGCGAACCCGGACACGCCGAGGTGGTGATGCGGGCGCGTGCCGTCCGGCAGGGTCCACCGCCGTTCGCCGCTGAGCAACGTGCCGTCACGATTCGCCAGAGCGCCCGGTTCGCACAACGCCTGACGGCCGGACGCGCACCGGCGGCACGCACCGCAGGCGGGCACGAACGACAGCACGACGTGGTCGCCGGGACGGAACTCGGCGTTCGGGCCCGCCTCCACGACCTCGCCCGCCGCCTCGTGCCCGAGCACCATCGGCAACGGCCGCACCCGCGAGCCGTCGATCACGGACAGGTCGGAGTGGCACAGGCCGGTGGCGTGCACGCGCACCAGCAGTTCGCCGGGACCGGGCGGGTCGAGTTCGAGGTCCACGACCTCCAACGGACCGCCGACGGCCGTGAGCACCGCACCTCGCGTCTTCACGCCACCACCAGCCCTTCCATCGCCGTGCGCAGATCTGCCGGGATCTCGACGGGCTTGCGGGTCGCGCGATCCACGAAGACGTGCACGAAGTGGCCTTCCGCGATGACGTCGTCCCTGTCCTCGAAGAAGAAACCGACCTCGTAGCGCACGCTGGAGCGGCCGAGGTGCCCGATCCGCAGCCCGGCGTCCATCGCCTCGGGGAACGACACGGAGGCGCGGTAGTTGCAGTGGGACTCCACGCACAGCCCGATCTGCTGTCCGGCCTGGATGTCCAGCCCGGCGCCGATCAGCCACGTGTTGATCACCGTGTCCATGAAGGCGTAGTGGACGACGTTGTTCACGTGGCCGTAGACGTCGTTGTCCGCCCACCGGGTCGGAATCCGCTGCCAGTGCCGGTACTGCTCGCGCACGCAACCTCCATCAGTCATCGAGTCTCCTGGTGAGCTCGACCCTCGACCGCACGCCGAGCCGCGCGAAGATGTTGCGCAGGTGGTGCTCGACGGTGCGGTGGCTCAGGAACAACCGGGCGGCGACCTCGCGGTTCGTCGCGCCCTCGGCGACCAGCCTCGCGATCTGCGCCTGCTGCGGCGTGAGCGCGGGGTGGTCCTTGGGTTCGGTGGAGTCGCCGGCGGCCCGCAGCTCGGCGCGGGCGCGGTCGACCCAGTGATCCGCCTGGTAGGACTGGAAGATCCGCACGGCGTCACGCAGGTGTTCGCGCGCCGCCTTGGGCTTGCGGCCCCGGCGCAACCGGTTCCCGTACAGCAGTTCGGTCTTCGCGAGCTCCAGCGCCGTACCGCTGGCGCGGTGCAGCCGGATCGCCTCCTCGAAGTGCTCGTCGGCGGTGCCGGGTTCGAGCAGGCCGTGGCAGCGGTGCGAGAGCGCGAGCCGGGCCGTGCTTCCCGTGGCACCGGCCCACTTCTCGTACGGCTGCAACGCCCTGTCCCCTGTGGACGGACGGCCGCACGCCACCGCGGCCTCGACCACCTGGGGTGCCGCCATGACCTTGATGCCCGCGTGACCGGGGTTGAGCCGCAGCCGGTCCAGCGCGTCGGCGGGCCGGTCGCGGGCGAGGTCGACGCACGCGAACGCCCACGCGCCGAACGTGCTCGGCCGGATGAGCCCGCGCTGGGTGATCTGCTCGGTCGCGGTGTCGATGCGGTCCAGCGCCGTGTCGGCGTCGCCTCGCAACGCCGCCAGCAGCGCGAGGATCGTGAGGTGGTCGACCACGGCGTTGTGCTGCCCGATCGCGGTCGCCGCGTGCACGCCCTCGGTCGCCGCGTTCAACGCCGCCGCGTGCTGGTCCAGCAGCAACGCGGACAGCGCCCGGTAGACCAGCGCCCACGGCACCAGCGCGGTGAACCCGGTCTCGCGCGCCGCCGTGACCGCGCTCGTGGCCATCTCGTGCGACCGGGTGGCGTCGCCGAGCACGTAGGCGGCCTGGCTGGCCCAGATCCGCGCCTGCGGTCCCGGCACCTGCTCCGCCAGGTCGACGACGGTGCGCAGCGCGGGCAACGCCTCGGCGTGCCGGCCGTCGAACGTCGCCAGCATGCCGGTGAGGTGGTCGAGCGTGAGCCGGGTGGCGGCCGGTTCGTCGGGCTGGCACAGGTGGCGGGCGAACTCGGCGACCGCGGTGTAGCGGCGCAGGTCACCCGCGATGCTGGCGGCCTCGCCCGCGAACCCGAGCGCCGCGACGGCGAGCACCCTGCGCGTTCCGGCCAGGCCCTTCGCCGCCCGGATCAGCCGGTCCGCGGCGACGTCCGGGAGACTCTCGCCGAGGTCGATGCCGCCGACGACGAGGTCCATGAGCGCCCTGAGCTCGGGCGTGTGGGTCATCCGGGTCGCGGTGCGCAACACGGCCCTGGCCCGGTGCGGCGCGCCGTGGGCCCAGTGGTCGGCCGCAGCCTTGAGCAGGGCGTGCGCCTTGTGCTCGGGGTCGGTCGTGAGGCTCGCGGCCCGGTCGTGGTCACGGGCGGCGCGGGCGAAGTCACCACACCTGCGCGCGTGTTCCGCGTGGTCGGTCAACGTCAGGGCGAGGTTCTCGTCGTGGCTGGTGACGGCCTGGTGCCACGTCCGGCGCGCGCCTGGCGGGAGGGACTCCGCGAGCGTCGCGTGGGCGTGCCTGAGCAGGGCGCGCGGCACGTCGGCCAGCAGCGCCGACCTGACCAGCCGGCGCGGGTCGAACAGCGGACCGGCCTCGGTGACGGCGTCCAGGTCCAGGGTCTCGGGGTCGATCTCCTCGTCCACCGCGGCCAGCGCCACGACGTGCCTCGCCTCGGGCGACAGCGCGGCGAACCGAGCCCGCCAGCGCTGCCGGAGCGAACTGGAGTCCGGCAGCCGTTCCGGGGCCGGCGCGATGCCGCCGAGCTGCGCGGACGTGAGCGAGCCCGCCAGCTCGACCAGGGCCAGGGGGTTGCCGCAGGCGAGGTCGGTCAGGTCGGCGGCGAGGGTGGCGGGCAGGCCGGGCACGAGGTCGTGCAGCACCCGCACGCTCGTGGCGGCGTCCAGCGGGTCGAGCGCGATGCCGGGCAGCCCGCGCGGCTCGCCTTCGGTGGCGATGACGAGCGCGGCGCGCGTCCGTTCGACGTCCCGGGCGAGCTGGAGCAGCTCGTCGTCGATCTCGGGGACGTCCACGCACAGCAACGCGTCGTAGGTGTCCTTGATGGCGTTGAGCAGCGCGGTCTTGCCCGCACCTGCCTCGCCGTGCACGACGATCGCCCCACCGCGCCCAACGCGCGCACGGTCGACCAACGCGTCCACGGCGACGCGCTGCCGCTCTCGGCCACGCAGCATCGGCCCAGTCTTATGGCGGCACCGGCTCCACCGGAAGAGGGAGGGGCCAAATTCACCTACCACCGTTAGTTTTGCCATCGAAGCTGTTCACCGAGACCGGTGGTTGCACCGATGCGCACCGCTCGCCCGGGGTTGCAGGGTCGAGACCGTTCCCCCGTTCCCTGCCGAATGAGGTGTACAACGCCGTGCAACTCCGCACCCTGCTCCCCGTCGCACTGTCCCTGGTACTCCTGGGCGGCGGCACGTTCGCCCAGGCCGCGGCCAACCCGTACGAACGAGGCCCCGCCCCCACCAACTCGAGCATCGAAGCCTCCCGCGGCTCGTTCGCCGTCTCGGAGACCTCGGTGTCCTCCCTGGTGAGCGGCTTCGGCGGCGGCACGATCTACTACCCGACCAGCACCTCGGCCGGCACGTTCGGCGCGGTCGCCATCTCCCCCGGCTACACCGGCACCCAGTCGAGCATCTCCTGGCTCGGCCCGCGCCTCGCCTCACAGGGCTTCGTCGTCTTCACCATCGACACCAACACGATCTACGACCAGCCCGACAGCCGCGCGTCGCAGTTGCTGGCGGCGCTCGACTACCTCACCGGCCAGAGCAGCGTCCGCAGCCGCATCGACTCGTCACGCCTCGGCGTGATGGGCCACTCGATGGGCGGCGGCGGCACCCTGCGCGCGGCCAGCCAGCGCCCGGCCCTGCAGGCGGCGATCCCGCTGACGGGCTGGCACACCACCAAGAACTGGTCGTCGGTCCGCGTCCCGACCCTGGTGGTCGGCGCCGAGAGCGACTCGGTCGCCCCGGTCTCCTCGCACTCCGAACCGTTCTACAACTCCCTGCCGTCCACTTTGGACAAGGCGTACCTGGAGCTGAACAACGCCTCGCACTTCGCCCCGAACTCGTCCAACACGACGATCGCGAAGTACAGCATCTCGTGGCTCAAGAGGTTCATCGACAACGACACCCGCTACGAGCAGTTCCTCTGCCCGGCTCCGGGACGCAGCACGCTGATCGAGGAGTACCGCGACACCTGCCCGCACTCCTCCTAGATCACCGAGCACGGGTCGCGGCGTCAACCGAGCGCGGGGCGCCGCGGCCCGACCTCGCGCTAAACAAACGGCGGCGGGGGCGAATGCTTCGTCCCCGCCGCCGTGTTGGGCTATTGCTGAGAATCCAGCAACTCTTCGCACATCATTGCCACACGCCCTGGGTCCCGGCCGAGGGTAAACGTGTCAATGAAAACGACCAAGGCTTCGGGATACCTGGCTTTGACGAACTCGTGCGTTTCGGCGAGCCGTGGCGCCACCATCAGGTCAGACGCTTCAAACGGATGCCGGGCAATCACCACGCATCTGCCCGCGTAAGGATCGTCGTACACAGCCGCTGCCGCAGCTGTACCTTCGATCATCGTCGCACCGTACGCGTCCGCCCACTGCCCAAGCGCTCTCGCGTCGGAGCCGAATCTAGTAGGCAATCCACGACCCATGAGCAGCCCGAACAGGTCGGAGGCCAGCCGCCAATCAAGCAAGGCGTGGTACGCCATGTTGCCATAGTCACGGAGACAGCGGTAACACGACGAGTCGCACTCAGCAGCATGCGACTCCTGCGCAAGCTCATTGAGATATCTCTCGATGTGACTGAGGAAAGTTGGCAGCACAGCCTCACTTCCCAGATGCGTGCTGAAGCCAGCACCGTTCTCCAGGGTATCCGCGATGAACGCGAACGGAAGCGGAGTGCCGTTAGTGCTTCCTGCGTAGATTCCTGCATTCAGCTCGCGAGGCTCAACATCCAGCAACGCCGCTGCCGTGGTCCGCAGCAAAAACGCAAGCGAGTACCACGCACCACGTCGCCCATCGACCAGGTCTCTTGCACCGGAAGGCTGTCGCCTGCTGACTGACAGGTCCAATCTCACACCGTGTTGCGGTGAAGCTGAGCCTTGAGGTCCCAGGAACAGGAGATCCGTGGGCTGCACCGCGCCAAGCGCAACTTCGAACGGTTCGCCCTCACCAGCCGCCTTGGGGTGCAGAAGGCCGTTCTCGATCGCCTCCACGGAAACGTAGCCGCCCCAGTTGGCCCAGTCGTCGTGCGCGGCAGCGCGCAGCGCGAACAACCGGCCACCGTTGTCGTTGATCACAAATCGTCTGCCGTGACCGGAGTACACCGTCGCAGCTTTGTGTTGAACCTGCGTGAGCTTTGCCAGATCGGTGTGTGCTCGCGACGAGATGGATTTGGGAGTCCACGCGAAGTTCCCATCGAAGTCACGTTCTTTGCCCGCGCGGAAACCGAGCGGCTCATGCAATGGCATTGAGCTGTAAACGCCTCGTTTCGCGCCACATTGCGGACAATCAGATTGGTCATCATCCCTATTCGCGTCAGGCGCCGTCTCCACGAGATACGAGCACGATCGGCACACGCTGATCATTCGCTTCGGTCCTAGCGGATGATCCTCCGGCTGCGGCTTCGGGCGGACCGGCCTGAACGCAGTGATTCCCACGACCGCATGCACCTTGCCGTCGCGAACGACCTCGCTCAAAGGCGAGAACTGCCCTACGGCCATCGCGAGGTCGCGATCGATCACGCCGCGCGGCGGCCAGGGATACGCCTTCTTCGGACGTTCCAAGTGCAAGTAGCGGACGCTCGAGGGAAATCCGAACATAGGCAGCACCCCGTGACCCGCAAGGCGCTGGCTCAGCTCGTGATGTCCAGCCGGGGAGTTGACGGCCGCATCCACGACGGCGATCAGAGCACCAGCGCATTCTCGTGCGACCTCCGCCGAGCGAACGGCGAACGGCGTCCGGATCGCAAGCGCGGTTGCTGCCCGCTCGACCAGCCCGGTGTTCTGACGCAGCCAACGTTCCAGTTCAGTGCGCAGTCGCGGCCAGTCAGATACAAGCCCGAACTGCCCGTGCACGTTGTTGGTGAAGTCGAGAGGGCGACCGTTCTGAGCAGCGCCGGAGAAGATCTCCCCCATGGCAAGCCGCAGCACTTCGCTACGCAGCGAGCGGATGTAGATCTCGTACCGGTCAAGCGTTAGGTAGGGCTTCGGAGTCTGATCATTCGTGATCGCTTCTGGCCGGTCGAAGTAGTACTCGTCATGGCTGCGGCCGCGGCACACGGTGAGCGCCACTGCGACTGGGGTATCGCGCCGCCCGGCGCGACCTACGCGTTGCTGGTAGTTGAACCTCGTAGGTGGCATGTTGCCGAGAACGACGGCTGACAACGCACCAATGTCGACGCCGGCCTCCATCGTGGTGGTGACCGAGAGAAGGTCAACGGCATCAGGCAGCTCGTGCTCGTCCCGTTCGAGGAACACCCCCTGGAATCTGGACTGGCGAGACTGCGCATCCACTCGATCCGTCTGCCCCGTGAGCTCCGCGCAGTTCAGCCTGAACCGTCCGTCACCTGAGATGACTTTCCAGGCGTAGTAGTCGTCTTCTGGCTGCAACGAAGCAGGTTCAGCGGGGAGAGGAACCTGACACTTCGTGCACAAGCCGCATCCCAGAGTCAGATGCTTTCGCTGGCAAGCTGTACAAGTCCACACGGCTTTTGATGCCGCCCGCAATGTCACCTTGTGCGGATCGATGACGTAGTCGCGGACAGCGTCGTTCAATCTGCTGGACACGATGCTGCGGAGATCGTCTTCAGACGGACCGCCACGTCCGTCAATCGCGCGCCACAGGCTGCGCAGCCTGCTCGTGGGCTCAGGCCTTCCGTCTCGCATGCCGTCGAAGCGCCTCTGGTCAGCTAGCACTCGAAGCGACGCCCGAGCGTAGGCCGTTGACGTGTCCGGCGAAGCGTCTGGCGGAGCCACGTCGTCGGCCGCGGCCAGCCAGCCCAGACCGAGAGACTCGAAATCCCTGCCACTTCCCGAGAACAGACCGTTGAGCATCTCGTCCATCAACGACTGGGCGATGCTTCCGAACAACATCTGCTGGTCGACGCTCAAGCCTCCGCGAGGCCTGGGCGGCTTCGCCTCCCAGTCGTACAGTGTCGTCCACCGCACCGCACTGACGCCCCGTCCCGCCTTCTGAAGGCTGGGTGCCGGGCCACCAGGATTGATCCCCATCGACAACAGATCGTCAGACAAGGCGCCTGACAGCTCGGCGAGCGTGAGGGGCCGGGCGAGTTGCGCCATGAGCACTTCAGCCCGCTCTTCAGTACCGTTGCCCTCCCAGATGTCTCGCAACTCGTTGAACGCAGCGGAATCCCGTTTCCGAACCCGCTCCATCGCTTCACGCACGTCCGGGGTGCGGGCCCCGTCAATCACGTACTCTCGGGCTAGCTCCAGATCGCGAACTGAATCCGCTCCCTCCCGCAGGTGGGTGTAGAGGAGCAGTCGCAGCAGGTCTTGGTAGTGGCGGAGCCCCAGCCCAGCGGACAGCTTCGCGGCATCCTGCCGGCTGTCCGTGAACACGATCACCTTGCGTTCAGCTTCAGCGAGATCCGCCGCCAGCTCAGTCGTCAGAACCTGGTTGATCTTCTCAAAACCGGTGCGCATGCCTCGGATCGGCGAACGTTGCCTCCGCCTGTCGGTCAGCGGGAGTACACCGGCGCCCGCGCCGAACTTGATCTCCCAGTCGTCGCCGCACGATGGACAGCATTTGGGGTACGGACTGAGCACCTCAGGGCCAACCCGGGGCTTGCCGTGCTTGTCCCGGGCTGAGATGACGTGGAAGCTCCAACCAGTGAAACCGTCTCGACCGTTGCGCAGTTCTCCCTTTCCCGGATCGAGCACGCTGCGGCGAAACTCGAAGCGGACCGAATTCCGATCAGCGGTCCACTGGGCGTCATCGATCTTTGTGAGCGCTGCCGCAGGATTGGGCCAATACACCAGGTAGTTCGCCGCTGTGCGGTCGAGCCTGACCTGGTCAGGCAGCTTCTCCAGGTCTGGAATGTCGGCGAGGAGCATGGTTTCCACGGTTCCTCGCTGAGTCGCACCCGATGGCGCGAATCCGCCCAGCAGAACGTCGCCGCAGTTCTGGCAGTACAACAGTTCGAGCACCCTGGATCCGCACGTACACCTCGACACGGGCCCGGCGTAGACCTTGCCGATGGTTCGGCCCGTGTATCTGCCCCCTGGGATGGCTGAGCAATTCGGGTCGGAGCATGCCCACATTCCAGGTACGTTCCGGAAGAACAGGTGTGCCCTCAGGCGCGGATCACCGAGCTGAGGCTCGTCAGCGAGTTCCTCGAGCATCCTGCGCAACGCGAAGTCAGCGGTCTCGGGCTCTACGCCCGGGAAGACACGCGCAGCCAGCGTGGCCGCAGGCTTCGCGAGAGCGGTTAGACCCCCTTTGTCATCTGGTTCGTAGAACGACCGGCGCAGTGCATCCACAAGACCAAGCTCGCGAGCCAGCGGAGCAACCTGGCCAGGCACCGCCCCTGAAACTTTGACGGCATGGGCCAGAGTCCCGGCAGCCCCCTCAGGGGGTTCGACTGTGTTGCCCGCAATGAACTCGAACGAGTTGCCGTCGACGCCGAAGAAGTCCTGAAGGTAGTGCTTGTCGCGCTCGGGAACGAGCGAAGCACTCGCTGCCAGCACGCGGAGTTGCTCCGGCCGTTCGTCCAATCCCAAGCGGCTCTTCAACGTCCGGATCAGGTATGCGACCTCTGTTCCCGCAGTACCCCGATACATGTGGAGCTCATCGACGACAAGTGTGAACCGGTTGTCCACGCTCTCGTCGAGCCACTTCCTGGTTGATTCAAAGAAGTGCCCGTCGCGTTCGCGGAGCAACATCACGTTCAACATGGAGTAGTTGGTGATCAGAATGTCCGGCGGCGACGCGGCCATGTCCCAGCGCGAGCGCATCTCAGCTCCGTCAAGACGCGGTACGAAGTACTGGATGTCGTCGGAACCTCGCTTGACCGACTCCTTCTGCGCCTGTGCACCTCGCATCTCGGTTTCCGTGAGATACGACCGCAAATCCGCAACCGCGAGGTCGTTGTCGGACGACCCGGTTACGGGTGTTGTTCCCGTGTATCGGCCGAAGTAGAACCGATGACCGCGGCGATTCGCGTCAAGCCATGCACGCGCTGCATCGCTGTCCAGTGCCTTGCGGAGCCTTGTGAGCTGATCGTCCACAAGAGCGTTCATGGGGTAGAGGATCAACCCCCTGACAGCAGCAGTGCGACCTGTTTCACCCTTCCGCTGCTCAGTGAAACCTTGAGAGCTCATGTGCCACCAAGGCTTCTGCGGCCGCGCCGGGCCACCCTGCCAGCGCCTGGATTCTTCCAGAAGACTTGCCAGCAGCGGCAGAAGGAACGACTCCGTCTTGCCAGAACCGGTGCCTGCGGTGATCACCATGTTCTGACCGCGCGTCAGGCCGGCGCTCAGAGCCTTCTCCTGGTGCGCGTAGAGCGGCCGACCGGCTGGAATCAGGCCAGCGCTCGCGAACTCCGCGAGCTCAGGCGGGGCACCAGCAGCTGCGGCCGAATCCGCGAGGGACCGCTGAGCGGTCAGGTATTCAGGGCGCAGCTCCAGCAGCGGCAACCTGTAGATGCCACCATCACGATCAAGTAGATCGCGTCGTTCCTTCTCCAGGCGGCGGTCTGCGAGTCCGAAAGGGGTGTCGTAGTAGCTCAGGTAAGCCTCACGCAGACGCTGGAACGTTCCCAGCGAGCCGAGGTGACGCTGAGGATCATCGTTCGCAGAGGTCACTCGCTACTCGCTTTCCGGTTCATCCTGTCACTTCCAGCTTCTGTTCCAGCGATTCGGCGATCTGAGTCGCTACGGCGCGAGGGACGTTGCTGTACCTGTAGGTCTGCGCGGCCTGATTGAGCACAGGAGCGAACCCGCTGCACAACGTGGCGGCCCTGGCTTGCAGCACGGGAAGTGGAGCGATCCTGTCGACGAAGAGGGCACCGGCGTCAACACGGCCCCGGCCGCTCTCAGCTCTCCACCTCAAGACTGACGTGCTGCGTTGAGCAAAGAACATGTAGGTCCCAATGGCCCGATCACAGTGGTACCAGGTGCCGTCGCGACGATAGAGATGTACCAGCCTGTTGCCGATGCGCATCCGATACAACCCGTCGCGAGCGGGAGTCGCCGGGCTGAACTGCCCACTCAGTTGCAGTTGCTCCAAGTCAGCCACGTTCACCGATGGTGGAGCTGCCGGCGAACCAAGCTTCAAGGGCACCAGAACGTTGGCCAGTCGCACGGCTGCACAACCTCCGTAAACGACACCCGATCTGCGAGCAATCTCTGGCAGCGTCGCCACATCGTCGAACTGGACAACCCACGAGTCTGGAGCGGCCAGCATGCCTTCGCCAGCCTCCGCTTCGACCACGAAGAGGGAGACTTCGGTCTCCTCCAGCTTCTCCTTCAAACCCTTTGGCCTTGCGCCAACAACGACCGCAGTACCGTCCGCTGCGGGCAACCTTGCGATGACAGGAGGAGCGACTGCCCAACGATCAAGGTCCCACCGGATCTCTGCATGCGCCAGTGAAGACAGGTCACGCACCCACTGTCCGGTTGCGAACGAGTTCGCGTTCCGATCAGACGTGCGCGCGAGCCAGCTGACCTTCTCACGTAGCTCCCGGATGCTGCCCGCGGACGTCTCGGTCATCCATCGAAGCATCAGGTCAGCGTCCACAGTGGCGGCCCCATTGCAACATGTACTGACCCCACAGCGGGTCAGCGGACACACTCTGATCGGATACACGTGCCCACAACGAAGCGGACACAGGATCCAGGTAGCTGAGCGAAGGCGGCAACGCCCGCAACAGGCGGATCTGCCAAACTTCGCCTCTTCGTTGGGCCAGCCAGACTGCCGACCGGCCGAAGCTCACCTCGAAGTAGTACGGCGCGATGCCAGTAGCCCTCTCCAGGACTTCAGCGGCCTCCGGCTCTTCCACTCGGGTGCACGCTCCATCCGCGTGCAACAACCATGTCTCGTCTTGACCGCGGCGGGCGAGCACGGGCTCCACGTCTGCTGGCCCCTGGATCACGGCACCACAGACTTCGAATTGATCTTGTTGATCGGAGGGTTCAGCATTCGCATCCCAGCCAAGTTCGCCCCAGCAAGGCTCAACTCCACCAGGTTCGGCGTCGACGACGTGAAACGTGAGCACTATGTCCCCGACCCTCAGCTCATGGGTCCCAGGAGCCAGCGGGCCGATACGCCGCAGCGAGATCGGCAATCCCGAGGCACTGAACGGCGGGTGTTGCTCAACACCGTCAAGGGCCGCTGTCGCAACGCGGCCCTCACCGGTGAAGGGAAGAAGGAGATCGGGTTCAGCACCACTGAGATACGCGGCCTGCGTTACCTGCCGTGCTAGCCGCAATCCGTTCTTCAGCTGCGGACGAACCACTGGAGCCGGACGCACCGCGTCGGTGCGCAGCAAGGCGGTCCCCTCCAGGGCAGCACGAAGGCGGTCCGCATCGTCGAAAACGACACGGCTGAACAACTTCCACCCTGGCATCAGGGACGCCCCGCCAGTGCTGGGCAGCACCCGCCAACCTTCCTGGGCAGCTTCTGCAAACACGCGCCTGATACTGGTGGCAGCATCACCACGTGCCGCAATCAAGTGCTCGGCACCGAACTCCACCGAATGACGCGAGAGCCAGCAGCCCGCGTCAGGATCCTCAGAAAAGACAATGACGTCAGACGGAGAGAACTTAGCCGCACAGTGGCTCCCCACCAACGTTATCTTCTGGATCGGGTACCGGCTCGCGGCAGGCAAGGACCTGTCCAGCTGGTACAACGAACTGTAGGGATCCCGTTCAATCTTAACCTCGAACGCCTCGCCCGCAATCTCGCCCTGCAGCACGTCCTCGTCGATACCATCCGCCGCGCTAATAGCCCAGTCTACCCGCTGCCGATGGATGTTGAGGCACAGCTTGAGTTCGAGGCGGCGAAGACCTTCCGAAGTGACTACCCGCCCATCCCAGTTGTCAGCGAGTCCGACGAGCAACGGGCCCATCAGATCGGCTTGCGCCTGATCACGGGCCATCTTGCAGAACGCCTCACTGAAGCCGCGCGGCACCGACATCCACATACCCAAATAGGACAGCAAAGAGGTCGCGTCAGGCGCCCCCGCCGCACTCACGTTGAGATGCGAGAAGAACAGCGTCAGCTTCGCCCTGTCAGATTTCCTCAGTACCGCTTGCGACAAGGGAAAACCTATTCGGGAAAGCCCTGGATGATCACGGATGGTCGAGATTCCGCGCTCACCACCTGAGACCTTGAGCCAGCGATCAAGCAGCTTCCACATGCCGGAGACTTCCTCGAAGGAATCTACCACCGCCGTCCGAACGGCCGCCATCGCCTTCTGCTCCACATTCGGCACCAGAACCTGTGCCATGCGAGTGTAGAAGTTGTGCGCGGCAATCTCGGGCTCGCGGTGCATGCGAGAAGCAGCAAGAACAGTAAGCGCAAGAAGCGGCAACGTTGGGGGAGGACGCATCTGATCGCCCTGCTCCCATATCTTCTGCATCCGGAGAATCTGCTGGAAGATGCGACGTCCCCCAGACAGGAACAACAACTCAGCCACCGCTGCTGCGAGTGAAACTGCAGGCTGAGCCGTACCCGGCGCGAGGCGCGCGAGCTCATCGTCATCCACGAACAGGACGACAGGGGTATTCGACCGGCCGAAGAACGCATCCGCGAACAACTGTTGCCAATAGCCGTAATCGGCCTTCCGCACCGCGGTTTCCGCTCCACGCGCCTCTAGCGACAGCACCTAGCCACGCCTCCCCGAGTCCCCAACCGCGTGACACCGACATTCAGGCGGACTAACCGACGTCACGGAATTCGCCGTCGGTAGCCGTCAGCTCACTAGCTGCAACCTCACGATTCCGCCCGCGGAACCACCCAGCAAGCACGCACCACCCATCGCTCTTGCGCTGACTTTCGGCGGCCAACGCGCCAGCGTTACAGCGCTATGAAAGTTTCTGCCTCGAAGTTGGGTCCTAGCCCCAAGGACAGTCGCTACAGGCCACGCCCTGGCAGTGCACAGCAGCCCAGCGTGAGACTCGATTCCAAATCAACCGGAATCATGGTCATCAAGTCGATGGTCTGCATAAGGAAACTTCAGTCGACCACGGACATCCGCACGTCGTCCGACAACCGATAGGGCCTCGTCTCCACCAACGCGCCGAGCAGCCGTCGCAGCCGGGACACCTCCGCCCGCACCGTGACGACGTGCTCGGCGTCGCCGTACAGCGCGTTGCTCAACGCCTCGGCGGACAGCCCCACGCGTCCGGCGCGGTGCAGCAGCACCAGGATCTCGGCGTGCCGGCGGGTGACCGTGCGGCGCCATTCCGCGTCACCGCCGGACAGCCACACCTGGGGAGTGCGGGTCAGGTCGAGTTCGAGCAGCACAGACCGATCCGCGGAGCACGGCCGGATGACCCATCCCCCGGCCAGCCGCTCCGGGGTGCAGGCTCCGAGGCCGGGCACCGCGAGGGGTTGCCCGGCCACCGGAGCCGCGATCCGCGGCCCCACCGCCACACCGTGCGAGGCCGCGACCCAGCCGTGGTCGTCGACGATGAGCGACGGACCGGTGAGCAACGCCGAGGTCCGCAACCGGTCGAGGCGTTCCTGGTGGTAGCGCCACAACCGCGACTCGGCGAGCATGCGGCCGGTCTCCACCAACGCCCCGATCGCCGGGTGCAGCGTCAACGCGGGACCGCTCACGTCGATCACGCCCAGCAACGCGCCGGTGCGCGGGTCGTGGACCGGGGTCGCGGTGCAGTACCACGGGTGCTGGCCCTGCTCGAAGTGTTCGCCCGCCAGGAGTTCGACCGGCGCGGCCTCGGCCAGCGCGGTGCCGATGGCGTTCGTGCCCACACGGCCTTCGGTCCAGTCGGCGCCTTCGAAGAACCCCAGGGTGTCGGCTCGGCGGCGGACGGCGGGGGTGCCGGAGCGCCACAGGATGACGCCCTCGTGGTCGGTGACGACCAGCAGCAGTTGCGAGGCGTCGGCCAGCCCGCCGACCACCGCACGCAGGTCCGGGACGACCTCGCGCAACGGCGACTCCTCCTGGCGGCGGGCGATCTCGGCCTCGCCGAGCCAGTCGCGGGTGTTGACGCCGTCGGCGCGCAGCCCCAGGTCCAGCACGCGGTTCCAGGAACGGGAGACGAGGGCTCGCGGGCGCAGCGAGGAGCGACTGCCCGCGATGACCGCGTCGTGCATGCGCACCAGTTCGCGGGCATACGTGGGCAGGTGCTGTCCGGGCGGCACTGCCCTGGGCACGCTCACCGGTCGAGCATGACCCAGGCGTGCAATCCGGTGCAACGGTTTCGCCGAAGCGCGGCGAGGAGGTGAATCGGGGCCAGGACGAGCGACGAGGAGTGGCCGATGACGCAGACCGTGGAACGCACGGCGCAGGCTCGGGTGAACGCCTGGCTGGAACAGTTCGAGGCCGCCCTGAAGGCACGGGACGTCGACGCCGCCGCCGGGTTGTTCGCGACCGACAGCTACTGGCGCGACCTGGTCGCCTTCACCTGGAACATCAAGACCGTCGAGGGCCGCGAAGGGGTCGCCGACCTCCTCAGCGCGTGCCTGGACGGCACGGACCCGGAGAGGTTCCGCACCACGGAGACGCCGACGGAGGCGGACGGCGTCGTCGAGGCGTGGCTCGAGTTCGAGACGGCGGCCGGGCGGTGCCGCGGGCACCTGCGGCTGAACGACGAGGGCGCGTGGACGTTGCTGACGAGCCTGTACGAGCTGAAGGGGTTCGAGGAGTGCAAGAAGGACACGCGCCCCAAGGGCGTGCGGCACGGCGTGATCGAGGACCGCCGGTCGTGGGCCGAGGAACGCGAGCGGGAGAGCGAGGAACTCGGGTACGACCAGCAGCCGTACGTCGTGGTCATCGGCGGCGGGCAGGGCGGCATCGCGCTCGGGGCACGGCTGCGGCAACTCGGCGTGCCCGCGCTCGTGCTGGAGCGCAACGACCGGGCGGGCGACTCGTGGCGCAAGCGGTACAAGAGCCTCTGCCTGCACGACCCCGTCTGGTACGACCACCTGCCGTACCTCCAGTTCCCCGACAACTGGCCGGTGTTCGCGCCGAAGGACAAGATCGCGGACTGGCTGGAGATGTACACCCGCGTGATGGAGGTCCCCTACTGGACCCGGTCCGAGGTCAAGGAGGCGACCTTCGACGGTGCACAGTGGACGGTCACGGTCGACCGCGACGGCGAAACCGTGACGCTGCAACCGAAGCAGCTCGTGTTCGCGACGGGCATGTCCGGCAAGGCGAACGTCCCGGTGTTCCCCGGCGCCGACGAGTTCGAAGGCGACCAGCACCACTCGTCGAAACACCCCGGCCCGGAGGCCTACGCCGGACGCAGGGCCGTCGTCATCGGCTCCAACAACTCCGCCCACGACATCTGCGCGGCGCTGTGGGAACACGGCGCCGACGTCACGATGGTGCAGCGCTCCTCGACGCACATCGTGCGCTCGGACTCGTTGATGGACATCGCCCTCGGCGACCTCTACTCCGAACGCGCCCTCGCCGCCGGCGTCACGACCGACCGCGCCGACACGATCTTCGCCTCACTGCCGTACCGCCTCCTCCCGCAGTTCCAGATCCCGGTGTACCAGCAGATCAAGGAACGCGACGCGGACTTCTACGCCCGCCTCGAACAGGCGGGCTTCGACCTCGACTGGGGCGACGACGAGTCCGGCCTGTTCATGAAGTACCTCAGGCGAGGCTCCGGCTACTACATCGACGTGGGCGCCTCGGAGCTCGTCGCCGACGGCAAGATCAAGCTCGTCCGCGGCCAGGTCGACCGGCTCACGAAGAACACCGTGGTGCTCGCCGACGGCACCGAACTGGAGGCCGACCTCGTCGTCTACGCCACCGGCTACGGCTCGATGAACGGCTGGGTCGCCGACCTCGCGGGCCAGGAGATGGCCGACCGCGTCGGCAAGTGCTGGGGCCTCGGCTCCGCCACCACCAAGGACCCCGGCCCGTGGGAGGGCGAGCAGCGCAACATGTGGAAGCCCACCCAGCAGCCCGGCCTGTGGTTCCACGGCGGCAACCTGCACCAGTCGCGCTACTACTCGCTCTTCCTGGCGCTGCAGCTGAAGGCGCGCTTCGAGGGCCTGCCGACGCCGGTCTACGGCCTGCAGGAGGTGCACCACCTCGGCTAGAGGCCGGAGCGCACGTACAGCGCGCGCAGCTCGGCCCGTTCCACCGGCAGACCGGCCTGCTGGAACCACCGCCGTCCACCGACGAAGGGGTTCCAGCAGCGGTCGTTGGCCAGCAGCATGGAGGTCAGCCGTTCCTGGGCCGCGGACAGCGTTCCCGGCCAGCCGTCCGGGAACGCCCGCACGACGAACGGACCCCAGTCGTCGCTGTCGAACCCGTTCGAGGTCATCACCAGGCCGATCGCGAGCTCGGCCACGTCCTCGAACGCGGTGGTGCGACGCAACAAGGCAGCGATCAGCGCCGCCCGCACCTCGCCGTCGAGCGGCTGGGGTCGCAGCGAGGCGACCCCGGCCGGATCCCGGAGTGCGGCCACCACCTCCGCGAGCGCGGCGGGGTCGTCGTCGTAGGCCGCGGTCAACGCCGCGCACGCCCGCACGCCGGGATGGTCGTCGTCCAGGAACGTCCGCACGCCCCACCCGCCGAGCCGCACCGCCACTTCGGCCCTGACCTCCGGCGCACCATCCACTGCGGACTCCAGCAGCAACCGGGCGGTCTCCGGTCGATGCGCCACGAGTTCCGGGGCCGCCAGCAGGTGGCTCACGGTCGTCAGGGCCTCCCGCCGGACGTCCGGATCGTCGTCGCCCAGCAACGGCACGACCAGGGCATGCAGATCGGGACGGATCGTGCGACAGGCGTTCACGTCCTCGTCGTCCTCGCCGTGGTCGTAGGCCGCCGACGAGGCGACCTGGCCGAGCCACTCGAGCAGCGCCGCCAGCAGCGGTCGTTCGCGGTCGTCCCACGGCAGTGCGCTCTCGCAGGGAAACCGCACCCGCGGATCGTCCAGGACCGCCGCCACGAAGAGCGCGGCGGGCGCCGTGGCCGAGTAGATCGAGCCCTGGTGCAACAACCCGCCGTCGAGGTTCGCGAGCGCGTTCCCGCACGCCTCCGCGTCCAGGCTCAGCAGGTCGAGGAGCACCGGCGGCACGTCCTCGGCGCTGCCGTACGCGTGCTCAAGACCTGCCCAGTCGGTGTTTCGCAGGATCGCCTCGGCGGGGTGCACGGGACAGATCATGCAGGGTGGGGTGCCCCGCCCCCGAGCGGGGCACCCCGGTTCCCTACCGCACCGCGTAGGCCCTGGTGTTCGTCTCCGTCACCGAGTTGCCCAGCAGGTCGACCGCCTTGGCCCGCAACGACGCGAAGCCCTTCGGCCCGGCCGGGATCTCCAGCTTCCCGTTGCCGTTGACCCTGACCCGCTGCCACGAGGCGCCGTCGTCGAACGACACCTCGACCTCCAGCGACCGGGCCTTCGCCGCGGCGACACCAGGCTGGTGCGCGACGGACACCGTGCCCCGCACCGCACCGTGCGCGGTGTTGTGGTCGTCGAGCTCCAGCGCGTACCGGATGTCCAGCAACGGCAACGCCACCCGCTCGTCCGTGCCCGACCGCGTGTGGAACCTCCACTCCGACCGCACCTTCGGCGACAGCGCGGGCGTCATGTTGCCCGTCGGCCGCGAGGCCTCGGTGGTGAGCGTCAGCCAGCCGGGCCCGGCCGGGATGTCGTACGACCCGAGCGCCGGACGGTCACCACGCGCGATCTCCCTGCCGTCCTTGGACACCACGGTCGTGCCGGAGTTCGACGGGTTGTACGAGCTCACCGTGCCGGGGTCGCTGTCCGCGAACATGGGCACCATCAGGCTGATCCGGTCGCCCTTGCGGTACGCCCACGGGATCGGCCTGCCGTCCTCGGACGACACCGGCTGCGTGGTGAGCTCCGGCCCGAACGGCGCCGCGAACACCCGTGACGTCCGCTTCTCCCCCGCCTTCAACGGCACCGGCGACGTGATCTCCACATGGCCCAGGTCGCCGTTGTCGAGGAACGAACCCGAGTCGAACAGGGTCACGCCGGCGCCGGGGCTGACGTAGTCGGTGCGGCGCTGCGGCCACTTCGACTCGACGTCCGCGCCGGCGCGCATGCCGCCGAACGTCCACGACGCGCTGCCGAACCGGTAGGTCTCGGCGGGCATGGTGTCGATCAGCCTGCGCTCGAACCGGCCGAGCCGCGACTTCGCGTACTGGAAGTCGTACCCGCCGGGCAGGCCCTTCACCTCCTCGGCGAGGAAGTACGAGACAGGACTGTTGGGGCGCACCGACATCGTGGCCTCGACCGTCCGTTGCGTCATCAGGTCCTGGATCCTGCGCAGCTCGGCAGCATTGAAGACGAGGCCCAGGGGCAACGCGGGGATCGCGCCGCGGCCGTCCTCCATCGTGGTGGTGAAGTGGGAGAGCACCGCCCGCGCGCCGCGCTGCTTCAGCAGGTCGACCCCGGCGGCGACTTGGCCGTCCGGCGGGAACACCGGGTCGTCCCAGTTCTTCGGCGTGATCACCGCGATGGCGCCGGAGACGTCGCCGGCGGCGTCGATCGAAGCCCTGTCGGCCTCCCCGACGGCGACGAGCCTGCCCGTGTACGTGCCGGAGAAGTCCTTGGCCCACGGGAAGTACGTCTCACCGATCTCGAACCCGCCCGCGCCGGCGATCGTCGTGAGCGCCCACGGGTGGTTGAAGTAGCTCAGGTTCGTCAGCGACAGGCCGCGCATCGCCGGTGCGGCAACGCTGTACAGCCGCGCGCCCTCCCTCGGCACGCCACCGCCGCGCACGATGGCCGCCCCCTCCAGCGGTCCCGACTCGTCGGGGTCGGAGACGAGCCCGAAGCCGCCGCCGAGCTGTGCCCGTGCGTCCGGGTCGTCCACGCCCACGGTGACCGGTCGGCCCGCCTTGGTGTTCGCGTCGATCGTCGTGTCGTTCGCGACGTCCGCGCGCTGGGCGAACATCGTGTCGCCCGCCGTGAAGTCGCTGATGTAGCCGATCACCCGGTAGGTGCCGCGAGGCACGGTGAAGGTCGCCACGTCGGTGTCGGTGAAGGCCTGGTAGCCCACGCCCGTCCGCTCGTCCTGCGCGATCACCAACGACTGGAACGGCGTGCCCGACCTCGACGGCACCTTGACCGTCAGCGTGCGGCGCTCGGCGTTGAACTGCCCGGTCACCGGCGTCGTCAGCACCACGTCACCGGCCCGCGCGAGCAGCGCGCCGGTGACCTCTCCCGGCGGCTGTGCGCCAGGGCGCGCGACCAGCTCGACGACCGTTGTCCCACCGGCGGGGACGACCACCGACTTGGGCACCGTGAAGAGCCCGTTGTTGTTGGTGTCCAGCTCCAGCGCCAACGTGACCGGCGCGGTGCCGGAGTTGACGTACCTGATCTCCCGCTTCGCCTCGGCGGAGCCGTAGAGGGCGCCGAACCCGGCCGTGCCCTCGACCCGGACCTGCTGCGCCACCGCGCGGGCGACGTCGAGCCTGCCTGCACCCTGCGCGAACGTGGAGATGCCCGGCAGCCGCTTCGACGACCCGATCAGCGCGTTCTTGATCTGCTCACCCGTCCAGTCCGGGTGCTGCTGCGCGAGGATCGCGGCGGCACCGGCGACGTGCGGCGACGACATCGAGGTGCCGGAGACCTGCGCGTAGTTCGTGCCCACCGCGAACTGGTCCCACGTCCCGGCTGCGCGCGCGGCGACGATGTCCGTGCCCGGCGCCGAGATCTCCGGCTTCAGGCCGAAGTCGCCGTACCGCGGTCCCTGGCTGGACGTGAGGTTCAGCCGGTCCTGCTTCGTCACGTTCGCCACGCTCAGCGCGCGGTCGGCGGCGGCCGGGGAGCCGACGGACTCCCGCCTGCCGCTGTTGCCCGCGGCGACGACGAACAGCGTGCCGCTCGACTCGGACAGCTCGTTGATCGCCTGCGACATCAGGTCGGTGCCGTCGCCAGGGCCGTTGCTGCCGAGGCTCATGTTGACGACGTCGGCGCCCTGCTCGACGGCCCACCGCATGCCGTTGACGATCCAGTCCTCGCGGCCGCCGAACTCGCCGAGCACCTTGCCCACCAAGAGCTTCGCGCCCGGCGCGACGCCCTGGTAGCGGCCCTGCGACGCGGCACCGCTGCCCGCGATCGTGCTCGCGA
This sequence comes from Lentzea sp. NPDC058450, assembly GCF_042721395.1. Taxonomy (NCBI): domain Bacteria; kingdom Bacillati; phylum Actinomycetota; class Actinomycetes; order Pseudonocardiales; family Pseudonocardiaceae; genus Lentzea; species Lentzea sp. NPDC058450. Next base: position 68,864 of record NZ_JBHXLO010000014.1, read on the forward strand.
CGTGCGTGCCGTGGCCGTCGGTGTCCTGCACGCCCTCGCCGGTGAAGTCTGCGGAACCGTCCACAACGGACTTGAGGTCGGGGTGTGCCTGGTCGTACCCGGAGTCGAGCACGGCGACCTTCACGCCGTCGCCGCGGAACCCGGCCTGCCACGCGGCGGGCGCGCCGATCTGCTTCACGCTCTGGTCGAGCGAGGCGCGCACACGGCCGTTCAGCCAGATCTTCTCCGGGGCGGCCAGGCGGGCGGCGCCGCGATCGCGCCACCGTGCGGCGGCCTCGGTCTTGGGGATGTAGACGGCGTTGACGGCCGAGGTCAGCGCACGGGCGGCGGTGCCGGTGACGATCGTCGGCACGGCCGGTTCGGTGCGGTCGTCGTAGCCCTGCTGGACGAGTCCGGTGACGTCGAACAGCCTCGGGTCGAGCTTGCCGGCCTGGAGGTCGGCGACGGCGTCCTGCGGCACGACGTGGTCGTGGCCGTTGAGGCGGTAGCGCCACGCCCGCAGCTGCTCGCGGCCCGGGGCCATCCGCACGTTCGACACCTGGTCGCCCGTGACGTTGACCCGGTCGCCGGTGATCAGCGTGACGGTCCCCGGAGTGCCCGCAGCCTGAGGTGCGAGCTCGTCCGCCCCCGCAGGTGTCGCCGCCGTGAGCGACACGAGGAGCGCCGCAGACAGTGCGGCGCTTCGTTTTCTGTACATGCGCTTCCTTTGGAGCAGGGAATGATCCCCGAACCTAGGGCGCCCGATTCATCACGTCTGCGATCTTCATGACCTCTTCACAACAACCGGGACTTTCACGGTTTACGCGCCGGTGACCGAGTCCAGCGCCGCTTCGACGGCTTCCGACATCGAGCGCATGTACGTGGCGCTCACGTGGTTGTCGTCGAAGTTGACCAGCAGGTCGCCGATCACCGGCGGGCACTGCTGTTCGGTGCAGAGCTGGTCGCTGAAGTCCAGGAACGACACGTTGGCGGGCACGTCGAGCGCCGCGTAGGGCGGCACGGGCGCCAGCAGGTCGGCCCTCGGCGCGCCGCAGCGGTCGACGGGGCCGTGCACCTGGACGCAGTCGAGCACCGAGAAGCTGTAGCGGGGGTTGTCCCGCACCGCGATCACCGGGATCTGCTCGGCGTCGAGCTGCTGCCAGCGCTCGACGAAGCCCGGCGGCGTCACCTCGGTCAGTCCGACCTGGACGTTGCGGCTGGCGAGGGTGAAGACGAAGTCGGGGCGCAGCGCGACGATCTCGGCCGCCGCGCTGTCGTTGAACCGCACGCACGACACGTCCTCGGGGTTCTTCTCCGACCGCGTGGAGAACGGGCACGCGCCCTTCAGCATGGTGATCAGTTGCCAGCCCCGGCGCTCGGCGATCGGCGCGAACGCCGCCACGTACTGCTGGATGTGCGAGTCGCCGACGAGCACGACCCGTTTGGAGGGAGGGCCCTCCACCGGCCCGTAGCAGACCTCGAGGTCCTCGTCCGGCTTCTCGCAGCGCTGGCCGTCGAGCGCGGCGAAGTCCGTGGCCGCGACCTGCGCGGCGATCTCCTTCGGTCCGCTGGGCTGGATGACCCAGGCCGCCGTCAGCAACGCCACCAGCAGTGCGGCCGTGATCGTCCGCGCCCGCAACCTGGACCTGCGCACGGGTTCCTCGACGAGGTGGTGCGTGGCCGCCGCGAGCACCAGCGACGCACCGATGATCGCCACCCCGTCCGTGAGCCCGACCTCGGTGCGGCCGGACACCACGAGCCAGCCGACCAGGATCGGCCAGTGCCACAGGTAGAGGGCGTAGCTCAGATCCCCCAGGTACCGCAACGGCGCCGCGGCGAGCAGCCGGTCCGCGCCGAACGCGCTGCCGCTCGTACCCGCGGTGATCACGGCGGCAGCACACGCCGTCGGCCACAACGCCAGGTAGCCGGGGAAGCCCGCGCCGACGTCCAGCACGATTCCGCAGACCACGAGCCCCAGCAGGCCCGCCCACCCGAGCACCGTCCTCAGTGGACGCCCGAGGTCGATGCGCGAGATGACGATCGCCAGCAGCCCACCGAACGCGAACTCCCAGATCCGCGTCGCCGTGTGGAAGTACGCCAGCGGCTGGTCGACCGCCGTGAGCCACACCGAGAAACCGAAAGACAGCACGAAAACGGCCGACAGCACAGCTAAGAGCGAACGCCTGAGCAGCGTCACCACCATGACCAGGAGTGGCCACAACAGGTAGAACTGCCCCTGGATCGACAACGACCAGAAGTGCTGCACCACGCTGGCCTGCGCGTGCTGGGCGTAGTAGTCAGTGGAGTCCGCCGTCAGCTGCCAGTTCTCCAGGAACAACGCCGACGCCACGATCTCCCGCACCGTCTGCGCCCACCGGTTCTCCGGCAACCACCACGCCGCCGCGGCCAGCGTCACCCCGAGCACCACGAACGCCGCGGGCAGCAGCCTCTTGGCCATCCGGCTCCACACCGCGCGCAGGTCGAGCCGCCCGCGCCGCGTCGCCCGCACGAGTTGCCCGGTCACCAGGAACCCGGAGATCAGGAAGAAGACGTCCACTCCGCCGGAGACCCGGCCGAGCCACACGTGGTAGACCACCACGAGCAAGGCGGCGACGGCGCGCAGACCCTGGAGTTCGGGACGATAGGTCCGCTCCGGCGCCGAGGCGCGCGCCATCGCATCGTGTTCACTTGCCAGCACGCCTGCGAGGCTGACGACTCACCCCCGCCCGCGTACATCCGTGGCAGCACCCAAATCCGGTCTGCGCCATCCCGTCAGGTGGACGGAAGTTGAGCAACCGGACGGATCGCCCGCAAGCGCACGAACGGGAGATCGTAGGAGGTGCCAGACCTCACGTCGAGGAATCCAGCTCACCGAAAGGCGAACTCCTGCCGCACACCACGGACCGCCCCACCCGTCCCCGCATCCGTTCTCGCCGGCCGCTGCCCTGGGTCTTCCTCGGCGTGGCCCTGGCTCTCCTCACAGCCGGCATCGCCGCACCCCACGCCGTCGTCCTCGCCGCCGGCCTCATCGTCGCCGGACTGATCGGCCTCGACCGCCGCCACTGACCCCTACATGCCCGGAACGCCCGAAATGGGTGTTGCACCCGATGGTTCCGGAACGCCGTCCCGCACAGACTTCCACCGACACCTGGCTGGAGACGGGAGGCGCCATGTCCACAGCGGGACTCGCCGGACGCACCGAACGGGCTGATGCCATGCAGGCACGCGACATCGCCATCAACGTCCCGACCGTGACGGTCGACGACCCGATCACCAAGGCGGTGCGGGTCATGGCGGTCAACAGGCTGCCGGGACTGATCGTGGTGGACGACCGCGCGCGGCCGTGGACCGTGCTGCCCGGCACGCAGGTGCTGCGGCTCGCCGTGCCGCAGTCCTTTCAGGAGGATCCGGCGCTGTGCCGGGTCGTCGACGAGAGCAGCGCCGACCTGTTCTGGATGGAGCTGACCGACCGCACCGTCGGGGACGTGGCGCCGAACCAACGCGCCAAACCCGCGACCGTGCGCGCCGACGCGACGTTGCTGGAGGTCGCCGCCTTGATGGCGCGCCAGCACAGTCCGCTGGTGGCCGTGGTCGACGAGGCGGGAACGCTCGTCGGTGCGATCACCCTCGACCGGCTCATCACCTCGCTCGCCGTCTACAGCGGCGAGGACTGAACCCCCACCTGACCATCTGTCCCCCGTCACCGCCGGCGCGCTGAACTCGCGCCGGCGGTGACACCCATCGGGTTGGGAGATCCGTGAGCGCCGCACTCGCCCTGACGATCTTCCTCGTCGCGTTCTTCTTCATCGCCACGGAGAAGGCGAACAAGGTCAAGGTCGTGCTCGTGGCCGCCGGGCTGATGGCCGTGTTCGGCCTGGTCCCCGGTTCCGAGGTGTTCTACTCCGAACACGCGGGCATCGACTGGAACGTCATCTTCCTGCTGTTCGGCATGATGATCATCGTCGGGATCGTCAAGCAGACCGGCGTGTTCGACTACCTCGCCATCTGGGCCGCCAAACGGGCGCGCGGCCGGCCGTACCGGCTGATGGTGATGCTGATGATCATCACGGCCATCGCGTCGCCGTTCCTCGACAACGTCACCACGATCATGCTGGTCGCGCCGGTCACGATCGTGGTGTGCAACCGGCTGCGGATCGCCGCCCAGCCGTACCTGATCGCCGAGGTGCTCGCGTCCAACATCGGTGGTGCGGCCACGTTGATCGGCGACCCGCCGAACATCATCATCGGCAGCCGGGCCGGACTGTCCTTCATGGACTTCCTGGTGCACATGGCACCGATCGTCACGGTCGTGTTCGTCGTGTTCGTGCTGCTGACGAAGGTGCTGTTCCGCAAGTCGTTCCAGTACAACGCCGAGCACGTCGAGTCGATCATGGCGTTGCAGGAGCGGCGGGCGATCACCGACCCCGCGATGCTGCGCCGGTGCCTGATCGTGTTCTCCGGTGTGGTGCTCGGGTTCGGCCTGCACTCGGTGCTGCACCTCGACCCGGCGATCGTCGCGCTGGTCGGCGCGGGCGTGATGCTGCTGGTGACGCGGGCGGACGTGAACGACGTGCTGGCCGAGGTCGAGTGGCCGACGCTGACGTTCTTCATGGGCCTGTTCATCATGGTGGCGGGCCTCGTGCACACCGGCGTCATCGAGACGATCGGCACGTGGGCGATCTCCGCGTTCGGCGACAACCACTTCGCGGCCGCCTCGGCGTTGTTGTTCGGTTCCAGCGTGCTCGGCGCGTTCTTCGACAACATCCCTTACGTGGCAACGATGGCGCCGGTGGTCGAGGGCATGGTCGCCGGGATCCCCGATGCCGCGACGGGCCAGTCGCTGTGGTGGGCGTTCGCGCTGGGCGCGGACTTCGGCGGCAACGGCACTGCGGTCGCGGCGAGCGCCAACGTCGTCGCGCTCGGCATCGCGGCCCGGGCAGGCCACAAGATCACGTTCTGGCAGTTCACCCGCTACGGCATCGTCGTGACGCTGGTGAGCACGGCGATGGCGTGGGGGTACGTGTGGCTGCGCTACTTCTGATCACGCGGCGCGTCGCAGGACGGGCGACGCCCAGGCCCAGCCCACGCCTGCCAGCAGCACCGCGAGCCCGGCGCCCAGCCCGGCTCGCGGGTCGCCCGCCGCCACCGACACCGCGCCGGCCAGTCCCGCTCCGAGCGGCTGGCCGAGCCCCCACGCCACCATCCGCGCGGTCGTGTTGACCCGCGACTGCAGCTCGTCCGGGCACACCTGCTGCCGGTAGACGATCCCGTTCATCACCACGACCGCGCCGGTGATCCCCCAGCAGGTCGCGGTCGCGCACAACACCAGCCAGTGCCCGCTGACCAGCACGAGCACCCCGCCCAGCAACGACAACGGCAACCCCGCCAGCGCCACCCTGGCGTTCCCCCACCTCTTCGTGACCCTCGGCAGCAGCCGGGACGCGATGATCGCGCCGAGCCCCCAGCAGGTGAACAACGCGGACAGCCGCAGGTCGCCCTTCGGTGCCACGCCGAGGACCTGGTCGGCGAACGGCACGAGCACCGCCATCCACGCGCCGGACGCCACCGAGTGCGTGGCGCCGACGAGCGTGAGCAACCGGATGACCGGCTCGCGCCACACGAACCGGAGGCCTTCCCGCACGTCCGCGACCAGTTGTCCGGCGCCCTCGACCTTGCGCGGGGTCGCCATGCTGCTCGTGATGCCGCGCAACAACATCACCGCGCCCACGGCCGTCAGCGCGTTCACCGCCAGCAACGCCGCCGGGGACACCACCGCCACGAGCAACCCGGTCACCCCGGGCACGATGAGCTCCACGGCCGTGGTGCGCCCGGCGAGGGTCGAGTAGGCGGCGGTGAGGTTCTCCTTGCCCACCAACGCGGGCAGCGCGCCGAAGTTGGCGGCGCTGGAGAACACGAAGGTCGACTGGGTGGCGAACCCCGCCGCGACGACGTGCGGCGCGGTCAGCCCGTCCAGCAGCCACGCCAGCGGCACGCTGAGCAGCACGGCGGCGACGGTGAACTCCATCGCCACCATCATCTTCCGGCGGTCGAGCCGGTCGGCGAGGGCACCGGCGGGCAGCCCGAACACCAGGTACGGCAACGCTTCCGCAGCCGCGACGGCGGACGTCCAGCCCGCCGAGCCGGTGAGCTGGTAGACGAGCACCGGCAGCGCCACCACCGCCACGACCGCGCCGATGCCCGACAGCACGCGGGCGTTGAGGTACCGGCTGAAGTCAGCGTCCATCGGACTCCTCGTACCGCGCGGCGACGGCCAGCGCCCGTTCCCTGAGCGCGGCCCGCAACCACTGCGGCTCCAGCACCTCCACCCCGGTCGACGACCGCCACACCGCCCACTCGGCGTGCCGCGCGTCCTGGAACGCGACCTCCAGCACGCCGGCGTCCTCGGCGAGGACCGCGACCGCCGTCCCGACCAGCTCCTCCCGCCGTTCCGGACGCACCTTCAACCGGACCACGACCTGGTCCTCCCCCGCGCGGAACCGCGTGCTCCGCTCCTGCCAGGCCCGGTCGAGGTCGACGCGGTCAGGCCGTTGCGCCGGTTCGTCCAGCTCCTGCGCCGAGACGATCCGCGACAACCGGTACGTCCGGTCGGCGCCGTCCCGCGTGGCCAGCAGATATCCCTGCTCCCGCACGGTCACGAGCCCGATCGGATCGACCGTGCGCCACTGCGGTTCCGCGTCCTTGGCCGCGTACCGGATCCGCAACCGCCGCCCGCCGAACACCGCCCGCCGGACCTCGGCCACCACGTCGTCCGGCAACTCCTCCTCGGTGGAGCGCCGGGCCAGCAGGTCGATCTCGGGGTCGATGAGCAGCCGTTCGGCTGCCCCGGCCGCCGTCCGCCGATAGCTCTCCGGCAGCGCGTCGACCACCTTCAACACGGCCGACGCCAACGCCGACCCGAGCCCGAACACCTGCGCACCCCGCCGCGACCCGGCGACCAGCAGGGCGAGCGCCTCGTCGTGGTTGAGGCCGGTCAGCTCGGTCTGGAAGCCGGGCAGCAGCGCGAACCCGCCGTGCCGCCCGCGTTCGGCGTAGACCGGCACACCCGCCGCGGACAACGCCTCGATGTCGCGCAGCACCGTGCGCGTCGACACCTCGAGCTCGCGGGCCAACGCCGTAGCCGACAGCCGTCCGTGCCGCCGCAACAGCAGGACCAGCGAAACCAGACGGTCGGCACGCATCCCCGAAACCCTACGGCAATACATGACACAGGACGTCGTGTATTGCTTGCGAGGCTACGACGGTCCTCAAAGAAGAAGGAGTCGTTGTGGCAGTGGAACGAACGCCGGTCAACCCGTGGCCGTGGTCGGCGCAGCTGGGCTACCACCAGGGCGAGGTCGTCACCGGCCAGACCCGCACGCTGTACTGCGCCGGACAGACCTCGATGAGCGCCGAGGGCAAGCCCGAGCACGCCGGCGACATGGCCGCGCAACTGTCCCTGAGCCTCGACAACCTGGAGGCGGTGCTCGCCGAGGCGGGCATGGCCCTCACGAACCTGGTGCGGCTCAACGTCTACACCACCGACGTCGACGTGCTGTTCCAGCACTACGGCGTGCTGGCCGGTCGGCTCGGCCAGGCGCGGGTGTCACCCCCGACGACCATGCTGGGTGTGACCAGGCTGGCGCTGCCGGAGCTGATGGTCGAGCTGGAAGGCACCGCGGTGGCGTGATTCCCCGGCGGCCTGGCTCCTGCCAGGCCGCCACTGGGAGAGGACGCGCTCGCTCAAGGCTTCTGCAGCAGCTGCGGCCAGAAGATCGTCAGCACCAGGATCACCAGCGCGGCCGCGCCGAACAGCGAAAGCCCGACGGACCACGTCTTGAACCCCGGCATGCGCTCGAACACGGCGAACACTCCGAACGCGTCGCGGGTCCGTTCGCGCCTCTGCCGCCAGACAGACCCATGTGCCAGGCTGTCGCCGTAGTGCTCACGCTCGTAGTCCCTCAGCCAGTGGGAGTCGGTGATCTCCGCCTGACGATGCCTCGTGAACAGGTGCAGAGTCAGAAAGGTGATCAACATAGAGAGGACGCAGGCGATGATCCGCGCGGTGGATCGGGTGTCCGCACCGAGCGCGATCGAGAACAGGAACGCCTGCGCCGTCACGGTCAGGACAGGGACCTGCCAGAGCATGTTGTCGAACTGAGTCCGCCTCGCCGCGACGGCCGCGTACACCTCGGGCATCGCCACGCGGCCCGTCGATTCGTTGGCTGACACCGTGCCTTCTGAGTCGTTGGCCACGAACAGACGTCGGCCGAGTGGCGACAATCGTTAGCTCTCCCAACTGAGAGCTGAGTTCGTCGGCGAACTCAGCCCTCAGCCCGACGAACGCGTGGGCGCCAGGACGCCGTCCAGCAACGTGTCGATGAGCCACGCGCTGCGCTCCTCGTGGCTGCCGCGCACGAAGAGCGCCGACCCGAGCGCCGCCACCGTCGGGTGCCGCTCGGGATCGGCCGAGTCGAGCGTGGTCACGAGGTCGCTGAGGTCCTGCTCGCCCCGTTCCCGGCGGCTGTCCCACTCCGCGACCGCCGCCGTGGCGTGCTGGAGCAGCAGGTCCGTCGCCCGTCCCGCGGCCTCCGGCGGCACCCCCGCCGCCGTCAGCAACCGCATCAGCACCTCGATCAGGTCGAGGTAGTGCGGCCCGTCCGGCCACACGAACAACGCCGGCCGCGCGATGCCCGAGTGGTCCGCCAGCATCGCCGAGTAGTCGGCGAACAGCCGGTGCAGCCGGTCGCGCCAGGGCTCCACCCCGTCCCAGGACAGGTCCAGCGAGGCGATCAGCCGGTCGATCAGCAGCGCGCTGAGCTCGGTGGCGTTGCGGACGTAGACGTACAGCGACGCCGGCCCCGTGTCCAACGCACCCGCGACCCGGCGCATCGTCAGCGCCTGCGCGCCTTCGGCCACCAGGATCGCCATCGCGGCGTCCACGATGCCGTCCCTGGTCAGAGCGGGTTTCGCCGGCCGCTCACGGCGGCTGACCGGCGTTTGTCGTGCCATGTGATCAGCCTATCACCACCTCGAACGGGATCGTGACGAACATGTTCGTTACGATCCCGTTCGAGACCACACTCGAAACCCCGAAGCGCACGATGGTGCTGACGCTCGTCGTCGTCCTGCTCGCCGACGCCATGGACCTGATCGACGCGACGATCTCCAACGTCGCCGCGCCATCGCTGACCGCCGACCTGGGCGCGGGCCCCGGCCTGATCACCTGGCTGGGCGCGTCCTACGCGCTGGCCCTGGGCTCACTCCTGGTCCTCGGCGGCCGCCTGGGCGACCGCTTCGGCCAGCGCCGCACGTTCCTGACCGGCCTCACCGGCTTCGTCCTCGCCTCCGCTGCGGCAGGCCTCGCGTTGGGCCCGGAGATGCTCATCGGCGCCCGCGTGGCCCAGGGCGCGTTCGGCGCGTTGCTCATCCCGCAGGGCATGGCGATCATCACCTCGACGTTCCCGAAAGACGCGCTGCGCAAGGCGTACGGCCTCTTCGGCCCGATGCTGGGCATCTTCGCGGTGGCCGGCCCGCTGCTCGGCGGCGTCCTGATCGACGCCGACCTCTTCGGCCTGGCGTGGCGCCCGATCTTCCTGATCAACATCGTGGTCGGCGGCGTGGCTCTGGCCCTGGCCTTCCGCTACCTGCCGACCGTCGAGCCCGACCGCACCGCGCGCATCGACCTGGTGGCCGGCGGCCTGCTCGCCACCTCGCTCTTCAGCCTGCTGTTCGGCCTGATCACCGGCGCCGAACACGGCTGGGACGCGCTGTCGATCACGGCAACCGCTCTGGGCGCCGCGCTCTTCGCCGCCTTCTGCCGCCGCCAGACGCGCAGCGACCAACCCCTCCTGGCCCGCTCGCTGCTGTCCAACCGCGGCTTCACCTCAGGACTGGTCATGGGCCTGCTGGTGTTCGCGGCGTTCAGCGGCCTGATGTACGTGATCTCGCTGTTCTTCCAGCTGGGCCTCGGCTACTCCCCGACCACGACGTCGCTCAACCTCATCCCGCTCACCGTCGGCATCATGGCCGGCTCCGGCGTCAGCACCGCCCTGGTGCCGAAACTGGGCCGCAAGATGGTCGTGGCAGGACTCCTCACCACCCTCGCCGGAACCGCGTTCCTGCTGCTGGTCGTGAACGCAGAAGCAACCTGGTGGCACAACGCCATCGCGACGACCGTCATCGGCCTCGGCGCCGGCATCTGCTTCAGCACGATCTTCACCTTCGCGCTGGGCGACGTGGAACCCCACGAGGCCGGCGCCGCCAGCGGCTCCCTCAGCGCCGTCCAGCAGGTGGCCAACGGCATCGGCTCCGCAACGGTCACCAGCGTCTTCCTGGCCACGACCACCGCCGCGGGCACCACCACCGCCATGACCACCACGCTCCTGACGGTCGGGGTCGTCATCCTCGCCTGCCTGGCGGCCGTCCCGCTGCTCCCCCACACCGCCGCCGCCGACCACCACTGACCTCAGGAGAGCACCATGAGCAAGCTCGTCATCTTCGGCGCGAACGGCGCCACCGGCCACGCCATCGTCGAACAAGCCCTCAACGCGGGCCACACCGTCCGCGCCGTGGTGCGCACCACGTTCCGCGCCGACCTCCCCAACCTCGAAGTCTTACGAGGCAACGTCCTGGACCCCGCCGACGTAAGCGCCGCCATAGCCGGCCAAGACGCCGTCATCTCCGCGATCGGCCCGTCCGGAAGCCGCGCCAACGGCCTGTACTCCACCAGCGCACAGCACTTCGTGACGGCGATGCTGGAGGAGAACGTCGACCGGATCGTCGTGCTCTCCTCCAGCGGAGTGCGCCACGGCGACCCTCACCACCCACTCTGGTACCGCGCCGTCGCCCGCACGCTGATGCGCGAGCTCTACGGCGACATGCGCGCCATGGAGCACATCCTCGAAGACAGCGGACTGAACTGGACCGCCGTGCGCCCGACCCGCATCGTCGACACACCGGCCACCGGGACCTACCGGGTCGGTGACGCCGAGAACCCCGCGGGCGGCACCGCGATCAACCGCGACGACCTCGCCCGGTTCGTGGTGCAGGAGACGATGGAGGACCGGTGGTCACGGAGCCGTCCCACGCTGGCGCACTGACCACGAAGCCGGCGCAGAACGTCAAACCGTGATCACGCACCCCTGGTGGTCGCGGTCCGCCGCGTCCTCGTCGTCGAACCAGTGGCCGTCCGGCCCGAGGTAGCGGAAGCACAGCGTGGTACCGCGTGCGACGACGACCGAGGCGGTGCGGCTCCCGTTGGAGCGAGCTCGGAGTGCGGTCGTTCCCGGAGTCCAGTCGTTGAAGTCACCGACCACGCTGACGGGCCCTGGGGGCTCGTGCCGGGGAAGCGCCCACGTCACTCGCACCTGCTGATCTTTGGTGTGCAGGATCCGGATCATCGACTCGTAGTTCCTTCCGCACTTCTTCGGCCGTCTGGCGTTCCAGACTGCCGCCGAGCCGCGACCGCAGGCGCAGCGACGCGCCGCCCACCGGGCAAACCCCCTGATCGAGTGGCGTGGCCTCGGGGGTGAGCGTGAGCGCCCACCCCCGAGGTCTTCTACCGCCTGCGTGTCCCGAGACTCAGCACGGTGCCGGCGATGACGGCCGCCACGACCACCGTGATCAGAGTCGGGACGCTGACGGTGAGCTCACCCGCTCGCAGGCTGGGCAGCAACACCCCCAGCAGGACCAGAGCGAGCACTGCCACGCCGGCCAGCCACGCCGTTCTGCGATTCATCGTTCTCCTCTGCGTTTCAGAGTGCACCGAGCACCGCGCCGCCGGCACACGCGCCCGCGGACTCACCGAGCCCCGTCGTCTGTCCGTTGATCGTGTTGGTCACGACGTTGGACACCGTCTCCTTGATGCAACCGCCGGCGGCCACACCGCCGATGGCACCGCCGACCGGCGTGACGTAGGGCGAGATCGCGGTTCCGAACGACACGCCGACCGCCAGTCCGAACAGACCGCCGACGGCGTCCCCCGCGAAGTCCGCCCACCCGTAGGCGCCGGTGGGGTCGCTCTTGTTGATCGGGTCGCCCTGCGCGTAGTTGTAGGGGTTCGCCTCCTGGCCGGTGGGGTCCGGGGAGCGGAAGCGCGCGTACGCGCTGTCGTACACGCGGTAGCCGAGCAGGTAGTGACCGCGCTGCAACTGGTACGCCCCGAGGTAGCGGAACGGGTTGGACGTGGCCGCGGCGCCGGTCGCGGTGACCGCGCCGTACGGGGCGTAGGTGTACTCGGCGGCGAGGTTGCCGGACGAGTCGACCAGCCCCAGCACGCTGCCCTGCTGATCGGTGACGGCGCCGAACCTGGCCCCGGCGGCGTCCTTCAGCCCGACCAGCAGGCCGTTCGGGTCGCGGGTGTAGCTGGAGCGCTTGCCGTTGTCCACGGTCTCCGTTACCCCGAGCGCCGTCCTGGTGAACGCGTGCGTGGTCTGGAAGCCCGTGCCCGACTCGGTGATGGAGCCCGGCTGCGTCTGGTCGACGGTGTCGAACTTGAAGTCGAGCACCTTCGTCGCACCGAGGTTGCCGGTGAGCACCTGGTTGGTGGGGCTGAAGGTGAAGCTCGAGTCCGGGTTCGTGGTCGACGCGTAGTTGCCCGCGCCGTCGAACGACACGGCCGTGTCGTTGATCTTCGTGTACTGGTCCGCCGCGTTGACCTGGTAGGTGCGTCCCTCACCGCTGAGCAGGTTGGTGGCGAGGTCCAGGTCGTAGTTGCCGTTGCCCGCGCGCGTCAGGCGTCCGAGGGCGTCGTAGGTGTAGTCGGTCGTGACGCCCTTGACCGTCTTCGAGCGGATCTTGTCGGTGTCCGTGCCGTCGGGCTTGGTGTAGCTGTAGCTCGCCGTGAACACCGCGGGGCTGCCGGGCTTGGCGACGTTGATCGACTTCCAGCGGCCGGAGTTGTCGTAGCCGGTGGTCTGCACCGCCCCGCCGGGGAAGCTGGTCGTGGTGCGCCGGTCCGCGTCGTCGTAACCGAAACCCGTTGTGCCGCCGTAGGAATCCGCCAGCGAGGTGAGCCTGCTCGCCGCATCGTAGTTGTAGGTGGCGGTGCCGGTCGGGGTCGTGATCGTGCGGATGTTGCCGATCTTGTCGGAGGAGTACGACACGACCTCGCCACCGCGCGTGACCTTGGTCAGCCTGTTGGACGGGTCGTACTCGAGTGCCCGCGTGGCGTTCGAGGTCTGCGTGCCGGTCAGGTTTCCGTTGGCGTCGAAGGTGTTCGCCTGCAGCGTCGTGGCGCCGCGTTTGATCGTGATGACGCGGTCCATCTGGTCGTAGCCGTAGTCGATCTTCACGCCGTTGCCGTCGGTGACGCTGGTGAGACGCGACAGGGAGTCGTAGCCGTACCGGGTCGGCTTGGCGGGCGCCGGCGGCACGACAGCGGTCAGGTTGCCGAACCGGTCGTACTCGTACGCCGTCGTGGCGCCCTTGCCGTCGGTGCGGGAGCCGAGCAGGTTGCCGAAACCTCCGCGATAGCTGTAGGTCTGCACGTCGGCGTTCAAGCCCACCGAGCGCACCTTGGTGACGTTGCCGCTGGAGTCGTACTCGGACGTGATCTGCTCGCCCGAAGACGTGGTGACCTGGGTGGGCAGATGCGGGTTCTGCGCGTCGGTGTAGCCGACCACGTTCTTGGCACCGGTCGGCAATGAGGTGCCGACGAGGTTGTTCAGCGTGTCGTATTGATAGGTCGTCGAGTGCGACAACGCGTTGGTCGCCGAGTTGACGTCGCTGTTGGCCGTCCACGTCGTCGACTGCGCGTGCCCGAGTGCGTCGGTGGCCTTGGTCTGCCTGCCTTCGCTGTCGAACTCGTGCACGGAACTGCGCTCGTTCGCGTCGGTGACGGTGGTCTTGCGCGCGCTGAGGTCGAAGTCGTACTTCGTGGTGGCGGTACCACCGGCGATCGGCACCGTCAGCGACTCGACCAGGGAGTTCTTCCACGTCACGGTGTACTTGCCGCCGCGCGCGTCGGTGATCGACGTCAGGTTGCCGTCTACGTCGTAGGTCACCGAGACCGGCTTGCCGTCACGGCCCGCGAACCGGGTCAGCCTGCCGGAGTCGTAGGCGAACTGGCCGAACGTGAACCCGGACGGGTCGGTGATGGACTCGACCGCACCGGTCTCGTCACCCGCGAACGTCGTGACGCGCCCCTGCGAGTCGACGATCGACGCGATCTCGCCGTCCGCCGTGTACCGCATGGAGTTGCTGTGCCCGTTGCGGTCGGACTGCGACAGGAGCCAGCCGTCCGCGTTGAACGTCCAGGTCTCCTTGGAGTTGCGGAAGGCGAGGTTGTACTTGTCCCCCTCGATCTTCTCCAGCGTGGCACCGAGTCCCGGCGCGTCGGCGAAGGTGCCGTCGGCCCGCTGGGTGAACGACACGCAGTACCCGTTGGGTCCGTACAGCTCCATGCTGCCGTTCCACGCGACGAGCCGGACGGCGGGGCCGCTGTTGAGCTGCCAGTTGCCGAACGAGTTCCGAGCCCAGTCCTGGCTGTTGTAGACGTGGTTCACGGACAGGTTGAGCCCGGTGCCCTTCAGCGTCAGGTCACGTGCGGTGACCATCAGGTTGCCGCTGTGCAGGTTGACCGCGAGTTCGAGCCGGTCGCTGATCCGGTGCCGTTCCATCGGGTACGACGGCAGGGATCCTGGCTGGTCGAACGACGTGCAGGTGATCGTCCTGGGCCCTCGTTCCCCCGCTGCGCGAGCGGGTGGCGGACCTCCGACGGCGGTGCGGTTGACGTTCGCGGACGGGACCCACTCCCGCGGCGCCTCCGCGGACGCCGCTGGGACGATGCCGCCGGCGAGCAAGACCGCGGCGGCGAACAAGGACAGCTTTGATCCACGCAAGACGTGGCGTCTCATCAAATCCCCCAGACCACGCCAGGCACCCCCAGGCGCCTAGCGGACCGCCGGGTCCCCCAATGGCCCCGGCGATCTTGAAGCAGCGTCCGGGTTCCCCGCCCGCACAGCCCGAAACGCGGACCACTCGAACGGCGCAACCGCGCGCAGGAGCCGTCCAGACCGGACCACGATCGCCGAGGCCCTCCCTCAGCCCAGACCGATCTGCGCGAAGAACGTCTGGTTGTCCCAGAACAGGAACTCCTCGTCCATCGTGCCGCGCCGGTTCCACAGCCCGATCGTGGCCATGTTGATCGCGTACTTCTTCCCGGTCGGCGCGATGAACCCGCCCCTCCCGTCGGGCATGGGCCGCGTGAACGTGCCCTGCATGACCCCCGCCACCGCTGTCAGGCCGCCGTTCGCCACCCGCAGGTAGTGCGACTCGATGCGGGTGTCGGGCGCCCACACGAACAGCGCCTTCAGGTCCTCGATGTGCTTGTCGATGCCGTCGGTGTAGTGGCCGTCGGGCCAGTGCACGCGGATGTTGCGGGCGTGGCTCTCGCCCAGCCGCGCCCACTTCTCGTGGCTGAAGACGTCGAAGTCGAGCTCGTCGAACGTCTTCAGGTTGTCGCGTTCCTCCCTGGTCAGGTCCTTGACGAACGGCGGGTTCGGCACCCGCGTCGTGGCCGGGTCGGGCAGCGGCGTCCACGGCGAGTAGCCCGCCGGGGCGGCGGCTTCGGCCACGCCGCCGGTGACGGCGGCCAGGGCCATCGCACCGAACGCGGCGGTGCTGCCCTGCGTGATGAGCGAGCGTCGGTTGAGCATCTCGGGCACCTTCCTCTGGTCTGGTGCACGAGAGTTTTGCACTAACTTTTCGTTAGCGCTATCCCCTGGATGGCGTTGTGATCTAGCTAGCAGGGATCGACTCGATGACTCCCTCGGCGATGGGGGTAGCGGTCTCGGCGTAGCGGGTGGCGAGGGTCTGGAACAGCTGCTCGGCCTCGATCGCGGGCCAGTCGCGGTCCAGCAGTTCGGCCGGCAGGTGCGGATCCTGGCGGACCAGGTCGAGCCAGTCGCCGTGCAGCAGCAGTTGGCGGGCGAGGTCGTCGGGCGCGTCCAAAGGCTCGCGCCAGCGCGCCAGGAAGTCCTGGTAGCGGGCGCCGATCGCGGCCGTGTCGAACGCCCGGCGCGCCAGGTCGGCGGCCTCGGTCGGCTTCGCGTGCTGCGCCGTGAAGACCGTGACGTTCTCCGCGAGCGACTCGACCAGCGCGGTGACGTCCCGCGTGCCCGGCGCGATCCACAGGCCGTTCTGCACCGGACCGAAGCCCGCCCACTGCAGTTGCGAGCGCAGGTCGTGCCGTTCGCCTCGGCGGCCCTCGGGCAGCGAGAAGCCGACGAGCGTCCAGGTGCCGTCCCAGTCCCTGTTCACCGCGCCGCGCTGCCAGATGCGCTGCTCGCCGTCGCGCAGGACGTCCGTCGCGCGCGGCGTCAGTCCGAAGTAGACCTTGCGGCCGTTGCGGCGCTTGGCGAGCAGGCCTCGTGAGGTCATGCGGGTCAGCGTCGAGCGGACCGCCTCCTCCGAGACGTCCACGCGCCCGAAGACGTCGATCACGCTGCCCGAGTAGACCGCGATGTCGCGGCCGAACACGTACAGGCCCAGGAAGTTGAGCATCAAGGACTGGGGCGTCACGCTGCTCACGATACATGTTGGGCAGCATCTAGACGAGCGTCACGATAGTGCCCTACTTTGGGTGCCATGAAGCTGACGGGAAAGGTCGCGATCGTCACCGGTGCCGGCCGCGGACTGGGCAGGGCCTACGCGGAAGCCTTGGCGCGCAACGGCGCCAGCGTCGTCGTCAACGACGTGGACGAGTCGGTCGTCGAGCTCGCCGAACAGATCGCGGGCGTCGCGGTCGTCGCCCCGGTCGGGCCCACCTCGACCGCCGACCGGCTCGTCGCGGCCGCCGTCGAGGAGTTCGGGCGGCTCGACGTGCTGGTCACCAACGCGGGGATCCTGCGCGATCGGGTGCTGTGGAAGATGACCGACGACGACTTCGACGCGGTGATCGACGTGCATCTGCGCGGCACGTTCACCTGCGCCCGCGCGGCAGCGGTGCGGATGCGCGAGCAGGGCACCGGCGGCAGTCTCGTGCTGGTCTCCTCCCCCGCCGGTCAGCGCGGCAACTTCGGCCAGACCAACTACGCGGCCGCGAAGGCCGGAATCGCCGCCATGGCACGGACCTGGGCGTTGGAACTCGCCCGCTCCGACATCACCGTGAACGCGATCGTGCCGGTCGCCGCGACCGAGATGACGAGGACGATTCCGGCGTTCGCGCCGTTGATCGAGGAGTCCGAACGGACCGGTGAGCCGTTGCCCGCGTGGCTGCGGCGCGACGAGGGGCTCGGCACCGTCGAGGACGTCGCCTCGCTGGTCGTCCACCTGGCCTCCGACGCCGCGAAGGGCGTGACGGGGCAGGCGATCGGCATCGGCGGCGACCGGCTCGCGCTCTGGTCGCACCCCGCCGAGAAGCAGGTCCAGTTCGCCGACGGGGGCTGGACGGCCGACGGGATCGCCGCGCACTTCGCGGAGTTCGAGCCCGAGAGCTACGGCATCCCGGCACCGGTGGCGCCATGAACGTTCCCAAAATGAACGTGGACAGCCTCGTCGCGATCGACGTCCACACGCACGCGGAGATCTCGCGCGACGGCCACAGTTCCCTCAGCCCCCAGTTGATCGAGGCCTCGGCCAAGTACTTCAAGACCGCCCACAGGCAGCCGACGATCGCCGAAACGGCGGAGATCTACCGCGCGCGGAACATGGCCGCGGTGATCTTCACCGTCGACGCGGAGCACGCCACCGGCCACCCCCGGATCTCCAACGAGGAGATCGCCGCGTCCTGCGCCGAGCACGCCGACGTGCTGATCCCGTTCGCGAGCGTCGACCCGTGGAAGGGCCGCGCCGCCGTCCGGGAGGCCCGCAGGCTGGTCGAGGAGCACGGCGTGCGCGGGTTCAAGTTCCACCCCAGCCTGCAGGACTTCTCGCCGGACGACCGGATGGCGTACCCGCTGTACGAGGTCATCGAGGAGCTCGGCGTGCCCGCGCTGTTCCACAGTGGACAGACCGGGATCGGCGCCGGCGTGCCCGGTGGCGGCGGCATCAGACTGAAGCACTCCAACCCGATGCTGGTGGACGACGTCGCCGTGGACTTCCCGCACCTGCGGATCGTGCTGGCGCACCCGTCGTTCCCGTGGCAGGACGAGGCGCTGGCCGTCGCGACGCACAAACCGTTCGTGCACATCGACCTGTCCGGCTGGTCGCCGAAGTACTTCCCGCCGCAGCTCGTCCGGTACGCCAACACGTTGTTGCAGGACAAGGTGCTGTTCGGCTCGGACCACCCGGTGATCACCCCGGACCGCTGGCTCGCGGACTTCGCGAAGCTCGACATCGCCGACGACGTCCGCCCCAAGATCCTCAAGCTCAACGCCGCCCGCTTGCTCGGACTCGTGAAGGAGGACGCGTGACCATCTCCGTGCAGGGAACCGCAGAGCTGAAAGCCCTGGCGGGCAAGAACCTCGGCCACACCGACTGGCTGCAGATCGACCAGTCGCGCGTCGACACGTTCGCCGCCGCCACCGACGACCACCAGTGGATCCACGTCGACCCGGAACGCGCCGCCGCCGGGCCGTTCGGCGGCACGATCGCCCACGGCTACCTGACGCTGGCGCTGCTCATCCCGTTGATGACCGAGCTCCTGGACGTCTCCGGCGTGCGGATGAGCCTCAACTACGGCCTGGACAAGGTGCGCTTCCCCGCGCCCGTGCCGGTCGGCGCCAAGATCCGGCTGGCCGGACGGGTCGACACCGTCGAGGACGTGCCGGGCGACGGCGTGCAGCTCACCGTCGACTTCACCGTCGAGATCGAGGGCGTGGCGAAGCCCGCCTGCGTCGCCCGTGCCGTCTACCGCCACTACACATGAGGGTGTGAAGTCATGGCGCCAACAACGCAGTTACGCCGTGCCGTCGCGTCGAGCTTCCTCGGCAGCGTGATCGAGTACTACGACTTCCTGCTCTACGCCACCGCGTCCGCGATCGTGTTCAACAAGGTGTTCTTCTCCGAGCTGGACCCGCTGGTCGGCACGATCGCGAGCTTCGGCACGTTCGCCACCGGCTACCTCGCCCGGCCGCTGGGCGGTGTCCTCTTCGGACACTACGGGGACCTGCTGGGGCGCAAGAAGATGCTCGTGCTGACCATGAGCCTGATGGGTGTGGCGAGCTTCTTCATCGGCCTGTTGCCGACCTACGCGCAGGCGGGCTGGCTCGCGCCGGCCGGACTGATCCTGCTGCGGGTCGTGCAGGGCATCTCCGTCGGCGGCGAGTGGGGCGGCGCGGTGCTGATGTCGGCCGAGCACGCCACGTCGCGGCGCGGGCTATGGGCGAGCTTCACCAACGCGGGCGCGCCCTGCGGCATGGTGCTGTCGACGCTGGCGCTGACCGGCACCGCCGCCCTGGTCGGTGAGCAGGCGTTCCTGGAGTGGGGCTGGCGGGTGCCGTTCCTGCTGAGCCTGGTGCTGCTGGGGATCGGCCTGTTCGTGCGGCTCAAGGTCGAGGAGACGCCGGTGTTCCAGGCCTCGCGCCGGCGCGGCTCGATGCCGTTGCTGGACGTCCTGCGCAACCACCCGCGCACGCTCGCCCTGGGCATCGGCGTGGGGCTCGCGGCGTTCGTCGCGCAGTCCACGCTGACGACGTTCGTGCTGGCCTACGGCGTGCAGGCGGGTGAGAGCCGGCAGATGATCCTGAACGCGCTGACGTTGTCGTCGGCGCTCGCGGTGATCGGCATCATCAGCTGGTCGGCGGCGTCGGACCGGTTCGGGCGGCGGCCCGTCGTGCTGGCGGGCGCGGTGCTGATGGGGGCGTTCGGGTTCGCGTTGTTCCCGTTGGTGGACAACGGATACGTGGTGATCGCGCTGGTGCTCGGCCAGGCGGTGATCCACCCGATGATGTACGGGCCGCTGGCCGCGCTGTACAGCGAGCTGTTCAACACCGGCAGCCGGTACACGGGCGCGTCGCTCGGTTATCAGCTCGCGGGGCTGGGCGCGGGGCTCGCGCCGTTGCTGTTCGCGCAGGTGCAGCGGTCGGCGGGCACGGGCGCGATCCCGTTCATCCTGGCGGCTTTCTGCGTGCTCACGGTCGTGTGCACGGTGGCGTTGCGGGAGACCAGCAGGACCAGCCTGACGGGAGACGGGGATGCGGAACGCGGGACTGGGCAGCTGGCCACACCGCCGCGCGCGCATGGCGCCGAAGCGTGAGGCGCTGACGTACGAAGGGGTTTCGGTCTCGTACGGCGCGCTGGCGGTGCGCACGACCCGGCTGGCGTGGCAGTTGCGGTCGCTGGGCGTGCGGCACGGCGACCGGGTCGCGTACCTCGGGCCGAACCACCCGTCGTTCGTGGAGACGATGTTCGCCGCGCACCAGCTGGGCGCGATCTTCGTGCCGCTGAACTTCCGGCTCAGCCCGGCGGAGATCGACTACCAGTTGACCGACTGCGGCGCGTCCGTGCTGGTGCACGCCCCGGCGCACGTCGTCTCGCACCCGCGGGCGGTGTCCTTGTCCTCGTACGAGGAGTTCCTGTCCCTCGGCTCCGCCGAGCCGTTGGACGAGCCGGTGTCGGTCGACGACGTGGCGCTGATCCTCTACACGTCCGGGACCACCGGCAGGCCCAAGGGCGCGATGCTCACGCACGCCAACCTCCTGTGGAACACGGTCAACCTGATGATCGGCGTCGACCTGCGTTCGGATGACGTCGTGCTGGTCACCGCGCCGTTGTTCCACGTCGCGGCGCTCACCCAGACGCTGTTGCCCTCCTTCGTCAAGGGAGGGCACAGCGTGATCACGTCGCGCTGGGACGTCGCCGAATGCCTGTCGCTGATCGAGAAGTTCGGGGTGACCTGGATGTTCGGGGTGGCCACGATGTACGGCGACCTGGCCTCGGCACCGTCGTGGCCCTCGGCTGACCTGTCGTCGTTGCGGGTGCTGCTGTGCGGCGGGGCGGCCG
Organism: Lentzea sp. NPDC058450; assembly: GCF_042721395.1. Lineage (NCBI taxonomy): Bacteria > Bacillati > Actinomycetota > Actinomycetes > Pseudonocardiales > Pseudonocardiaceae > Lentzea > Lentzea sp. NPDC058450. The sequence goes on from NZ_JBHXLO010000014.1 coordinate 89,726, forward strand.
TGCCGGACTCGCTGATCCGGTCGTTCCAGGACCGGGACCTGGTGTTCTGCCAGGGGTACGGGCTCACCGAGACCGCGCCCGGCGCCACGTTCCTCGAAGCCTGGGACAGCGTCGCGCACGCGGGGTCAGCGGGTCCGTGCGTGTTCCTCGGAGACCTGCGGCTCGCGTCGACCGGTGAGATCGAGGTGCAGGGCCCGAACGTGACGCCGGGCTACTGGAACGACCCGGCGGCCACGGCGGCGGCGTTCACCGACGACGGCTGGTTCCGCACCGGCGACCTCGGCCGGCTGGCCGACGGGCACCTGTACGTGCTGGACCGCCTGAAGGACATGTACATCTCGGGCGGGGAGAACGTCTACCCGGCCGAGGTCGAGAACGCGATCGCGGCCCATCCGGACGTGGCCGAGGTTGCTGTCGTCGGCGTGCCGGACGAGCGTTGGGGCGAGGTGGGCAGGGCGTTCGTCCGGCCGCACGACGGCGTTGCGTTCGACGTTTCGGCGCTGCGGGAGTTCCTGTTGCCGCGCCTGGCTAAGTACAAGATCCCGGTGCACGTGGAGGTGGTGACCTCGTTGCCGCGCACGGGGTCGGGCAAGGTGCTCAAGCCCGCCTTGCGCCGGCTGCCTCTCTGACCTCGTGCCGGGCGAGCAGCGTGTGGACTGCCTCGTCCACCGCGTGGGCCATGGCCTTCTCGGTGGGCGACCAGTTCATCAGCAGCATCCGCGGCCAGAACGCGAAGTTGGAGATCATGCCGAGGAACTGCGTCGCGGCGAGCACCGGGTCGGCGACGTCCAGCGTGCCCTCGTCGTGCTCCTGCTTCAGGTAGTCGCGCACGGCGTCGAAGAAGGGCTGCTTGCCGAGCTTGAACTGGGTCTGGCCGAGCTCGGGGAAGCGCGGCGCCTCGGCGATGACGATGCGGAACAACGCGACCATGCCCGGCCGCGTCAGCAACGCCACGTACCGCCGTCCCAACGCGGTCAGACCCGCGCGCGGGTCACCGGGCTTCGGCGTGAGCGCGCCCTCCTCCGTGCGCCAGTAGTCCGTGACGATGGCGTCGAACAGCTCGGCCTTCGTCGGGAACTGCTTGAACAGCGTCGCCTTCGACACCCCGGCCGCGTCCGCGATGCGCGCGAGCGACGTCTTGTCGTACCCGGACTCCAGGAACAACCCGGTGGCGGCGTCGACGATCGCCGCCCGCTTCTGCTCAGCCATGCGCTCGTGGTAGGTCGGCACACCCCCATTCTGCCATGAGGTGAGTCACTTGACTCACCATCAGCCAGCTCGCTAGCGTTCCGAGGTGAGTCACTCAACTCATCACTCGGAGGAACCATGCCCCGCTTCGACGGCCAAACAGTGCTCGTCACCGGCGCGACCAGCGGAATGGGCGCGAGCCACGTCCGCGGCTTCCACGCCGCAGGAGCCCAGGTCGTGATCGCCGCCCGCGACCACGAGGCCGCCACCGCGTTCGCCACCGACCTGGGCCCCTCGGCTTTCGCCGTGCGCCTGGACGTCACATCCGAACCGGACTGGACCGCCGCACTGGACGAGGTCTCGTCACGCTTCGGCCCGCTGTCCGTGCTGGTCAACAACGCGGGCACGCAACACCCGGCAGCCCTGATCGAGGACACACCAACGGAGGTCTGGGACCGCACCCTGGCGGTGAACCTCACCGGCCAGTTCCTGGGCATCAAGCACGCCACCCCGTCCCTGCGCGAGGCGGGCGGCGGTTCGATCATCAACATCGCCTCGACCATGGGCAACGTGGGCCAGGCCTATTACGCGCCCTACGTGGCGAGCAAGTGGGCCCTGCGCGGCCTGACCCGCACCGCAGCCCTGGAACTGGGCCGGGACAACATCCGCGTGAACTCCATCCACCCCGGCGTGGTCGCCACCCCGTTGATCACCGAGTCCCTGGATGGCGGCCCCGCGATCGGTGACCTCTACTCCCCCGCCCCGTTCGCCGTCCCGCGCCTGGGCACCCCGGAGGAGGTGACCGCCCTGGTCCTGCACCTCGCCTCCACCGACGGCGCCTTCGCCACGGGCGCGGAGTTCGTCCTGGACGGCGGCCTGCTCCTGGGCCCGGCCCTAGCGGCCTAGGTAGTCCGCCACCGCCCCGAACGTGAACAACCCAGTCCCCGCCACGAGCTCACCCGAGGCAGGCGCCAACACCCGACGGGCCCGCTCCACCAGCCCGTCATCGCCCAACCGGACCGCCGCCAGGTGCAGCAAACACCCGCGCACCTCGGCCAGCAGATCCGCCGGCCCGTCCGGCAACGCCCGCGCCGCGACCAACGCCTCGTCCGGCGGCAACACCAGCGGCGCCACCCACTCCCGGTGCGGCCCCCAGTCGTCGTCGAGGTCCACAACGGACGGTCCGTGCAGGCTCAACAGGGCCAACGGCAGCAGTCCGCGTTCCATGCCCCACATGCCGGTCCCGCCCGTACGACCGGCCGCGGCCCGATAAGCCTTGTCCGCCTTCACCTTGTCGCCGGCAGCCGCCAGCTTCAACGCCGCATACCACTCGGTGAACACGCCAACCAACGGCAAGTCGTGCCGCGCGGCCAGCTCATCGGCTTGGCGCGCGTGGTCGTCGGCCGTCTCGAAGTCGGCCAGGGCTGCATTGGCCTGAACCAGGATCAGGTGGCCGAGGACCTCGTGGGTCACCAGGTGGTGCGCGGCAGAAATCGCGACCAGCTCACGACCGATGGCGGCACGCTCGGGAGCCAGGCCGGCGCGGTGGAAGGTGTGCATGAAGCGGGCGTTGAGGGCGAACGCCAGCAGGGCCGGGTCGCCAAGATCGCGGGCGATGGCCTCGGCCTCGATGGCCTCCGGCAGGCGGGCGCCGGTGCCGCGCTCCTCCATGGCGATGGTGGCGAGCAGGCGGGCGCGGGTGGCGGTCGGGTCGGGGAAGGCGGGCAGGGTGCGGAGGGCGGCGGCGACGAGTTCGGCGGAGTGGGCCGGGTCGTCGTTGGTGGTCCAGATGCCTGGGACGTCGAACGAGCCGATGACCTCGGCCACCGCACTCGGGTCAGCCGCGAAGCCGGTGGCGGCAGCAGTGCTGTGAGTGGTGGCAGCGGGCGTGGTGGCGACGGTGGTCGGTGTGGTGGCCAACGCGGCAGTGGTGGGTGCGGTGCTGGTGGGTGCGGTGCTGGTGGGTGCGGTGGCCAGGCGGAGGGCGGCTGAGCGCTGCTCGCGGGCCGCTTCCAGGTCGCCGCTCACCGCCAGCGCCCTGCCCAGCCCCGTCAGCAGGCCGACCCGGTCCTCCCCCGCAGCCGTGATCGCCGCCCTCCACAACCCCACCGCCTCGCGTGGCGATCGCGTCGCCTCCGCCGCCCCTGCCAGCGCCCGCACCGCCGCGTCACCCCGGGCACCTGCCTCCAGGTAGTGGTGCGCGAGCAGGGAGACCTCGTCCGGGCGTAGCGACTCCAGGGCCGCCGCCACGTCCGCGTGCCAGCGAGCGCGGCGGGTCAGCGACACGTCCTCGTAGATGGTGTCCCTCACCAGCACGTGCGTGAATCGGGCGCGGCCCGGCGCCTGCTCCGCCACGAAGCCGGCTTCCAGCGCCAGGTCGAGTGCGTCGAGCACGTCCGAACCGGCAACGGCCGACAGGAGGTCCACGTCGATGTCGCGGCCCAGCACCGATGCCTGGCGCAGCACCGTCACCGACGTGGCGGGCAGTGCGGCCAGGCGGTGGCGGATCACCTCCCGCACGCCCGCGGGCACGCCGAGGGTGCCTTCGGCGGCGAAGAGGCGGGCGAGTTCCTTGGCGTAGAACGGGTTGCCACCGCTGCGCTCGTGGATCGACTGCGGGTCGACCGCCGACGTGATCGGCCTGACCAGCTCCGCCACCGAGTCGGAGTCCAGGCCGCGCAACGGGACCCTGGTCGGTTCGGCGCGGGCCAGGGCTTCCAGCGGGACGGTGACCCGGGAGGTGGCGACGATCAGCACACGGCCGGCGAGCCTGGCAGTGGTGAACGCCGCCAGCACGGCCAGGGTCTCCTCGTCGGCCTGGTGCAGGTCGTCCAGCACCACGAGCACGGGAGACGCCGCCTCCACCGCGGCCACCACGGATCGGCGCAGGTGGAAGCGGTCGGTGGACTCCAGACCAGACCCGAGTGACTCCACCACCTGTTGCCACGGCCAGGCCACCGGGGCGTCCTCGGGGCAGCGCGCCCAGACGGCGGTCCAGCCGAGCCTGGTGGCGAACGCCTCGGCCAGCGCGGTCTTGCCGACGCCGGCTTCGCCCGTCACCAGGGCCAGGCCGAGTCCTGCGGCGGGGACGGCCGAGAACAGCGCGGCCAGCTCCGCCGAGCGGCCCACCAGCGGTGACGGCAACGCCAGGCGCGGTGACTGGGCGAGGATGTCGGCCTCCACCGCACGGAGTTCCGGGCCTGGATCGACGCCCAGGTTCTCGGCCAATGCCCGACGCGCCTCGCGCACGGCTTCCAGCGCGTCGCCCTGCCGTCCCTCCCGGTACAGCGCGAGGGCCAGCAGGCTCCACGCCTTCTCGCGCCACGGGTGGTCGGCCAGGTGGGCGCGCAGGTCGGCCACGACCTCGGCGGAACGGCCCAGGTCCAGCAGGGCGGAGGCGCGGCGTTCCCCGGCCAGCAGGCGCAGTTCGGACAACCGCGAGATCTCGGCGCGGGCCCAGTGGAAGTCCGCGAACTCGACGTAGGCCGGGCCGCGCCACAACGCCAGAGCACTGTCCAAGGCGGACAGGTCGCCGCCGAGCAGCGACTCGAACCGCCAGGCGTCGACATCGGAAGCGAGCAGTGCATAGCCGGCACCGGACGTGACCAGCAAGGACGAAGGAGTCCTGGGTGGACGGTCGGGTTCGAGGGCCTTGCGCAGGGCGCCGACGAAGGTCTGCACCGTGCCGAGCGCCCCAGACGGCGGGTCCTCCCAGAGGTCGGCCACCAGCACGTCGACCGGGACCACGCGGCGGCGCGCCACCAGGAGGCGGGCCAGCACGGCGCGTTGCTTCGGGCCGCCCAGCCGGGCGGAGCCGGCGGTCAGCGGGCCGAGCACGCCGAAGGTCACCATTCGCTGATTCGTTGCTGATCGGGCCGGCGCACAGTGGCCGCGTGAACCACGAAACCTTCGACTACCAGCGCGTTCAGGTCTCCGGCGGGATCGAGCTGAACGTGGCCACGACCGGCGGCGGGACGCCCGTCGTGCTGCTGCACGGCTTCCCGCAGACCCACCTCATGTGGCGGCACGTCGCCGCCGACCTGGCCGCCGATCACACGGTGATCATGCCCGACCTGCGCGGCTACGGCGACAGCGACAAGCCGCAGGACACCGGCCTCACCTACGCCAAGCGGACGATGGCCCAGGACGTCGTCGACGTCACGAAGGCGCTGGGCCACGACAGGTTCGCGCTGGTGGGCCACGACCGGGGTGCGCTCGTGGGGTTCCGCGCCGCACTCGACCACGCCACGACAGTCACGCACTTCGCCTCGCTCGACGTGCTGCCGACGCTGGACATGTGGGACGTCATGCGCGGCACGTCCGCCGCCGTCGGCTTCCACCTGTTCCTCATGGCCCAGCCGCCCGGCCTGCCCGAACAGCTCATCGGCGCCAGTCCGGACGCGTTCTTCGGCCACTTCCTCGACGCGTGGGGCGCCGCGCCGTTCCCGCCGGAGATCAAGGACGAGTACCTGCGGGCGAGCCGCGAGGCCGTCCCGTCCATCGTCGCGGACTACCGGGCGTCGGCCACGATCGACGTCGAGCACGACACGCAGGACAAGAACGCGGGCAACCAGCTGCAGATGCCCGTGACCGTGCTGCAACAGGACTGGGGCGCGGCCCTCGGCTTCGACGCGAAGCGACTGTGGAGCGCGTGGGCGGCCGACCTCGACCACCAGACCGTCCCCTATGGACACTTCATGGCCGAGGAAGCACCACACGAGATCGCGCGCACGATCCGCGACCTCACCAAACGATAATTCCTGCGCATACAAGGAAATTCATTCCATTGACCACGCGCTGAAGCCGTGCCGATACTGGGCGTCGGAAATGGTCCATACCATTTGCCGATTCCCTGTGAGGAGACTCGATGAGGAGAATTTCCTTGTTATCGCTGGCGGTCTGCGCGGTGGTCGGCGTGCAGACCGCCCCCGCGGCCCAGGCCGCGACGCTCACGAACACCTTCGAACGACCCGCCGGTGGGAGCGCTTACACCAGGGCGGAGTGGGCGAAGGACGGTTTCTCGTCCACGTTCGACGTGGGCATGGGCAGCCGCACGATGATCGACACGGCGCAGAAGAAGTCCGGTGCCAAGTCGCTGCGGGTGTTCTACCCGGCCGGCAAGATCAGCCCCGAGCTGTCGGGCGCCTCGGCGGATCTCGCCGTGCCCAAGGCGCGGGAGTACTGGCTGCGGCAGCACGTCCGGTTCTCCCCCGACTTCAGCTGGGGCGGCACGGAGTTCGGCGGCAAGATCGGCCTCGGCCTCGCGGGCGGCAAGCGCTGCTCGGGCGGTCAGGGCTGCGACGGCTACAACGGCTTCACGGTCAGGTTCGCGTGGGGCCGCGACGGCAAGGCGATCCTGTACTTCTACCACATGGGCAAGACGGGGAAGTTCGGCGATTCCTTCCAGCTCAGCCCGAACGGCAGCGGGTACTCGTTCCCGCGCGGGCAGTGGATCGAGCTGAAGATGCGGGTCCGCGTCAACACCGTCAGCGGCAGCACGGCGAACACCAACGGCGAGGTCCAGGCGTGGGTGAACGGCGTCCCGGCGGGCACCCGCACGGGCCTGCAGTTCGTCCGCAACGCCGACCAGATCAACTTCGCCTACTTCTCGTCGTTCTTCGGCGGTGACCGGCAGACGTTCGCACCGACGCGCAACTCGTACATCTGGTACGACGACGTGCGCGTGCAGACAAGTCCGCTCTGAAAGAAAGGCCGGGACTCGAAAGAGCCCCGGCCTTTCACCTATCCGACCGTGAACGTCACCTTCAGCAGATCGCCGTGCCGGGTGACCGAGCTGACCGGCTGGTTGTTCAGCTCGACGGTGCGGACACCAGGTGCGTGCACGGTGATCGTCACCGGCCCGCGGTCCGCCGGGCGCCCGACGGCGAGCCGCAACGTGCTCCCGTCGAACACCGCGGAGGCGTTCTCCAGCTTCTTCGACGCCGTGAACCACGTGCGGCCGTCGACCTCGACCGACTGCCGGCCCAGCACGTCGATGCTCAACGGCGTCGAGCCCGCCCGGCGCACCAGCGCGTACCCGCCGTCGTACAGCACGTCGTCCCGCCGATCACCGGCCAGCTGAACGCGAACGTGCCCGTCCCGCACCTGCTCGGCGGACACGATCGCACTGGCAGCGGCCGCCGACCGGGTCTCCAGCAAGGTGGTGAACCGAGTCGCCGTCTCCTCCCGGCGAGCCAGCACGAACGGGATCTGCTTGCCGTCGGTCGCGAGCCCCGGCCCGGTCGCCTGCACCAGCCGTGTGGAAGACGGTTCCAACGCGCGCATCGACAGCACCGACTGCGGCGTCTTCCACTCCGCCTGCCACGCGGCACCGGTGCCTTCACCGACGACCCGGAGCTCGTCGTACCCGAAGTCCTTGTCGGCGGGGTCGAGCACGCACGTCCCGCACGCGGGCGGCGTCATCGCGACCCCCGACACGCTCAGGTCGCCGAGTCCGTGCCACGACTGGTCGAACCGGTGCGCCGACGAGCCACGAGCGTCGAAAACGTCCACTGTGTACTCGTCGGTCATCAGGGCGTTGCGCCGCAACGACACGTCCGGCATCGCCGCGTACGGCCTGTCCGCGCGGGCGTCGACCACCTTCAGCCGCGGCGTGGTGCCGAAGAACTCCAGCGCGCCGCGGATGTTGCGGTCCTGGCTCTTGCCGTCGACCACGACCGTGTTGTGCGACACCGACTCCCGGTACCAGTTGTTGGTCAGGTCGGCGTTGTCGGCGCCGTAGATCTGGCCGAGGTCGGTGGACTGGAGCGCTCCCCCGCCGACGACGTCGAGGTGCAGCTTGTCCGCGTGCCCGTGGGTGCCGCCCGCCACGCCGTGATCAAGGCGCACGGCGTTGGCCTGGAACGGATCCACCGCGCCGGAGAAGCCCAGCCGCACGTCGTCGAACAACGCGACACCCGCCGCGTTCTCCACGACCAGCGAGATCCGCGCGGCGATCGCGTCCTTCGGCACGTCGGCCTTCAGCGTCCGCGACTTCCACCCGAGCAGGTCGTGGAACGTCACGGACACCGGCTGAGTCGTCCCACCGGGTCCGGCGAAGGACAGCTCGATCCGGGCACCACCGCCGGGCTTCACCGGCAGCAGCGGCGAGAACGTCCGCGCGTCCAGCTGCACCGACGACACGTTACCGCCGGTCACGGGCACGTCCACGGTCCAGGCACTGCGGTTCAGGCCGCCGGTGATCTTCGCCGACGACGAGCCGCGGTACGGCACCGGCGACAGTTCCGCCGCTCCCTGACGGGTCCACCCGCGCCCCGCGTCCTCGAACCCGCCGGACCCCAGCAGGTCGTCCGCGAACAGGTCGACGTCGTCGACCGTGACGTCCCCCTTCACCGACAACCTCACGGCGCGAGCCAGCGGCGGCACGGCCAGGCCGGTCTCCCGAGCCGCCCACGCGCCGTCGACGGTCAGCGATCCCCGGCCGACCTCCCAGCGGTCGTTCAGGAACACCGCCTCGATGCTGCCCTTGCCCTTCGTCATCGCCTGCAACGTCAGGTGCGCGAGCCGCGTCCCGTCCAGCGGGAACGTCTGCGACGCCGCCCCGACCAGCCGACCGTGCGCCACCCTGCCGCCGTCGAGCTTCCAGTAGGCGGGCTTGGCACCGTCGGCCAGCGACGCGTCCGAGAAACCGGGGTTCGGCACGAGGTTCACCGCGTCGGACGACCGCAGCACCGTCTCGCCGAGACCGCCGAACGTCGCGCTGGGCTGACGCGGCCCGCTCAACCGGGGCAGCGAGTCCACGCCGAACCGCAGCGCCCAGCGGTCCGCGCGCGGCCGTCCGAGGTTGTCGTAGGCGTAGGACAACCCCGTCGCGAAGTCCCGCGAGCCGTACTCCGCGTAGGCCCACTCGGCCATCGCGGCGAAGCTCGGCCCGAACCGGCGGCCCCACGTGCCACCGTCACCGGCCGCCGGGATGGTCAGGTCCGGGTACAGGTACGGTAGCAATGTCGTGTGCATCGACCGGAAGCGCTCGTCGGTCGTGTAGTCGCGTTCGCCCAGGTTGCGCGCGGAGATCGCCAGCGAGGTCAACGCCTGCAACGCGTACACGTGGTAGCTCGCGGCGCCCTCCCACCACCAGCCGTCGGCCAGCCGGGCCTTGTTCAGCAGGAACTCGGTGCCCATCTCGGGATCGTCCAAAGCCCACTTGCGCAGACCTTCGTCGCCGATCGCGGAACCGACACCGTGCACCGCCGCGACCGTCCAGGCCTGGAAGTTCGACGTCACCGTCGGATAGGCCTGCACGAGCTCGGCGAGCGGCTTGAGCAGGTTGAGCGAGATGTCCACCCGGTCGGACTCCGGCAGCACCTCGCGGATCAGGTCGTAGCCGTCGATCAACCCGATGGCGGCCACGGCCTCGTCCAGCGACTGGTAGTGCACCCGGCCGTAGAGCTGGTTCATCGGCACGGACAGGAAGCGTTCGGCGTAGTAGGCCAGGACGTCCCGCGCCTTGTCCGCGTACCGCCGGTCGCCGGTGACGCGGAACGCGAGCCCGAGGTCGGCGACGGCCTGCGCGGCGTTGTTGTGCCAGATCTCGATCCACGCGGCGTCGAGCAGGTCACCGGTGTAGGACTTGCCGTCGATCGGGCAGCGGTGCAGCTTCGGCGAGGCGTAGTTGAACTCCAGCGACGTGTTCGTGCCGGGACACTTGAAGTTGCCGCTCCAGCCGCCGTGGTTCACCGGCTGGTCGAGCGGCCGGGTGAGCCACGCGTCCGCCTCGGCCTTCACCACCGAGTCGAACGCCTTGCGCGCCCAGTCCTGCCCGGCGATCCGCTGCTTCAGAGCGTCCAGCTGGGCCGGCGTGCTGTAGACCCGCGGCGCACCACCGGGCGAAGTCGCCTCGGACGCCGTGAAACCGGCCTGCTGCACCAGGGTCGCGTCACCGGCGGGCGTCGCCGTCAGCACGGTCGACGCCCCGGCGGGCACCTCCACGGAGACCACAGTGGACTCCCCCGGCTGGAGCACCGGCGTCGTGGCCGCGACCGAACCGGGACCGTCGACCGCAAGCTGGAACGAGTCGGCGACGGCGCGGCGGTTCGTGACCGTGGTCAGGAACTTCGCGGACGTCCCGGCGGCCGCGCTCTTCGTCTGGCTGTCCGGCGCGATCCACGGCGACTCGGGCGTGACCCGCACGTCGTCGACCCACGCGGTGCCGGTGGCGTTCTGGATCGCCGGGATGATCTGGAGCTTCGTCATCAGCGGCGGCACCCGGAACGTGCCGGAGATCGTCGTCCAGACCCGCGAACCGGTCAGCACGCCGTTGAGCAGCCCGGACGCGGCGTACACGCTGGCGCCGGCCGCGTCGGTGTAGAGGAACCCGACGGAGACCCGCAGCCCGCCGGGGAAGTCGGTGTAGTCGGCGGTCTCGACCCGGTCGAGCTTGACCTTCGCCGACACGTGCACGACCGGCCACGTCCGGTGGTCGAGCGGCACGGTGACGAAGCCGCCGATCTTCTGCGTCGGCGAGGCGTCGATGCGCAACGACCTGGTGCCCTGGAAGGCGGTCTGCGTGTCGACCTTGTAGGTGGCGCTGAGGTACGGGGTGCACCAGGCAGGCGCCGGACAGGCCTCTGTGGACGGTGAGGTGAGCTCGAAGCCGGGGTTGTTGACCAGGTTCACCCACGACTCGGCGCGCACGGTGAGGTCGTCGAACCGCACGGTGCCCTTCGCCCGGTCCAGCGCGACCGACAGGAACGCCGACACGGTTCCGGCGGGCACGGTGTGGACGTCGGCGCGGTCGGCCCAGTCCTGCGTGCCGGTGAGGTTGACGCCCTTCCAGGTGCGCTTGCCGGTGGCGTCCACGAACGCGATGCTGATCTTGGCCGCGTTGTCGGCGGTGGCGCCCTGCACGACGTTCTCCAGCCGCACCCGCCCGGCCACCTTCACCGAGCTGACGCGCCGCACGTCGAGCGCGAACGACGCCGAGGTCGCGCCCTCCCAGGCGGTTCCGGCGGCCGAGGACACGACGAGCGCGCCGGCCTCCCGCTTCGCCCCGGCCGAGAGCGTCCACGACGTGGTGGCGTTCTCGAAGCCGCCGCCCCGCAGCAGCTCGTGCGCGACCGGCGTGTCCGGCGCCGGCGGTCCGGGTGCGGCCGAGGCGGTCGCACTGGTGGCGACGGCCATCGCCGCCACCACCGCGAACACCTGCAAAACCGCGACAGGCTTTCTCATCGGGTTCCTCCAGAATTCATTCCACGAGACAGAAGGAATTGCGCGACGCTCGCACCTGGCCGGAATACTGCGACATCACAGAAGCCCAGTCAATGCCCGGGTTTCACCCGCGGAATCATTCCCGGAATGACTCCGCCACACATTGACTCACCGCTCTTGACGTGGCGATACTGCCCAAACCCTCGAACGAGTGGAGGAAGTGCATGCGAACAATGAGGTTGCTCGCGCTTTCGAGTTGCGCGGCCATAATCGCGTCGACCATTGCCGCACCGAGCGCGATGGCGGCGGCCTTGAACAACTACTTCGAAACCCCGGCGGCGGGGTCGTCCTACACCCTGTCGAAATGGGCGGCCGACGGCTGGAACGCACCCTGGCACCAGGGCCTCGACACCCGCACCTACGTCGACTCCAGCGTGAAGCGCAGCGGTTCCAAGTCGCTGCGGGTCACGTATCCGGCGGGCAAGTTCGGCCCGGCGGACTCCGGTGCCCAGGCCCCGTTCGCGATTCCCCGGGCCCGGCAGTACTACGTGGCCCAGTGGGTGCGGTTCAGCCCGGACTTCAGCTGGGGCAACACGAACTTCGCCGGCAAGGTGGGCGTGGGTCTCGGCGCGGGCGCGTCCTGCTCCGGCGGCATCCCGTGCGACGGCTACAACGGCTTCACGTCGCGGTTCATCTGGCGCAGCGGCGGCAAAGCGGCGATCTACTACTACAGCATGGATCACGCCGGCCAGTACGGCGACTACCGCGACCTCTCGCTCGACGGCAAGCCCGTCTACTACCCGCCGGGCCAGTGGGTCGAGATCGTGCAACGGGTCAAGGTCAACACCGTCACCAACGGCAACGCCAACCCCGACGGCGAGATCCAGGTGTGGTTCAACGGTCGCTCCGCCGCGCTGATCACCGGCATCAAGTTCGTCCGCAACGGCGACCTGATCGACCGCGCCTACCTGTCGTCGTTCGCCGGCGGCGGGGACGCGACGTTCGCGCCGACCAGGACCGGCTACATCTGGTACGACGACCTGCGCGTGAACACGAACCCGATCTGAGGTCATTTCACGCTCCCGGCCGTGAGTCCTGACCGCCAGTACCGCTGCAACAGCAGGAAGGCCAGGACGAGCGGCAGCAGTGCGAACATCGATCCGACGACCATCAACGGGTAGTAGTCCGGGTCGATGTTCGCCAGCGAGTTCCAGCTGTACAGGCCGAGGCTCACCGGATAGAGGTTCTGGTCGGAGAGCATCACCAGCGGCAGGAAGAAGTTGTTCCAGATCGACGTCAGCTGGAACAGGAAGATCGTCACGTACCCCGGCGCGAGCATCCGCAGCCCCACGGACGCGAAGCTGCGGATCTCCGTCGCGCCGTCGACCCGTGCGGCCTCCAGCACCTCGTTCGGCACGTAAGCCGCCGAGAACACCCGCGCCAGGTAGACGCCGAACGGGTTGAACAGCACGGGGATGATCACCGACCAGACCGTGTTGGCCATCCCCGCCGCCGACGCCATCAGGTACAACGGCAGGGCCAGCACCGCGGCCGGCACCATCACCGACACGAGCACCAACGCGAACAGCTGGTTCTTGCCCGCGAACGAGAACTTGTCGAACACGTACCCGGCGGCCGTGCTGATCAAGGCACCCACAGCCGCACCGCCGACCGCGTAGAGGATGCTGTTGAGGTACCAACGGCCGTAGATGCCCTTCTCCTGCGTGAACAACCCCTTGACGTTGTCCATCAGAGCGAAGTTCTCCAGCGAGAAGAAGTCCGAGGCGAACAGCGCCTCGGTGTCCACAGTGGAGGCGAGCAGCAGCCACACCAGCGGCAGCAACGCGTAGAGCGCTCCGACGCCGATCACGACGTTCGCGGTCAGACGGCCGGTCATGCCTTGCCTCCCCTCGAAGCACCCCGCGTGACGGCGAACGACAGCAGGCAGCACACGATCAGCAGCAGCACGGAGGCCGCCGAGGCGAGGCTGTGGTTGTTGCGCGCGAAGGCCGCGTCGTAGATGTACATGTTCGGCGTGAAGCGCGGGCCGATCAGCGGCGTGACCTTGCTCAGCAGCATGGGCTCCGTGAACAGCTGCAACGCGCCGATCACGGTGAAGATCAGCACCGTCACGACCGTGCCCCTGATCAGCGGCACCTTGATCGTCAGCGCCGCGCGCACCGGGCTGGCGCCGTCGATCGACGCCGCCTCCAGCACTTCCCGCGGCACCGCGCGCAACGCCGCGAAGAAGATCACCGTGGTGTAGCCGAGGCCGCTCCACAGCGCGATGTTCACCAGCGACGGGACGACCATCTCCAGCCCGAGGAAGTTGACCTCGACGTCGAGCCCGCGCATCAGGTCGATCACCGGCGAGATGCCCGGCGTGTAGAGGTACAGCCAGAGGACCGTGGCGATGATGCCCGGCACGGCGTGCGGCACGAACAGGATCGTCTGGCTGAGCTGCCGGAACCGCACCACGCCCGAGTCGAACAGCAACGCGAGGGACAGCGCGCCGCCGAGCACCAGCGGGATGAACACGGCCGAGTACAGCAGCGTGACGCCGACGCCCTGCAGGAAGCTCGGGTCGGTCAGCACCACGCCGTAGTTGCGCAGGCCGACGAACGCCGTCCGGCCGTTGCCGAACCCGAGCCCGGTGTGCGAGCGGGCGAAGAAGCTCAGGTAGACGGCGTACAGCGTGGGCGCGAGGAACACCACGGCCAGCAACGCGACGAACGGGCCGAGCAGCAGCGTCAGAGCCGACCGTTGCCTGGTCACGAGCGCCTCACCGCCAGGCCGAGGCTGCGCATGTCCGGCAACGTCTCCGCCTCGGCGTCGCGCAGCGCCTGCGTGATCGTGGTGCCGTACGGGATGCGCGCCAGGCCGTGGTGGATCGACGTGGCGGTGGACTGCATGCGCGGTCCCCACATCCAGTCGCCGTGCTGGAGGTCGTACTGCCCGGCGGCGAGCCCGTAGAGGTCCTGGCCGCCGTAGAACGTGGTCTTGAACTGCGTCGACGCCGGTCCCCACAGCTTCGGCGACGCCGGGAAGAGGCTCGACCGGCCGCTCGACAGCCGCGCGACGATCGCCTTGGGCGAGGTCGACATCCACTCGATGAACCGCATCGCACGGTCCTTCCGAGGGCTGTCGGCGGTGATCACGTGCAGCGACGCGCCGTCCCGTCCGACCGACGGCCGCGCCGGATCCCATTGCGGGACAGGGGCGATCCGCCACTTCCCCGCGCCGCCGGGTGCCGACGACGCGAGCGCCGCGACGCCCCAGACGCTGACCAGGTGGGCGGCGACCCGTCCCTCGGCCAGCGCCGCGAGCCACTCCTGGCTGCTGCCGGGCGCGAGGAACAGCAGGTCCTCGGCCAGCAGCGACTGCCAGTACTCGGCGGCCCTCAGCGAGCCGGGGTCGGTGAAGTTCACGACCCACGAGTCGCCGTCGACCCCGAACCACCGGCCGCCGGTCTGCATGACGTGCGCGGCGAACAGGTTGTAGCCGTTGGGGTGGAACGAGGTCAGGTAGACGTTCCGCGCCTTCAACGCACGGGCGGCCTCCCGGAACTCGTCCCACGTCGTCGGCACCTCCACGCCGTGCTCGCGCAGGAGGTCCTCGCGGTAGAGCATCAGCAACGGCGGCAGGTCGAGCGGCACGCCGTAGACGCGCCCGCCGAACGTGGCGCCCGACCACGCGACCGCGCCGAGATCGTCCCGGAGCCCGGCGCTGACCAGGTCGGTCACGTCCGCGGCCACGCCGTCGAGGGCGAACATCGGCAGGTCGGCGTCGGCCATCGACACCACGTCCGGCGCGTTCCCGGCGCGGGCTGCGTTCGAGAGCTTGGCGTTGCCGCCGGCGAACCCCGACGTCACGGTCTCCAGCACCACGGGCTCACGCGGGTTCCGTGCGTTCCAGGCGTCGACCACGGTGTTCGTGCCGCGCAACGACGACCAGAACGTCAGCGGCCCGTTCGGATCCTTTGTGGACGAGCACCCGGCGAGCACCGTGAGCCCGGCGGCGGTGAGCAGACCGCGCCGGCTGATCACGGACGTACCGCCGGGCGGGGCACGTCGACGGGGTTGCCGCGATCCGCCGCCTGGTAGACGGCGAGCGCGGCCGACACCACCGACCGCCCGTACGCGCCGTCGACGTACTCGCCGTCCCCACCCCGGGCGGCCGCGACGAAGCCGTCGAGCTGGCCGCGGAAGGCGGCGCGCAGGTGTGCGGGGCTCGCTCCGACCAGCGTCGTGATGTTCCCGTCGCGCAACAACAACAGGCCGTCGCTCGCGCTCACCCGCAGCGTCACCTCGGGCATCACGACGTCGGTCTCGTCGTAGTACGGCGTCCCCCTGCTGGTCAGCACGACGCTCGCGGTGACGCCGTTGGCCAGTTCGATCAACGCCAGCGAGTCGGTCTCGACGTCGATCCCGTCCCGGCCGCGCACCACGCTGCTGACCCGCCGCACGGTGCCGCCGCCGAACCACTGGATGCGGTCGAGGCCGTGCGTGCCGACGTTCAGCACGATGCCGCCCCCGGCGAGCACGGGGTCGAAGAACCAGGCGGGGCGCGAGTTCGGTTCGTAGTGCGCGGAACGGCGGTGCGCGATCAGCAGCGGCGCGCCGAACTCCCCGGACGCGATCAGCGCGCGGGCCTCCCGCGCCACGGGGTCGAAGTGGATGACGTGCGCGACGGCCAGCAGCACGCCCGCGTCGCGGCAGACCTCGATCATCCGCGAGCAGTCCTCGACGGTGGTCGCCATCGGCTTCTCCACCAGCACGTGCAGCCCGGCCTCGGCGGCCTCCACGACCTGCTGGGCGTGCAACGCGTGCGGCGTCGTGATGATGACGGCGTCGAGGCTCCCCTCGGTGATCATCGTCCGGTAGTCGTCGTACACCTCGACGCCCGGTGCCGCGAGCGCCTCGGCCGCCTCGCGCCGCACGTCGCAGATCGCCGTGATCGCGTATCCGTCGGCACCGGCCGCCGCACGGACGTGATGCGCGCCGACCGCGCCGGCGCCCAGGAGTCCGATCCGGAATGACGTCATGTTCCCGCTTTCTCGTGAAGCACCGCCGCACCGCAGGACGTCCTGACGACGAGCCGCGGCTGGATCAGCACCTGTTGGGACGGAACGCTGCGGCCACCGTCGATGCGGTGGAGCAGGAGCTGGGCGGCGAGCGCGCCCACTTCGGTCTTGGGCGGCGAGACGGCGGTGAGCGGCACGTCGCCGACCTCGGCCACCTCGTCGTCGTAGGCCACCACGGCGAGGTCGCCCGGCACCGACAGGCCGAGCCTGCGGGCGGCGACGATCAGCGCGGCGGCGTCGCGGTCGCCGTGGCAGAACACCGCCGTGACACCGGACTCGACGCAGCGCCGGGCGTAGGCGGAGATGTCCTGGGCCTGCCAGAGCAGGCGGCACGAGGTGGCGGCGGCGTCGACCTTCAGCAGTTCGACGGCCTGCTCGAACCCGGCCGCGACCTGCTCGGACGTGCCGGTGCTGACCCGGCCGAGGAACCCGATCCGCTGGTGCCCCAGCTCCTTGAGGTGCCGGACCGCCTTGCACACCCCGCCCGCGTGGTCGGTGCCGACGAACGTCGTGGGGTCGTCCGGCTCGGGCGACGGCGGGCGTCGTTCGGCGAGCACGTACGGGACCGGCAGGTCGCGCAGACCGTCCACGTAGGACTGCGGGTCCTCCATGAGGTGCAGGCTCGGCACCAGGAGCAGGCCCTGCACGCCGGTTTCGAGCATCGTGCGCAGCTCGTCGCGTTCGACGTCCAGGTCGTACTTCGAGCACACCAGCACGACTCCGACACCGGCTCCGCGCAGGACTCGTTGCAGCCCGTCGATCACGCGCGGGTAGTAGTAGGTCGTCGACGGCACCAGCACGCCGACGAGCGGCCGTCCGGTCATGATCGGCGCCGACTCGGAGC
Organism: Lentzea sp. NPDC058450; assembly: GCF_042721395.1. Lineage (NCBI taxonomy): Bacteria > Bacillati > Actinomycetota > Actinomycetes > Pseudonocardiales > Pseudonocardiaceae > Lentzea > Lentzea sp. NPDC058450. Next base: position 107,008 of record NZ_JBHXLO010000014.1, read on the forward strand.
GGACGAACGTGCCCGCGCCCTGCCTGCGCAGCACGATCTGCTCGTGCACGAGCTGGCCGACGGCCCGCCGGATGGTGTTGATGCTGACGTTCAACGTCGTGGCGAGCTCGCGTTCGACCGGCAGCTGGTCGCCCGGCCCCCACACCCCGTCGGCGATGTCCTTGCGCAGACGGTCAGCCGCCCACTGCCATTTCGGGCGAGCGGAGGAATGAAGGAATGAATCCTCCGATTCAGCTGATGTCATGCCGGGAAGAATGACTGATGATGCTCCTTGCCGCAAGAGGTGACCTGTGATTTTGTGTGCACAGACCACATCAGGCCAAAAATTCATTCCTTTCAGAGAATGAATTCGTACCTTGCCAGGAGTGCGCCCTCATGAATGAGGCAGACCTCGAAGAAGAACTCAGCAGGCCCTCGCCCGCGCTGGTCGCGGAGGCGGCCGGCTGGGGTGACGTCGTCGTGCTCGGCGCGGGCGGCAAGACGGGCTCGGGCATCGCCGGCATGGCCCGGCGCGCGGGTTCGGGCGTCGTCCACGCCGTCTCGCGCTGGTCCGATGAGGACAGTCGCCGGCGCGTCGAGGCCCAGGGCGTCTCGGTGGTCACGGCCGACCTGTCCGACCCGGCAGCGGTGTCGGCGCTGCCCGACGCCGACACGGTGATCTTCCTGGTGGGCGCCAAGTTCGGCACGTCCGGCGCGCCCTCGCAGGCGTGGATGACGAACACCGTGCTGCCCGCGTACGTCGCCGAGCGCTACCCGAAGGCGCGGATCGTCGCGCTGTCCACCGGCAACGTCTACGGCATGACAGCCCCGGTCGGCGGCGGCAGCGTCGAGACCGACGAACCACACCCAGACGGCGACTACGCCATCACGTGCCACGGCCGTGAGCAGGTCTTCACCCACGCCGCCCGCACGCGCGGCACGCCCGTGGCGTTGATCAGGCTCAACTACGCCTGCGAACCCCGCTACGGCGTCCTCGCCGACCTGGCCCGGAAGCTGCTCGACGGCAAGCCGATCGACCTGACCACCGGCGCGGTGAACGTCGTCTGGCAGCGCTACGCCAACGAGGTCGTGCTGCGCAGCGTCGCGCACACCTCGGACGCGCCGTTCGTGCTGAACCTGACCGGTCCGGAGACCGCCTCCGTGCGCTCCATCGCGGTCCGGCTCGCTGCACGGCTCGGCGTCGAGGCCACCTTCACCGGCTACCTGCCGGAGACGTCGCTGCTCAGCGACGCGACGACGTGCCACGAGCTGTTCGGCTACCCGGATCGCACGCTGGGGCAGCTGATCGACCTGCAGGCCACGTGGCTGCGGGACGGCGGCCCGACGTGGGCCAAGCCGACGAAGTTCGAACGACGGGACGGGCGGTTCTGATGGACTTCGAGACAGCCGCACTGCTGCGCCGCGGCACGGTGATCCCCGCGCACCCGCTGGCGTTGGACGAGCGGCGCACGCTGGACGAGGACCGGCAACGGGCCCTCACCCGCTACTACCTGGAGGCGGGGGCGGGCGGGCTCGCGGTCGGGGTGCACACGACCCAGTTCGAGATCCGCGAACACGGGCTCTACCGGCCGGTGCTGGAACTGGCAGCGGACGAGATGACCTCCCAGAGGCCTTTTGTGCGCGTGGCCGGTGTCGCCGGCCCCACCCGCCAGGCCGTGGCCGAGGCCGAAGTCGCCCGCGAACTCGGCTACGACGCCGTCCTCGTCTCCCCCGGCGGCCTCCCTCACCTCACCACCGACGACCTCCTCGACCGCAGCGCCGCCATCGGCGAGGTCCTCCCCACCATCGGCTTCTACCTCCAGGAAGCCGTCGGCGGCCGCTACCTCCCCCGCGACTACTGGCGCCGGCTGACCGACCAGCCGAGCACCGTCGCCGTGAAGGCCGCCCCGTTCGACCGCTACCGCACCTTGGAGCTGGTCCAAGGCGTGGCGGACTCCGACCGCGGCAACGAAGTGGCCCTCTACACGGGCAACGACGACAACATCATCAGCGACCTGCTCACCCCGTTCCACGTGCGCGGCGGCGTCCGCAGGTTCGTCGGCGGTCTCCTCGGCCACTGGGCGGTGTGGACGCGCTCGGCCGTCCAGATCCTCGACGACGCCCACGCCGCCGTAGCAGGTGACCACGCAGCCCGCGCCCGAGTCGAGGCCCTCAACGCCATGTGCGTGGACGCCAACGCCGCCGTCTTCGACGTCCGCAACGACTTCCAGGGCGTGATCGCCGGCGTGCACGAGGTGCTCAGGCGCGACGGAATCCTCAAAGGCATCTGGTGCCTCGACCCCGGCGAGACGCTCTCCCCCGGCCAGGCCGAGGAACTCACCCGCGTCCAGACCGCCTACCCCGGCCTGCTCTGACATGGCGATCCGCAGGCAAGGCAAGGAACCCCGCCGACGCACCGGCGAGTTCGTGCTGCGCGACGGCATGAGCATCCGGGCGATCGGCAACGCGCAGGAGGCCGCGCGCCTCCTGCGCGCGCACGTCCGCGAGACCACGGGCATCGTGCTCGGCAACTCGCCGGACGGCATCGTCATGGTCACGCACGAACCGGCCATGCGCGGCCTCGGTGAGGACGGCTACGCCCTGCTGGTGAGCCCGAACGCGGTGATGCTGCGCGCGGCCACTCCAGCAGGGCTGCTGAACGGGGTCGAGCAGTTCCGCCGGCTGGTGTCAGCCGGCGGAACGGTGCCCGCGACCGACCTCACTCACTTGACCGCCCCGGCCGTGGCGCCGGCCTGGATGTAGCGCTGGAAGCACACGTACGCGAGCAGCACCGGCAGCATCGCGATGGTGAGCCCGGCGAACAGGCCGCTCCAGTCGCTCTGATATCCCTGCGACGTCGACAGAGCCGCGAGTCCCTGTGCCAGCACGTAGTTCTCCGGGTCCGGGTTGAGCACCAGCGGCAGCAGGTACTGGTTCCACAGGCCGAGGAAGTTGAAGATCGCGACCGACACCAGGCCCGGTCGTGCCATCGGCAGCATCACCCGGAAGAACACGCCCCAGTGCGTGCAGCCGTCGATGAACGCCGCCTCGGCGATCGCGGACGGCAGCGTGCGGAAGAACGCGTGCAGGAAGAAGATCGTGAACGGCGTGGCGAACGTCGCGTACACGAGGATCAGCCCGAGTTTCGTACCCAGCAGCCCCATTTGTTCCACGGTGAAGAACAACGGCACGAGGGCCAGGAACGTCGGGAAGAACTGGGACGTCACGAACAGGTAGTAGACGAACCTGTTGCCGGGGAAACGATAGCGGGCCAGCGTGTAGGCCGCGATGCCGCCGAAGAGCATCGTCAGGAACAACGCGCCGCCGACGACGATCACCGAGTTCAGGAAGTACTGCCCGATCGACGCCTCGTTCCAGGCGCGCCCGAAGTTGTCCCAGCGGATCTCGGCCGGCACGGTCCACGGGCTCGACAGGATCTCCGCGTCCGACTTGACCGAGCTCGTCACCGCCCACAGCAGCGGGAACGCCGTGACGACCGCCCAGAACCCCAGGGCGAGGTGCAGCGGGAACCGTTTCATGCCAGCTCCGTCCGGTTCTTGTTGCCGCGCAACGCCACCAGCGCGAACACGAGCGTGCCGAAGAACAACGCGACGCCCATCGCTGAGGCGTAGCCGAACTTGCCGTACTCGAACGCCGTCCGGTACAGCGACAGGCCCATCACCTCGGTGGCGCCGTCCGGCCCGCCCGGTCCGACCGTCATGATCTGGACCAGCGCGAACGCGTCCAGCGCGACCATGCCGAGGTAGACGAACGCCACCTGGACGTTGTCCCGCAGCAACGGCAGCGTGATCCGCCGGAACGTGGTCCAGCCCGACGAGCCGTCGATCAGCGCGGCCTCGAAGATCTCCTTCGGGATGCCGTCGATCGCGGCGCTGAACAGCACCATGTAGAAGCCGACGCCGGACCAGATCATCACCGCCATCACGGCGAACAACGCGAGCGACGGTTCGGCGAGCCAGCTCCGCGCCAGCCCGTCCAGGCCGATCGCCCGCAGCACGCCGTTGATCAGGCCGTTGTTGGGGTTGTAGGCGAAACCCCACAGCACGGCCACGATCGCCACCGACAGCATCTGCGGGAAGAAGAACACGATCTCGTAGAACCGCGAGCCCCGCACGCCGGTGCGGCCGTTCTTGCCGCCGCGCTGGATCATGGTCGCGAGGAACAGGCCGATCCCGATCGTCGCCGCGGGCATCAGCAGCAACAGCAGCAGGTTGTTCTTGATCGCGTCGAGGAAGAGCGAGTCGCCCGCGAGCCGGGTGAAGTTGTCGAACCCGACGAAGTCCGCCTTGCCCGCGACGCCGTTCCAGTCCGTCAGCGACAGGTAGAACGCCTGCGCGTAGGGAGAAACGACGAAGACGACGTGGAGGACCAACGCGGGTGCGAGGGCGCCGATGACGAACCCGTACCCGCGGTTGAGCCTGCGGCGCTTGCGCGGCACGGGCGGAGCGGGCGCCGCTGCCCGCTCCGCCGGCCTGGTCAGCACGCTCACTTGCGCTCGTACTTCTTGATGCTGGTGTCCTTGGCGAGGTCGTCGGCGGCCTTCTGCACGCGGTCGACCCACTCGGCCGGGGTGATCCGGCGCGTCACCAGCTCGGCGACGGCGTCGTCCACGGCCTTGGTCAGCGTCGGGTACCAGATGCGGTGCCGGTAGTTGATCGTGTCGTCCCCTGCCTTCTTCACCGCCTCCGCGACCGAGCTCAGCGCCGGTGACATCGTGAGGCCGTCGGTGGCGCCCTTGACCGCCGGCAGGGTGCCGACGGACTTCGCGAAGTCCTTCATGGCGTTGCGGGAGAACAGCATCCGCAGGAACTCGAGGCCGCCCGCGACGTTCTTGCCCTGGCTCGGCACGAGGTAGGCCTCGCTGCTGGCCGCGTGGATGGCGTTGGTCTTGAGCTTGCTGTTCCCGAGTGACGGCACCGCGCCCATGACCATGTCGAACCCGGCGGGCGTGACGGACTTCTGCTCGGCTTCGAGCCACGAGCCGCTGGGGATGATCGCGGCCTTGCCCTGGCACCACGCGGCCTGCGCCTCGGTGTGCGACAGGGCCTCCGAGCCCTGCATGAGGTAGCCCTTCGCGGACAGCTCGGTGATCGCCTCCGCGGCGGCCTTCACCGACTCGTGCCGCCAGGCGTTGGGCTGGAGGTTGTCGATGGACTTCAGCAGGTCCATGCCACCGCCGCGGACCGCCATGACCAGCAACGGGTCGGTCATGTACTCGGGGAACTTGCCCTGGTAGGTCCAGGGCGCGACGCCGGTCTTCTTGATGTCCTCGCAGAGGTCCAGCATCTCCTGCCAGGTCTGCGGCCACATCCAGCCGTTCTTCTCGAACAGCGGCTTCGAGTACCAGAGGCCCCAGGCGGTGTAGGCGTAGTTGAAGCGCACGAACGCCCCGTCGTAGATGCCGTCCTCCACCACGCCGGGCAGCAACGTGTCGCGCAGCTTGACGTTCGGGTCGTCCCACGACGGCGAGTCGAGCAGCTTCTCGAGGTTCTCCAGCTGCCCCGACTGGTTGAGCGCGGCGATGTCGAGCCGGCCCGCGCCGGTGTTGTTGACGACGTCCGGCGGGTTGCCCGCGACGAACCTCGGCCGCAGCGTGTCGCCGACCTTCTGGATGCCCTTGTGGTCGATGACGGCGGCGCCGAACTGCTTCTTGTAGACGCCTTCCGCGGCGAGCACGTAGTCGTCCCCGTAGGCGCCCTTGAAGACGACGACCTCCAGCGGGGCGTCTGCCTTGACGCCGAACGGGTTCGTGGCGCTCTTGTCGCCGGTGCTCTGCGTCTGGCCGCCGTTGCCGCCGGCGGTGACGCACGCGGCCAGCGCGGGTGCGGACAGGCCCAGCACGACGGCCGCTCTGAGCATGGTGCGCCGCGAGATCTCGGTGGAGGACATGGCGGGGTCCGTTTCTTCTTGTGGGGTCAGGGAAGCGCGAGCCAGCCGCAGCCCTGGCGCCAGTGGCCGCCCGACTGGAGGTGGCCGACGATGGCGCGCTGCAACGTGGTCTCTTGGGCGAGTGCGGCGAGATCGCCGGTGCCGGGCGGGAGGTGGTAGACGAACTCCAGGACGTCGCTGTCGCAGTCCGGCGTCGGTCCGAACGCCGTCCAGCGCCGTTGGAACCGGACGATGTTCGAGGTCTCCGGCAGGTGGTCGGCGAGCTGCGGGTCGAGCAGCCACGAGCGGCACGTGCCGTGGTCGTAGCGCTCGTCCGGGAAGTGGGCCGCGAAGAACGGCCTGGCCCGGCGGAACGACTCGTCGCACGCCTCCGGTGTCATCGGCCCGTCGCCGGGGATGTGCACCTCGAGGACGGGCGTGCCCTCCTTCGGCCCGCTCTCGCTCTCGGCCCGGTACTCGTCGACGGTGAGGACCGCGCGGTCGAACTGGAGCCTGCCGAGGCGGAAGAGCGTGCCGCGGAAGTGCCGGACGAGCCAGCCCTGCCGGTCGAAACCGCCCTGGTCGTAGTACTTGCGGTAGCTGACCACCTTGGCGCCGAGGTCCTGCACGGTCGCCGCGGTGACGTCGAACGGGATGGCGAGCCTGCGGTGCAGCGCGAGCAGCGACGGCAGCGCGAGCAGGAAGAGGTGGACGTAGAAGTACCGGCCGGCCTCCTCCAGCTCGGCGGGCGCGTTCGGCCAGTCGATCTCCCGGCTGGGGATCGGGTCCGGCGCGTACAGGACCTGGTGGCACCGCAGCAGCGCTTCCCACAGCTCGGGTGTCCTGTTCGGACTCGGCAGCGTCGCCAGCACGGCGTGGTGGTCGGCGTCCGGGACGCCGAGCAACGCGAGCCGCCTGCCGGCCTCGTCCTTCGTCACCGGCTCCAGGTCCGGGACGTCGGCCTCGGGCTGTTTCAGCAGCGCGGCGAGCCAGTCGCCGGTCTCGCTCATGGCGGCACCTGCTTTCGGAGATTCCTTCCCCGAAAAGGGAATGAATATGGCGTGTCTTGCCCTGGTTCGGCACATCATTATGTGTGACCTCCTGCACGTCAATGATTCTTCGCAGGTCACACGAACAGCTGAAGAATGACTACGGTGCGCTCATTCCCCCAGGTCCGAGGCTTGCCGTGCGTGAGGATTCATTCCTTCGAGAGCGGATTCATACCGTTGACTCGGCATTCCCCTCCGCTTTTGAATGGACCGCATGCCCGATCCCGTTCTCCGGCTCGCAGTGGCCGGGGCAGCGCATCCGCACGTCGCCTACGTCCTCGACGAACTCCCTCTCCGCACCGACGTCCGGCTCGTCGGCGTCAGCGATCCCGACCCGTCGCTGGCCCGCTCGCTGGGCGTTCCCACCTACAGCGACCACCGCTCGTTGCTCGCCGCCGAACGGCCTGACGTCGTTGTGGTGGCTGGTGTCTACTCCGAGCGCGGTGCCGTCGTGGCCGACTCGCTGCGCGCCGGCGCCCACGTGCTGGCCGACAAACCCTTGTGCACCAGCCTGTCCGATGTGGACGCGATCCGCCTGGCGGCGGACGAGACCGGACGTGTCGTCTCGTTGCTGCTGGAGAAGCGCGGCTACCCCGAGACGCTGGCCGCGCGATCGTTGCTCTCCGCCGGGACGCTCGGCGCGTTGACGCTGGTGGCGGCCTCGGCGCCGCACAAGCTGAACCGGGACCGGCGGCCGCCGTGGTTCCTCTCCCCGGACACCTACGGCGGCGTGATCGGCGATCTCGCCGTGCACGACATCGACCTGGTGCTGTGGTTGTCGGGTGCCTCGGAGGGCACGGTCAGCGCGGTCGGGGGCCGGTGGCACGGCGCCGTGCTGCTGCGCGCGGGCGACGTGTCGGCGACGATCGAGGTCAGCTGGCTGACCCCGGCCTCCGCTCCCTGGCACGGCGACTACCGGATGCGCCTCACCGGCACGTCCGGGACCGCGGACCTGTCGTGGGCGCGCTCCGAGCTCGTGGTCGAGACGCATGACCGTCCGCTGTGGACTGTCCCGCTCCCCGATCGCGAACGGCCTGCCGCCGCAGCGCTGGACGCCTTCGTGGCCGGCGTGGAACCCCCGATCGGCACGGCGGCGAGCCTGCTGGCGACCCGGATCGCGTTGCTGGCCCAGGACAGCGCGAACAACGAGGGGGTGGTGCACCGATGGGCGGCCTGAGGTTCGCGCTGGTGGGAGCCGGGGTGATCGGCGAGGTGCACGCCCGGCTGATCGCCGCCACCGGCTCGTTGACCGCGGTCGTGGACAACGACCTGGAGCGGGCGCGGCGCCTCACGTCGGCGTTCGGCGGCACCCCGCTGACGTCGCTGACCGAGGCGTTCGACCTGGTCGACGCGGTGAGCGTCTGCCTGCCGAGCGGTGCCCACGCCGACGCCGCCGTGCTCGCGTTGCAGGCGGGCAAGCACGTCGTGATCGAGAAGCCGATCGACATCACGCTGGCCGCGGCGGACCGGATCATCGCCGCGGAACGCGCGTCCGGCCGTACCGCCGCGGTGATCAGCCAGCGCCGGTTCCAGCCGGAAGCCGTTGCGGCACATCGGCTCGTGACCGGCGGTGGCCTGGGCCGGATCACCTCGGGGATCGCCGAGTCGACGTTCTGGCGGCCCCAGTCGTACTACGACGCCAAGCCGTGGCGCGGCACGTGGGTGATGGACGGCGGCGGGGCGTTGATGAACCAGGGCATCCACGCGGTGGACCTGCTGCTGTGGCTGATGGGCGAGCCCGTGGAGGTGCTGGCCCGTGCCGCGTGCCTGGCCCACGACCGGATCGAGGTCGAGGACACCGTCGCCGCCGTGGTGACGTTCGGGAGCGGCGCCCTGGGCACGATCACCGCCACGACCGCCGCCCACCCCGGCCACCCCGTGCGCGTGGCGGTGCACGGCGACCGCTCCAGCGTGGTGATCGGCGAGGGCGACTCCCTCGACGTCGCCCATCTGGCCCAGTACACCGACTTCTTGGAGGCCGTCCAAGACGGCCGTCCCCCGCTGGTGACGACCGCGGACGCGCGCCGAGCACTCGCCGTCGTGCTGGCCGTCTACGAGTCCGCCCGAACCGGCACCCCCGTCGCGCTGAACGGAGACCACTAGTGCGCATCGGCATCATCGGCACCGAGAACAGCCACGTGGACCACATCATCGAGCACCTGGCGGCGGGTCCGTCGCGGGTGGTGGCGATCAGCGGCGGGGACACGCCGCGCAACAGGGCGTTGCAGGCCAAGGGGTCGCTGGACGTGATGGACGGACACGACGATCCGCTGCGCCTGGTGAACGCTCCAGAGGACCTCTTGGGCCTCGTGGACGCGGTGGTCGTGGCCGACCGGCTCGGCGATCTGCACCGCGCGCACGCCGTCCCGTTCCTGCGCGAGGGCCTGCCGGTGTTCGTCGACAAACCCCTGGCCTGCACCGTCGAGGACGCCTCCGCGATCATCGCCGAGGCTGCGGCCCACCACGCCCCGCTGACGTCGTTCTCCGCCCTGCGCTGGCTGCCCGCCGTCGAGGCCCTTGCCTCCGCAGGCCCGTTCCGCCGGGTGACGGCCTCCGGGCCGGTCGACCCGGCCAGCCCGTACGGCGGCATCTTCTTCTACGGCATCCACCCGGTGGACGTGGCTCTGCGGCTGGCACCCGGCCCCGTCCACTCCCATGAGGTGACCCGGCTGCCCGATCGCATCGTCGTGACCGCCGAGGTCGGCAGCACCGAGGTCGAGATCAGCCTGATGCTCGGCGACGCCCCGTTCACCGTCTCCGCCGACTCGGCTCGTCAGGTGCTGGAGCTGGACGAGCACTACTTCGTCCCTGGCCTGGAGGCGTTCCTGACCATGGCCGCCACCGGCACGGCACCCATCGGCCACGACGACCTGCTCCGCCCGATCCAGCTGCTCACCGCCACCGCGAAGGCCATCGCATGATCATCCCCAAGCCCCGGCACCTGACCCGCTCCCCCGGCACCTACCGCCCGTCCGTGATCGCGGCGTCCGGTGACGCCCTCGCCGCGGCCCGGCTCCTCCAGTCCTCAGTGGACCTGCCGCTCTCCCCTGACGGCGACATCGTGCTGGAGGCGTCCGGGGAGGGCGAGGCCTACACGCTCTCGGTGACCGAGTCCGGCATCCACCTGCGCGGCTCCACCGCGGGCCTCTTGCACGCCGTCCAGTCGTTGCGCCAACTGATGTCCCACGGCCCCGACGTCCCGTTGGTGGAGATCCGCGACGAACCCCGCTTCGCCTGGCGAGGCGTCATGCTCGACGTGGCCCGCCACTTCCAGCCGGTGTCGTACCTGCACCGCCTGGTCGACCAGATCGCCCTGTACAAGTTCAACGTCCTGCACCTGCACCTCACCGACGACCAGGGCTGGCGGATGCCGATCGACCGCTACCCGGCCCTGACGTCGACCGGCGCGTGGCGCACCGAGAGCATGATCGGCCCGGCCGGCGGCACCACCTACGACAACACCCCGCACGGCGGCGCCTACACGAAGTCCGAACTGCGCACCCTGGTCTCCTACGCGGCAGCCCGCGGCGTGACCGTGGTCCCGGAGATCGAGATGCCGGGCCACGCCCGAGCCGCCCTGGCCGCCTACCCGCACCTGGGCAACTTCCCGTCGCGCACCCTCCCGGTGTGGACGGGCTGGGGAGTCTCCGAAGCGCTGTTCGGCGTCCAGGACACCACCTTCACCTTCCTGCGCGACGTGCTCACCGAGGTGATGGAGGTGTTCCCGTCCCCGCACATCCACATCGGCGGCGACGAATGCCCCACCGCCGAGTGGCAGACCAGCCCGCAGGCCGCCGACCGCATCGCGTCCGAGGGCCTCCCGGACGCCGCCGCGCTGCACGGCTGGTTCCTGGGGAGGATCAGCGAGTTCCTGGTGTCGCACGGCCGCCACCCGATCTGCTGGGACGACGGCGAGAACCCGCACGGCCTCCCGCCCGAAGCCGCCGTGATGATCTGGCGGGACCCGAAGCACGGCCTGGAAGCCGTCCGCCGGGGCCACCACCTGGTGATGGCCCCGTTCCGCAGCACCTACCTCGACTACCCGCAGTCCACCGGCGACGAACCACCCGGCCAGCCCGCCGCCGTCGTGTCGCTGGAAGACGTCTACCGCAACGACCCGCTGCCGTCCGACTGGGACGACGAGTGCGCGGCGCGGGTGCTCGGCACGCAGGGCCAGCTGTGGACCGAGTTCGTCCGCACCCCCGAACACGCCGAGTACCTGGCGTTCCCGAGGCTGTGCGCACTGGCCGAGTCAGCGTGGTCGACCGACCTCTCCTGGCCGGACTTCCTCGACCGCCTCAGCGCCCACGCGCCGATGCTCGCCGAGATCGCCCCGCACCACCGCCCACTCGACCGGCGGTCCGGCGTCACGCCTTGATGCGGCCCTTGGTCGTCCACATGCGATAGCCCGCGGACACGGCCTCGGCCTCCGAGCGGAACGTCATGTCGCCCTTCATCCGCCGGTAGTAAGGCGAGTCAGGCGTGTGGTAGACCATCGTCTTCGAGTTGCCCTTGACCGGCAACGGTTCCGGCGCCGACTGCTTCGGGCTGGGCTGCTCGGCGATCACCACCTGCTCGGCGGCCGGGCGCGGGGCCGGCAGGGCGAGGCGGGTCTTCGGGCGTTCAGGCTGGAGACGACCTCGCACCGACAGCCACGTCACCAGGACGCCGACCGCGAAGGACACCAGGCACAGCAGGAACATCTGCGAGAACAACCAGAGCACAGGACTCTCCTAACGGACTACGACGTCGACCTGGCGCGTGGCCGGGTCGTACTCGCCGCCGGGGGCGGGACGGGTCTCGATGGCGATCAGCGCGGTGGACACTCCCTGGCCCACCAGGACGTCGCGCACCATCTCGCCGCGCGTCCTGGCCATGACGGGATCGGTGCCGTGGGCCACCAGCGTGATCGACGCGCGGGGTGCGACCAGCAGCATGCGGCCCACGCGCTGGATGAGCACGGTGCCGTGGCCCTCGTAGGCGGTGGTGCCCTGCACGAAGCGGATGGCGCCGTTGCCGTTGACCAGGCGGGAGATCGAGTCGTGCAGCGCCTCGACGTTCAGGTCGCCTGCGGTGGTGGACGGGGCCACCTCGATGCGGTCGGTGACCTGCAGGCCGTTGGCCGCCTGCCGGACGGCGTCGCGGACGGCGGTCCCGCGCTCCTCGTCCGGCACGCGGGCGGCGACCACCACCTGTCCGTTGTGGACGGTCGTGGTCACGTCGGACACCTTGGCGGACAGGGCGGCGGTGACCACCCTGCCGATGACGGCGGGCGGGATCGGCAGGGTGCCGCCGAGTCTCAGCGCGGCGGTGACGCGGTGGCCGTCGGACTGCACGGCTTCGATGAGCGCGCGGCGTTCGGCGTCGTCCGCGACCGCGCCGGACACCAGGATCTCGCCGCCGCGCACGGCCACGAGGAGCTGTTCCGGTTCGGCCTGCCGCACGTCCGCGCTGCCGACGCCGGAGACGTCGGACACCACGGCGCGCACGGCGTCGACCGACCGCGGCGACACCTCGCTGACCACGACGGACCGGCCCTCCACGGCGACAACGCCGTGGTAGCCGGCCTTTCCGAGCGCCGCACGCACTTCCGCGTGCAGGTCCCGCTCGATGCCACCGCCGTAGACGAACACGCCGGTGGCGGCGAGCAACGCGGGCACGAGGAGCCCGCCAATCCAAACCGCGTGAGGCAAACGCACGGCGAACTGGCTACCGAACCTCGGACGCGGAAATCCAGCTCGTTCAGCCTTTCGGGCGGAACCTCACCCGGTCAGGTGGCCGGGTGAGGTCCGCATCGGTTCAGTCCACCACGGTCCGCGTCCGGCGCCACGCGATCACGATCAACGCGATCAGGCCGAAGAGCGGGATCGTGCTGACCGCCCACGACAGGCCCATCGGCGGGCCGGGCTGTTCCATCACCTGGAGGTTCTTCAGCTCACCGGTGCCGGGTCCGGCCGGACCGTCGACGTCGAACTTCATCGACCAGCTGCCCTGCTCGGGCAGTGCGAAGATGTCGAGCCCCCACACCTCGCGCTTGCGGGGGTGCCGCGCGAGCGGGCTGTCGTCGGCCTCCACGCCCTCCCGGAACAGGGTGAGCGTGCCCTTCTTGCCGTCGATCCCGTTCTCCGGCGCGAAGGTGAAGTCCAGCGACTGCATGGCCTTCACCGGCCACGTGCTGAAGCCGATCGTCAGGTCGTACGGTCCGGCCTGCACCTTCTCCGTGTGCACCACGTTGACCGGTTCGAACGCGAGGGCCGGGGAAGCCAGCCCGAACAGCAGCGCGGCCGTGCCCGCGAGTGCCAGCAGAGTCTTACGCATGGCGGTTTTCCTTTGCTGGTGCGAGGTGACGGAGCATGTGGCCGAACCGCCTGCCGAGCATCCCGGCCAGCGCGCCGAACACCGCGCCCGCGACGACGGTGGCGATGTAGCGCTCGGCGGCCGGGAACCCGGCGCCGTAGGTGATCATCCGCTGCACCGGCGCCAGCGCCGTGATGATCACGCCGCCGACGACGCCCACGATCCACGCCGGCACACCGCGCAGCAGTTCCACCGCGACCGCGACCAGCAGCAGGCTCATCGGGATCATGTTCGGCAGGCCGGGAACGCCGTCGACGTAGTCGCGCAACGGCAGGCCCGTGGCGTCGGCGTAGAGCTCGGTCGCCCACGGCGAGAACCACCAGAACACCGCCTGGAGCACGGCCACCACGACACCGACGGCGAGCGCGCCGCCGCGCCGGTTGAGCACGTAGGCGCCCATGAACAGGATCATCACCGAGAAGAACGCGCTGCCGGCGCTGACCGTGTTGACCGGGCCGCCCGGCAACGCGCGCAGGCCGAGCACGGTCACCATGCTGAACGCGAGCAGCGTGCCCGCCGCGCCGGCGACGCCGTAGACGCCCCAGCCCTGGTCACGGGCGACCGCGAAGATCATGACCGCGCCGACCATGGTGATCGAGATCGACAGCAGCAGGCCGATGTGCGGCGGCGAGTCGATCACCGCGTCGAACCCGTACAGGCCGTGCCACCACTGGTCCCACAAGCCGTAGACGAGGAACAGCGCGGCGCCGATGCCGGAGACCAGGTAGCCGACGGGAGCGGAGAACGTCCGGCCGAAGACGCCGACCGCCCGTCCGCCGACGAGCGGGTCGATCTCCTTGGAGCGCTTGGCGTTCGCGGTCGTCAGCAGCACGACGGCGAGGCTCGCCAGGCCGGAGATCGCGCTGCCCGCGTACAGGAACAGGTGCGGCATCGTGAAGAACGTGTCCGGGCCGACGTCGCTGTGCCACTGGATGTCCCAGGTCAGGCCGATCAACGAGAGCAGGGTGCCGCCGAGCACGACGCTCGCCGGGACCAGCCCCCTCGGCACGGCCCGCGACGTCGACGCCGAGGTCGCCGCGGTGATGTCCGCTGTGGTCAAGGTTCTTCCTCCCCCTTCAGGTGAGCAGCAGCGGGATGACGACCCGCTCGCCGCGCAGTGACACGGTGATTTCCCATTGGCCCGGCATGGTGAGGTCGACGCCCGCGACCCGGTACCGGCCGGGTGCCTGCGCCGCCGCCGTGAGCGGGGCGAGCGCGTGGCCCATCTGCGGCATCGCCGGCTCGACCGTGACGTCGCCGTCGGCGGCGTTGCCGGAACGATCGGTGATGCGCAGGTCGAACGCGTTGCTGCCGGACCTGGTGCTGTCCGGGGTGAGCTCGAACCTCAGTCCGGTGCTCTCGGCGAGGTGCGGCTGTGCTTCGACGGTGCGCGGCCACAGCACCACCACTGCCGCGACCAAGGCGAGCACGCCCGCGACGATCGCCACAACTGAACGCTTCACTTCACAGCCGCCTTCCCCGCAGGAACGTCGACGGTCCTTGGCACGGTGACGACCGAGTAGTCGCGTTCGACCTGGATCCACACGAGGTACCTGCCCGGCAACGGGAACGAGTAGGTGAACGGCACGTCCGGCCCGTACGCGGCGACGCTCTCGTCCGGCTTGTCCGGCAGGCCCGGCGTCGGCGGGAGCATCGAGTGCACGTGCGCCCAGATCGGCGCGGTGACGGGACCGTCGGTGATCGGGCCGACGACGATCATGTGGCCCTGCATGCCCAGCCACGGCTGGAGGTCGCGCTCGCCGAACTTCGCGGTGATCGTGCTCGGCCGGCCGGCCTCGCGGATCTCCATCGCAGTATCGGCCTTCCCGTCGTGCTCCACAGCAACACCGGCACCGGCAACGTCCACACTGGACCGCAGCAGCTGCACTCCCCCGCCACGACGGGCGATCTCCGCGGCGATCGCGTGCACGCCCTGTTCGGGGTCGCGCAACCGGGCCCGGTACTCGCCGGGTGCCGTGCGGACCGGATGTAGGTGCCGCAGGTGCCCGGACGGCGACACCACCACGAGGTGGATGAACGCGCTGTCGTGCACCAGCAGGTCGTCGACCGGCCGCCCGGACGAGCCGTCGGTCAGGCTCAGCACCAGGTCCCGGCCGTCCATCCGCGGCACCAGGTTCACCGGCGACCGCGAGAAGTCCACAACGGACGTTCGCTCGTAGGGGTTCATCACGCTGTCGTAGGTCGGGTCCAGTTGGGCGCCGGGCGCCGCGACCGGCGGGATGCTCGGCGAGAGCAACGCCGCCGTCACCCCGACCGCGATCGCCGCGACCATCCCCGCCGCCGGCACGAGCGCGAACCCGGGCCTGCCCAGCACGGCCAGCAGGAGCGCCGCCAGCAGCAACAAGCCCGCCGCGATGAACCCGCCGTAGGTCGCGTTCTCCCACGGCGACGGCACCAGCGCGGGCACGACGAACGGGATCGTCGCCTCGTCGACCGCGAGCTCCCACGGTCCGGGCCGGTCCACGTACAACCGACCGGAGTAGAACCCCGGCGTAGCACCGAGAACCACCTTGGTGTCACTGGACTGCGCACCGGCCGAGCGCAACGTCAGGGACAGCTCGCCCGCCGGTGTCCCGGCGTGCGTCACGACGTCCACGTGCACCGGCCCCGGCACCTCCGCGACCCGGCGGATGATCACCGTGAGGTCGCGGTCCCCGAGGCTCTGCGCGACGTGGACGTCGGCGCCAGACTGGGCGCCGTCGGCCAGTGCGGGGGCCGCGATCGAGAGGATCGCCCCCAGCACGAGCAGCAAGGTCACAACACGTCGTTTCATCGCGACCGAACGTAGCGATCATGCGAGGCCCGGCGCGTCACTGCCGAGACGGAAATCAGGTCCCCCGCACGGGGGATCTCCGACCCCTGCGAAGCGGGAGGTTCTCAGGGACGCGATGGGGCAGGATCAAGCCCGATGGATCTGATCAAGCTGCCCCTCAAGCACCAGTCGTGGCTGGTCGCCGCCGTGTGCATGGCCGTCGACGGCGGTCTCGTGCTGCTCGACGGCGAACCGCCGGCGCAAACCGCGGTCGTACTTCTGATGACGCTCGCCGTGGACGCGATGCTCGCCGGACCCGCGCGCCTGTCCCTGTGGGTGGCCGTGGCGCAGGCGGCGGTCCCGGTGATCGTCCTGCTCTCCTGGTTCAACGGCGCCGACTCCAACGACGCCGGCCTGCTGATCGCCGGGTACCGCGCGGGAGCCTGGTTGCGCGGGGCGCCCGCGTGGGCGTCGCTCGGCGCGCTCTCCGCGAGCCTCGTGGCCGTGGTGCTCGTCAACGACCACGGCCCGCTGTTCGCCCTGCTCGTCGCGGGCAAGGGCGCGCTGCTGCCGTGGCTCGTCGGCCGCTACACCACGGCCCGGCGCGCGTACCTCGCCGAACTCGAGAAGCAGTCGGCGATGGCGGAGAAGGACGCGAAGGCGGCTGTCACCAAAGCCGTGACCGAGGAACGCGGCGCGATAGCCCGCGACCTGCACGACGTGATCATCCACCACGTGAGCGCGATCAACCTGCACGCCGGCGCCGCCCGGCTCGGCACCCCTGAGGGCAACCCGAAGCTGATGACGTCGTTGCGCGCGGTCGAGACGTCCAGCCGCGCGGCCATGGTCGACCTGCGGCACCTCCTGGACCTGTTGCACGGCGACAAGTCCGAGGGCGCGCGGCAGCCCGGCCTGGACAACATCGACGAGCTGCTCGACGGCATCCGCGCGGCGGGCACCCCGGCGCGGCTGGAGGTGCGCGGGCAACGGCGGGACGTGCCGGAGTCGTTGGACATCACGGTCTACCGGATCATCCAGGAGATGCTGACCAACGCGCTGCGGCACGGCGACTCGTCCGGCGTGACCGTGACGCTGGACTACGAGCCGGACTCGCTGATCGTGTCCGCGCAGAACGTGGCCGGGCCCGGCGACGACTCGGGGTCGGTGCGGCGCGGGCTCGTCGGCATCCGCAACCGCGCGGGCATGTTCGACGGCACGACCCGGTCCGGACTCGAGGCGGACGGCCGCACCTGGCGCACGATCGTCACGTTCCCCCTGGAGGCGTCATGACGCTGTCGGTGCTGCTCGCCGACGACCACGCGATGCTGCGGTCCGGCATGCGCGCGATCTTCGACACGCAGGACGACCTCCAGTGCGTCGCCGAGGTCGCGGACGGCCACGCGGCGGTGGCCGAGGTGGCCCGGCTGCGCCCGGACGTCGCGGTGCTCGACATCCGGATGCCGAAGCTCGACGGACTCGGTGCCACGGAACGGATTCTCGCCGATCCCGGCAACCGCACGAAGGTCCTACTGCTCACCACGTACGACACCGACGAGTACGTCTACCGGGCACTGAAAGCGGGGGCCAGCGGGTTCCTGCTGAAGTCGTTGCCGCCGGAGGAGCTGATCTCGGCGGTGCGGGTGGCGGCGCGCGGGGACGCGTTGATCGACCCGTCCGTCACGCAACGGCTGATCGCGCGCTTCGCGGTCAGCCTCGCCCCTCCCCCGACGCCGCCCGAGCTGGAGCTGCTGACCGCGCGCGAACGCGAGGTGCTCCAGCTCGTCGCGGCGGCGTACAGCAACGCCGAGATCGCCGCCCGGCTGCACGTCGGGGACGAGACGGTCAAGACGCACGTGTCCCGCGTGCTGGCGAAGCTCGGCCTGCGGGACCGGGTGCACGCCGTGGCGTACGCGCACATGAACGGGCTGGTGCAGAACCGCTGAGCCGCGGGGACCCCTCGTCGTACCCCGCGGCTCAGCTCTCCCAGACCACCGGCGACTTGCCGTAGTCGCCGCGGTTGTACTCGCCGGCCGTGACCGCGAGACCGTCCGGTGCCGCGGTCAGCACGCAGGTCTCGTAGGTCTCGCCGGCCGTCTTGAACGTCCTGGGGGCGCTGGTGGAGTCGCACTTCGGGGTGTCACCGCTGATGATCACGCCGGTGCCCTTGCCGTCGGTGCCGAGGCCGCGCAACGAGACCGAGGTGTAGCTGAGGTCCGTGCCGCTGAGGTTCTCGACCTTGACGCGCAGGTAGAACGGCGTGACGTTCTTGGCCTTGTCGCCGAACTTCGCCAGGTCCTCCTTGGCACCGGCCTCGATGGCGGTGAGCGTGACGGCGATCGTGCCGGTCTTGTCCCCGGAGGCCATCGGGAGGACGGCGCGGGCGCCGACCTTGAGCTTGGTGCCGGGGGCGGTGATGTCGCCGCCCGCCGCGACCGGGGTGTCCTTCTTCGAGGTGCTGGTCGGAGTCGTCGGGCTCTCGGACGTCGTTTCGGCTGTCGTGTCCGTTGCGGCGACGGGTGATCCGGTGGTCTCCGAACCGCAGGCCGTCAGCAGCAGGCCTGCTGTCGCGACGGCGGCGAGGAACAGGGGGCCACGGGCGTGCGTCACTGGTGGAACTCCATCCGGCTGCGGAACCTGGGGATGCCCAGGAGGCTAGGCCGGATGCCGCAACGCCGGTATCGGTCGTTCACACCACAGGGTTGGGCCAGCGCGGCGCTAGAGGTCGTCGAGACCGATCAGGCCGTCCTGGATCGCCCTCGCCACCAGTGCCGCCTTCGTCGGGGCCTGCCTGCCGATCGCCGCGTACTTGACCCGGATCCGCTCCAGGTGGGAGTTGACCGTGCTGAGCGTGATGTTCAGGCGTTGCGCCACGAACTCCTTCGACTCCGACTGGAACCACTCGACCAGGACCTCGGTCTCGCGCGGGGACAACGCGGGCCGCGTCTCGGACCGGTCTCCCGCCAGCGCGCCCGCGAGTGCTGGGGGCGTGTACGACTGGCCTTCCGCGGCTGCCTTGACCGCCTGCACGAGGTGGTCGGCGCCCTCGGCCTTGGTCAGGTAACTGAGCGCGCCGATCTCCAGGCACAGCAACGCGATCTCGTCGTCGGAGCGCATCGAGTAGACGATGACCTTGCGGCCGTCCTCGACGAGCTTGCGCAGTTCCGCGGTGGCCGGGGTGACGCTCTTGAGGTGCAGGTCGAGCACGACGACGTCCGCGGTGGCGCCGGGGCCCTGCCACGCCACCTCGGGTTCCTCGCCGGACGCCACGAGGTCGATGTCCGCTGTGGACAGCCAGTGCGCGACGCCCGCCCGCACCACGGGGTGGTCGTCGACCAGGACCGCCGTCACGCCGTCCGCCATCGCGCCTCGCTCCTCACCAGTCCGCTGTGGACACTCGTCTCGACCGTGACCCGTTCCGGCCTGGCCGCTTCCGGTGGGGTGTGCGGGGCGTCCGCCACGACGGCCACGCGCACCTCGGTCGCGGTCCGCAACAGACTCACCTTCGCACGCCCCTGCGCGACGGCCAGTGCCTGGGCCATCGGCGCGACCAGTTCTCTCCGGATCTCCGTCGGCACCGGGGTGGCCGTGCCGCTGACCGCGAGCTGGACCACGACACCTCGCCGTTCGGCCACGTCCACGCACGCCGTGAGCTCGTGCAGCAACGGGTCGGGCACGTCGTCGTTCTCCGCGAACAACCGGCGCAACTGCACCGCGGCCACCGAGCACCGGAGCCTGGTCGCCGGATCCTCGACGCCGGCCCGTTCGTCGGCGAGGTCCGCCAGCAACGGCAGCAACGCGCCCAGCTGCCCCTCGAACCCGGCGCGCAGGTCCTGTTCCCGCCGGCGGGCCAGCTCCGCACGGGTGCGGGCGGCGTCGTGCTCCGCCGCGGCCTCGGCGGCGAGCCGGGCGTCGCGGTGCAGCACGCGGGTGATCACCAGCACGCCGAGCTGGAAGCTGGTGCCGCTGAGGATCACCACCCCGGCCGTGCCGACGTCGCCGTTCCCGTCGTGCGCGAACCACGCGACGCTGAAGCAGAGGTGCGCGGTCAGGGCCGCGACCAGGGCGGCCGGGCGTTCGACGAGGACGAGCAGCAGGTACCAGCCGACCAGCCCGAAGCCCCAGTCCGCCGGGCCGAACGACGCTCCTGGCGGGAGGGCCGTGGTGGCGAGGACCGAGGCGGCCAGGGGTGCGCCGGCCAGCCAGGTGGGGACGGTCGGGAGGCCGGCGACGACGTAGGCGCCGACGGTGGCGAGGACGGCGGTGAGCAGGACGTAGGCGACCCAGGAGGCTGGGCCGTGGGGATGGTCGATGAGCTGGGGCAGCATGAGGACGAGCTGGATCGCGAGGACCACGACGAGCAGGACTCGCCGCGTGATGGTGAGCACCGCGTCGTCAGCCACGCCGCCACCCGCGGGCTCGCCGCCGGTCACTCCCACGAGCAGCCGACCGGTCGCTCCCACCGCATCGCTGCCCCTGCCGTCAGCCACGCGGCCACTCCAACCGCACGCTCGTCCCCCGCCCCGGCGCCGAGTCGACCACGGCCGTCCCGCCCACCGCCGCCATCCGCCCGACCACCGACCCCGTCAACCCCCGCCGGTGTTCCGGCACGTCAGCGGGCTCGAACCCGTGTCCCTCGTCCGCCACGACCACCACCCCCGGCGACACCACGAGGTCCGCCCGCCCGGTCCCCGCGTGCCGCTCGACGTTGGTCAGCAGCTCCCGCACCGCCCGCACCAACGCGAGCGCCACCCCGGCCGGCACCGGCACGACCGAGGCCTCCACCCGCACCTCGACCCCGGAGTCCCGCGCCACCGCCGACAGCGCGGCCCCCAGGTCGACGGTCCCCGGCACGTCCCGTTCGGCCAGCACCACCAGGTCCCGCCGGGCCTGCGCGGCCACCTCGCCCGGGTCACCGCCGTGCGCCGCCATCAGGAACGTCGACGCGGCCGTGTCGTGCAGCAACGCCAGGTACTCGCGCTCCCGTCGTCCCTGGTCCAGGGCGACCGCGGCGGCCCGGCTCTGCGACGCGGCCCGTTCCCGCAGCGCGTCGACCCGCCTGCTCGACCGGCGCAGCAACTCGTAGGCGAGGCGCGCGAGCACCGACTCCAGGATCGCGCGCACCAGCACGCCCGGCCCGGTCGTCACCACCTGGACGGCGAGCAACGCGACCGTCGCGGGCACGGTGACCTTGAGCGGCCACTGCCACTGCCAGGTGATCAGCGTGGTGGTGAGGACGGTCAGCACCCACTGGTCGGCGTCCGCGCCCAGCAGCACCGACAGCACCACGACCCGCAGGAACGCCACCGGCAGCGCCACGCGGGGCAGCCGGAAGTCGGCGACCGTGCTCAGAGCGACCACCGCGAACAGGCCCCAGCCCAGGGCCGAGTTGAGCGAGAACGCGCCGAAGAGGCTGATCAGCGCGACGCCCGCGCCGCGAACAGGCCCCGCGAGACGCGACACGGTCGCAAGCAGTCTCGCCTCCAGCACGCTCGCATTCTGCACATATCGTCCACGTATACAAAAACGCGTACGCCCCGGCAACGCGCGCGCGGCTTCAGTGAAGGCTTCACGACCGGAACTGGAGAGAGCGTGCTCAACACCTGGCAGGAGTGGGTCGGAACGGAGACCGGGGTGGTGCTCCTCTCCGCGATGGCGCTGCCGGTCGCCGTGCTGACGGTGCCGTTCCTGGCGCTGTACCGGAAGCACCGCGAGACCCGGCACCCGTGGCGGACGGCGCTGGCCGACGTCGGGATGGTCTACGGGACGGTGCCGTGGGTCTGGATCATCATGCTGCCGGGCGCGGAGCCGGGAACGGCCGGCGAACTGAGCCTCGTGCCGTTCGCGGACATCGCCGACCTCGTCGCGCACGGCGACAAGGGCCAGATCATCGGCAACATGCTGGTGTTCGCCGCGCTGGGATGCTTCGCGCCGCTGCGGTTCGCCGCGATCAGGTCGGTGTGGCGGGTGTTCCTGCTCGGGGCGGCCTGCTCGGCGTCCCTGGAGGTGCTGCAGTTCGTGCTGATGCTCGACCGGGTGTCCTCTGTGGACGACGTGCTGCTCAACGCGACGGGCGCAGCGCTCGCCTCCGTGCTGTCCCTGTTCTGGTGGCGGGCGAACGCCGAGGAACGGCACCTGGTCGCGGTCTAGATATGCCGGCGATATGCGGCGCTGCCTAGGCTGGCCCGCATGCGCGTGCTGATCGTGGAGGACGAACCGTTCCTGGCCGAGGCGGTCCGGGACGGGCTGCGGCTGGAGGCGATCGCCGCCGACATCGCGGGCGACGGCGACACGGCGCTGGAGCTGCTGAGCGTCAACTCCTACGACCTCGCCGTGCTCGACCGCGACATCCCCGGACCGTCCGGGGACGAGGTGGCGCGCCGGATCGTGGCGTCCGGCAGCGGCATGCCGATCCTCATGCTCACCGCGGCGGACCGCATCGACGACAAGGCGTCGGGCTTCGGGCTCGGGGCCGACGACTACCTCACCAAGCCGTTCGAGCTGCGCGAACTGGTGCTGCGGCTGCGCGCGCTGGCCCGCAGGAGGGCTTACGCGCGGCCGCCGATCAGCGAGATCGGCGGGCTACGGCTCGACCCGTTCCGGCGGGAGGTGTTCCGCGACGGCCGGTACGTGGCGCTGACCCGCAAGCAGTTCGCGGTGCTGGAGGTGCTGGTCGGCGCGCAGGGCGGGGTCGTGAGCGCCGAGGAGCTGCTGGAACGGGCGTGGGACGAGAACGCCGACCCGTTCACCAACGCCGTGCGCATCACGGTCTCGGCGCTGCGCAAGAGGCTGGGCGAGCCGTGGCTGATCGCGACGGTGCCGGGAGTCGGGTACCGCATCGATGCGTAGACCGCCCGGCCTCAGCGCCCGCCTGAAGCTCACGCTGAGCTACGCGGGCATCGTGATCGTGTCCGGCACGGTCCTGCTGGTGCTGGTGTGGTTCTTCCTGCTCCGCTACCTGCCGGACAAGCCGCAGGGACTGCTGTGGACCAGCCCCAACCGGTTCCTGCTCACCCGCATCTTCGGCCGCGTCGCCGCCATCGCCATGGTCGCGCTGGTGGCGTTCGGTCTCCTCGGCGGCTGGCTGCTCGCGGGCCGCATGCTCGCGCCGCTGACCAAGATCACCGACGCCGCCCGGCTGGCCGCGGAGGGCTCGCTGTCGCACCGGATCCGGTTGCCGGGCAAGGCGGACGAGTTCCGCGCGCTGTCGGACGTGTTCGACACCATGCTGGAACAGCTCGAGTCGCACGTCGCCGAGCAACGCCGGTTCGCCGCCAACGCCTCGCACGAGCTGCGCACGCCACTCGCGATCTCGCAGTCGTTGCTGGACCTGGCGCGGCAGGACCCGGCCCGGGTCGACGCCGAACTGCTCGACCGGCTGCACACCGCGAGCCGCCGCGCGATCGACCTCACCGAGGCGTTGCTGCTGCTCAGCCGGGGCGAGCGCGGCACGTTCCCGCGCGAACCCGTCGACCTCTCGCTGATCGCCGAGGAGGCGGCGGAAACCCTGCTGCCCCTGGCCGAACAGCGCGGCGTCGCCCTCGACGTCACCGGCTCGAACACGACCACGACGGGATCGCCGGAACTGTTGCTGCGCGTGGTCACGAACCTCGTCCAGAACGCGATCGTCCACAACGTCCCCGGCGGCTCGGTGACCGTCAACGTCGAACCGCAGCACCGGGCGTGCGTGCTGCGCGTCGAGAACACCGGCAAGGTCCTGCCGCCCGACCTCGTGCCGACGCTCGCCGAACCGTTCCAACGCGGGTCGCGCGTCCGCACCGACGATCACGCCGGTGTCGGGCTGGGCCTCGCGATCGTGCACAGCGTCGTGCGGGCCCACGAGGGCGCGCTGGACCTCGCGCCACGCCCGGCAGGCGGTCTGCGCGTCACGATCCGGCTGCCCAGCGCGTGAGCTCCGGCCCGATCTCGGCGAAGAACGCCGACTTGGCGCGGGTGTAGTCGTCGTAGTCCTGCGCGTCCGCGTGGTCGCCGGCGAGCCCGCGCTTGATCTCCTCGTAGCGCGCGGCCTGACCGGGATTCGCGCGCAGCCAGTCGCGGAAGTCCACGACGAACCGCGCGAACGGCGAGTCGTGCCGCCGGACGTGCAGGATCACCGAGTCCGGCACGTGGAACAGCCGCTTCTCGTAGACGGCGTCGTCGTGGTCGCCCGGCCGGCGCGCGTCCCGGTACACGCCGGGCGAGTCCGGCCGCGAGCCGTGCGCCGGGATGAACGGCGTCGGCGCCAGCAGCGCGGCCAGGTCGTCTGACGGGGGCAGGTCCGGCAGGCACACCTGGAGATCCACGATCGGCTTCGCGCCCAGGCCCGGCACGGACGTGGACCCGATGTGCTCGTAGGCGAATCTCTCCGCTCCGGGCAGCGTCGCGAACGCCGCGCGCACCTCGTCCAGGAGGGCGTGCGCGCGAATTGGCCAGGCAGGGTCGTACTCGACGATCACAGCGGAGGGCATGTCCCCCACCTTAGGCCGATCGGGGAGGTCGCCTTCCGGCCCTTTCCCGTTACAGCACCACTTTGCACAATCCATCAATTCCCCGGATGCGGCGGAGGCTTTCGACCCTGGGGCGGTAATGCATTCCCGGCGCACGATTGTCAGTCTGCAAGCGACGGGGAGACGAAGATGACCGAACCGAAGGACGGGGTGTCCGGGAGCGGCCAGTTCCGCGTCGGCCCCGAACTGCTGACCGGATTGATCGAAACGGGCGGGCAGGGCGCGAAGGCCGTCCAGTACACCGTGGTCGACGGGGCGCCGATGGTCGAGGGCGACATCGTGCTCACCCTCGTCCGGGAGGGCGAGATCAACGCCGCGGGTGTCATCATCCCCGGTCAGCAGTTCCGGTGGCCGGGCGGGCGGGTGCCGTTCGAGATCGACCCGGCCCTGCCCGACCAGGCCCGCGTGCACAACGCGATCGCGCACTGGGAACGCAACACGCGCATTCGTCTCGTGCCGCGCAACCCGGCGGACAACGCTCACCGGAACTTCATCCGATTCCGGCCGGGCGACGGCTGCAGCTCCCCCGTGGGCATGCGCGGAAACCAGCAGAACATCACGCTGGCGGCGGCGTGCGCGACCGGCGCGACCATTCACGAAATCGGGCACAGCGTCGGCCTGTGGCACGAACAGAGTCGTGAAGACCGGGGCAACTTCGTCACGATCGACTTCACGAACGTGCTGCAGTTGAACGCCCACAACTTCAACCAGCACATCACCGACGGCGACGACGTCGGCCCGTACGACTACCACTCGATCATGCACTACTCGCGTCGCGCGTTCGCGATCGACACCAGCCGCGACACGATCACGCCGACCCAGAACGTGGAGATCGGCCAGCGCGAGGGCCTCAGCCCCGGCGACTGCGCCGCCGTCCGCACGATGTACAGCGGACTCGAACCGGCGGCGGTGTTCCGCGGCGTGCAGTTCACCGGCTCCGTCCCCGCCGGCGCCACGAAACGCTGGTTCACCCACAGCTGGCCCGCCCACTGGTACGTGCTGTGGACCGTCGTGCCGACCGCGCCCGTCGTCGACGGCGCCGCGCAGGTCGAGTGGACGACGCAGGTGACCCGGCAGTCCGGCGGGCTGCTCAAGTACTTCCTGACCATCACGAACCTGACCGGTGGCCCCGTGGAGATCGAGGCCCGCTACGACGTGCTCGGCTGGTCGCCGAACGCCCTGTGAGAGGAGCACCCGTGAGCGCCGACTTCGACGGCGGACCCGCCCCCGCTTCGTTGGACGACCTGACCGAGACCCTGAGCGTCCCTGACGACGCCGGTGTCGCCGACGTCCCGCTGGAGGCCGAGGACGCCGGCCCCGCCCCGGACCCCGAAGCGTGAAGGGAGACCCGCGATGCGACTAGGAGTGCAGTTCCGCGGACAG
The DNA here is from genome assembly GCF_042721395.1 of Lentzea sp. NPDC058450. NCBI lineage: Bacteria > Bacillati > Actinomycetota > Actinomycetes > Pseudonocardiales > Pseudonocardiaceae > Lentzea > Lentzea sp. NPDC058450. Next base: position 132,942 of record NZ_JBHXLO010000014.1, read on the forward strand.
GTGCCCGGCGGTACGTCGCGGCGCTGGTTCACGCACAGCTGGCCGGAGGGCTGGCGGGTCGTGTGGATGGTGGTGCCGACGTGGCCGATGGTCGACGGCAACCCGCAGATCGAGTGGAAGGTGCAGGTCGACCGGCAGGCGGCCGGACTGCTCAAGTACTTCATCGAGATCCGCAACCTCACCGGCGGCCCGGTGGACTTCGAGGCCCGCTTCGCCGTGCTGAACTGACGGCGTGCGCGGCACCGTCGTGATCCCCGCCGGCACCCCCGCGTTCGGGCGGGCGGTGCTGCGGGTGCGCCTGCTCGACGTCACGCTCGCAGATGCCGCGGCGGTCACGAAAGCCTCGTACGACAGGGAGTTCGAGAGGCTGGGCGCGGACGAGCAGCGGGTGCCGTTCGAGCTGGACGCTGAGGGCGGGGACGTCGCCGCGCACGTGGACGTGAGCGGCGACGGACGGGTGAGCCGCGGAGATCTGGTCACGACCAGGGCGGTCGAGGCGGTGGAAGGGGTCGAAGTGCCGGTCGAACTCGTCTAAACCCTGCCGAGCAGGTGACGTGCGGCCTCGAAGTCCCTCTCCCCCACCAGGAACTCCCGCAGCGCCTGCTCCAGCTCGTCCCCGTGCACCGTCCCGTCCCCGTCGTGGTCGAGCTCCCGCAACGCCGCGATCAGCTCGTGCCGGCGCGGGCTGTGGTCGAGCAGCCGCACGTACTCGTCCTGCCGCACCTCGCCGTTGCCGTCGCGGTCGATCAGCCGCCGCACCACCGCCGCCACCGCGCCGTACCCGCGTTCCCGGTCGGCCTCGCCGGGATACGCCCGGTCCGCCAGCGCCACCGCGTACGCCGCCTCGGTCACGCTGCCGTCCAACGGTGTTCCGGTCGTCACCGCCAGCTGCTCCCACCAGGAGCGGAACGCGTCGTGGACCGCGTCCTCGTCCTTCTCGTCGAGGTCGAGGTGAGTGCTGAGCTCCCGGGCCATCGCCAGCAGGTCGCTCCACCGCAGCACGCCGTCGCCGCTCTGGTCCAGCACCGCGCGGAAGAACGACTCCGGCGCCACGACCGCGGCGGGCGTCTCGCTCGCCCGGATCGAGGCCGCCGCCAAGGGCAGGTACCGCCACGGTTTCGGCAGCAGGTCGGTGACCATCCGGACGGCCAGGTGCAGGCCGCCGACCACCAGCGAGGAGCCGGGCACCGAGACCAGCCGCAGCCGTTCGCGATAGGCGCGGGGCAGCGTGGCGGTCGTGGCCTGGACGACGGTGGTGACGGCCGCGAAGCGCACCGGTGTCCACACCAGGTCCGGGATCGGCACGCCGAACGGCGGCGGAAGGCGGTAGACGCTGCCGGACAGCAGGTCCCGGACCGTCGCGTTGTCCTCCAGCACCTCGGCGACCACGTGGTCGAAGTAGGTCTGGAACTCCGCGGGCGTCGCGGGCAGGTCCTCCTCGCGCAACCCGAACTGACGGCCGACCCGGCACCACTCGTCGTAGAAGCGGCCGGTCTCCTCCGAAGACAACGGTTCGCCGCCGAGCCGTTGCATGGTCAGGACCGCCTCGAACAACGTGAGGTGCACCCACGCCCTGGCCGCGGTGTCGCCCGCGTCGTACGCACGGCCGTGGCCGTCGGTGCCGTGCATGCGGCGGTGAAGTCGTTCGAGGCGGGCGAGCTCACGGCGTTGCTCGGCGGCACTGCCGTAGACGTAGGTTTGCAGGCTTTCGAGGGTGCGCAACAACCTTCGCCACGGCCGTGCGTTGTAGACGGAGTACTCGGCGACGGCGGCACCCACGGCGGGATGGGCCGCCTGCAACACCAACGCCCGGTGCATCACGGTCAGGAACCGCCACTGTCCCAGGCGTTCCCACGTGCTCGACCCCGGCCCCAACGCCACGTCGACGGTCATTGCGCCGAAGCTAGTCATGACATTGGGGCCGGAGAACGACATTCACCTCATGCGGGCACGGATTCCACCCGGTCGTTTGGATCTCAACGCCGGTACACGCCGAACTCGTACAGCGAGTAGCCCCAGCCGGTGCCGCGCTGGGTGGCGTGCATCCGCACGTACCGGCCAGATGCCGTCACGTCGATCGAGTCCACGCCCCCGTTCCCGGTCGTGGTGCCGTACACCGAACGCCAGTTGTTGCCGTCGTCGGACACCTGGATCTCGTAGGCACGGCCGAAAGCGCCTTCCCACACCAGTTGCACGTGCTGGAACGTCGTCACGGCACCGAGGTCGACGCTCACCCACTGCGGGTCGGACCAGTCACTCGACCAGCGCGAACCGATGTTGCCGTCGACCGCGTTGGACGGCGGGTACGGCGCGCCGTCGCCGACCTGCTGGTACGACGAGGCGGTGGCGGGCCTCCCCTGCGCGACGTTCGTGCCCGCCGGTTGCGGCGCGACGACCCGGACGGACTTGGTCTCGATGCCGATGTTGCCGCGGCCGTCCTCGGCCATGACGTAGACCTTCCACACGCCGAGCCGGTCGGGTGCGGTGACGGTGAGGCGGTTTCCGTTGACCTGCACGGGCGCACCGGCCAGGCCGCCGCTGTTGTCGATGTACTTGCTGTTGAAGGCGGCTGACCAGGTGATCGCGTCACCGTTGGGGTCGGAGGCGGCCACGTCGATGTTCAGCGGAGCCCCGGCCGCGATCGTCTGCGGCAGGTTCATCGCGGAGATCACCGGAGGCGTGTTGGACGGCGTCGCACCACCGAACGCACGCTGCACCGCGTAGAACGACAACCGCTTCTTGCCCGCAGGCGTCAGGTTGAACCACACCGCACCGAAGTCGTACTCCGTGCCGTAGTGGAACAACGTGCCACCGAACGAGACGCCCGTGTGAGCCGTGATGCAGTTCCAGGCCTGCGTGTACCCGTCGCGCTTCTGCACGTCGGTCGGCTCGGCCGGAACACCGTTGGCGTCGTTGGGAACCTCCCACTCACCGGCGGGTCCGGCCTCGGTGAGGATGTACGGCTTGGTGTAGCCGCCGTCGATCCAGTCCTGGCGGACCTTGCACACGTTGCCGTAGGAGTTCACCGAGTACAGGTCGAGGTCGGGGGCGTGCGCCTTCAGGTAGACCCAGGCGCCGGTCCACGCGTCGGTGTTCGTGACCGGATGCGTGGTGTCGATCGCGTGGATCGCCCGAGCAGCCTCATTGATGTACTTGGCGTACTCGACGCGCTGCGTCTCCAGCTCGGCGCCGGAGTAGCAGTTCTGCAGGCCGAGGATGGACTCGTTGCCGACGTTCCACATGAGAACGCCGGGGTGGTCCTTGTAGGTGGTGACCCACTGCCGGATCTGCCCGAGCATGTCCGCCTTGTAAGCCGTGTCGGTCACGTAGTTCACGCAACCGCCCGATCCAGGACCGCCACCGGGCTGCAACCAGAACCCGTTGATCACCCGCAGTCCGTTGGCCGCGGCCGCGTCGAGCAGCGGACGGGTCGACGCGTCCGTGCCCCACGTGCGCAGGGTGTTGACGCCCATCGACTTCAGCTCCGGCATGTACCGGGCCGCGTCGGCGGCCGGTGGCCCCCAGGTCAGGCCCTTGACCGTCCACGGCTGGCCGTCGACGGTGAGCTGCCAGTTGCCCTGCGAGCCGGTCACGCGTACACCGGAACCGGGCTGCGGGTTCGAGCCGCCCTGTTCGCCGAACACGCGGAACTCCCACAGCGAGACGCCGTAGCCGTTCGCGCGCTTGGTCGCGTTCATCCGGACGTACCGGCCGATGCCGGACACGTCGAAGCCCTGGTTGCCGCCGGTGCCGCCGGCGACCGAGCGCATCGTCGTCCACGAGTCGCCGTTGTCGGACACCTGGAGCTGGAAGTCGGTCGCGTAGGCGCCCTCCCAGTCCAGCTCGACGCGGGTCACCGTCGAGGACGCGCCGAGGTCGACGCGCAACCACTGCGGGTCGCTCCACGTGCTCGACCAGCGCGTTCCCGGGTCGCCGTCGACCGCGGCCGTGGCCGGGGTGCCGTAGCCCTCGGTCGTCGACGCGGTGACGGGTTTGCCTTGGGACAGCAGCGAGGGCGCGGCACTGACCGTGCCCGGCACGACTGCGAGTCCCACCAGCACGGCGATGACCGTGCCGGCAGAGCGGAGGCGGTACATGGCGTCTCCTGCAGGGGAATCGAGGGGTTGAGGTGCGGGAGAGCGCTCTCCCAACCCCGGCGGCGAATGTTACGAACGGACTTCGGCGATGTCAACCTGGCCCCTTGACACCTCGCGGCACGAGCGGGACTCTTCTTGGGAGAGCGCTCTCCCAGCCGGTTCCCCATCGGCAGGAGGACACAGTTGTCCCGAAAACTAAGCGCGCTGGCCGCCGCGGCCGGCCTGATCGCCGCCGTGTTCGCGGTGGCGACCCAGTCGGCCCAGGCCGACGACTACGTGAGCCACCACGAGTTCCAGGCGAACTGCTCCTTCGCCACGGACCGCCCGGACGACCCGATCGTCTTCCCCGGCCTGCCGGGCGCGTCGCACCTGCACACCTTCCTCGGCAACAACTCCATCAACGCGAACAGCACCAACGACTCGCTCCGGCAGGGCAGCACGAACTGCATCACCCCCGACGACAAGTCGGCGTACTGGTTCCCGTCCGTGCTCAACGGCGACCAGGTCGTGCGCCCCACCGGCAACCAGGTCGTCTACTACAAGTCGGGCATCCTGCGGTACCAGGACGTCCAGCCGTTCCCGCCGGGCATGCGGTTCGTGGTCGGCAGTCCCACCTCGACGCTGGAGCAGTTCCGCGACCACCCCGGCGCGATCGAGGGCTTCGAGTGCGGGGACAGCGCCAAGAACTGGGACATCCCGTCCTGGTGCGCCCCCGGCAGCCAGCTCAACGTCCGCTTCCAGGCCCCGAGCTGCTGGAACGGCCGTGATCTCGACTCGGCGGACCACAAGTCGCACATGGCTTATCCGGACCGCGCCACGCTCGTCTGCCCGCCGTCGCACCCGGTGGCGGTGCCGATGATCGAGTTCAAGATGGCGTTCCCGGTGTCCGGGGACATGTCGCGGGTGAGGCTGTCTAGCGGCCGCGGCTACACCTGGCACTACGACTTCATGAACGCCTGGGACGCGCCCACTCAGGCCGCGCTCGTCCGCCACTGCATCAACGGCGGTCTCCAGTGCGACCCGCGTGGCTACGACCAGTACAAGCCCCACCGGGGCGCCGCGCTCGGGCCGGACTACCGGTTGCCGCGGTGACCTTCCGGGGCTGACAACGTGGTTCCCTCGACGAACTCGCACGCGATGAGCTCGTGAGGACGCTTCTGGGGCAGGCGGGCCAGCAGGTACACGGCCCGCCTGCCCGTTTCCCATCTCGGCACGCGCAGTCCGGTGAGGCCCAGCAGGTCGGTCTCCGGCACGTCGAGCGTCAGCACCGAGAGTTCGCCTGGAACGGACATGCCCCGGCGACGCGCCGCACGGACGAGTGCGGAGGCGTCGTCGGGGTGTTCTGCGATCACGGCCGTCACGCCGATGCGCACGAGCTGGTCGAGCCACACGGCCGGCGCGTGCAGTCCTTTGACACCACAGGCTTCCGCTGCGGCGCGGAACCCGTGCAGGCGTTCGGCGGAGGCCCTGCCGCTCGGCAGTCCGATGTAGACGACCTGCTGATGGCCGAGCGCCGCGGTGCGCGCGACGAGATCGCGCACGCCCGCGGCGTAGTCGACGTCCACATAGGGGATCTGTCTGGAGGTGCTGTCCCGTCTGCCGATCGACACGAACGGGATCGCGTGGTCGGTCAGGCAGGCCAGGTCCTGCTCGTCGGCGGTGCGGTCGAGCAGGACGCAGCCGCTCAGGGCCACGTCCCGGGTGTCCACGAAGTCGAGATCGGCGCACAGGAGCAGGCCGCTGCCCGCCCTGTGCGCCGCGTGTCCGATGCCCGCCAGAGCGGGCGTGCTCTCACCGGGCAGGGAGTCCCGGGAGAGCACGCCGATCAGACTCACGGATAGTTCACCAGGTAACGGACCTGGTTGGCGGTGTTCGCCACGCCGCCGACACCGTTGATGACGTTGGCGATCGTGCCCACGCCGCCGAGCGACACGGTGACCAGGTGGGTGAAGCGCACGCCGGACCGGTTGGGCGCCTCGAAACCGTTGTCGGTGACGATGCTCGGATCGGCCTGGTTGAAGGCGTACACACCGACACCGTACGCGTCGTGCGTGGTGACGTTGTCGGCGACCTTGTACCCCGCCCAGCCGCGCTTGGAGCCGTTCATCCAGGCGGCCTGGTTCGGCGGGTCGTACGGCAGCTCGTTCTGGTACAGGTAGACCTTGCCGCCGTTCGCGTTCCACACCAGGTTGTGCTGCTGGTAGTGCTCCACGAACAAACCGTACGCGATCACGTTGTCGCCGTTGACGACGACTCCGTTCTGGCCGGGGTTCGCGGTCCAGCTGACGCCCTCACCGTGGTCGGCCCGCCACACCCAGGTGTGGTCGATGATCGTGTTGCGGCTGTTGACGCGGAGGCTCGTCGTCGCCTTGCCGGCCTGCGACCCGCCGACGCGCAGGTACACGTCGTGCATGGACGTCGGGTTGGCCGCGTGGTCGGTCGTGGTCGAGTCGCCGATCTCCAGCAGCACCGGGGAGTTCTGCACGCCCGCGTCGACGAGGAAGCCCGCGAGCTTCACACCGTCCACATCGGACGTCGTGAGCGCGGCCTTGCCGGTGGTCGGCGTCAGCGTCGCGAGGCCGAGGCCCAGGACGACGGTGTTCGGCCGGGTGACCCGGATGGTGTCGTCGAGCTGGTGGATGCCCGGCGTGAGCAGGAGGTTCTTGCCCTGCTGGAGAGCCGCGTTGATGGTCGCGGCCGGGGTGCCGGGCTTGACGATGAAGAAGTCCGCGAGCGACATCGAGCTGCCGGGGTTGCCGTTCTCCCAGCTGGTGCCGCGCGAGTTCTGCCGCAGGGACGGGACGAACACGCGGTACTCACCGTCGTTGGTGAAGTAGAGGTAGGGCTTCTCGCGCGTGACCGGCGAGGTGTCGACGGTGGTGTGCGACGGGTTCGGGAAGTTGTTCGGGGGCGCGCCCTGGGTGCCGGCGAAGACCATGTTCCAGACCGAACCGGCCCAGCCGCCCGCCAGGTTGCTGTTGCGGGTGAGGAACTGCTGCTGCGACCCCGAGATGACGGTTCCGTCGATCTTGCTGTCCACGATCAGACCACCGCTGGCCCAGCCGTCGTAGCCGTTCCACAGGTGCTGCTGGCCGCGCAGGTGCATGCGCCGGTACGCCGTGGCCTGCGAGACGGCCCAGCGTTCGACCTGGTTCGCGGGCAGCGTGACGGACAGGTTCTCCGCTCCGCGCCAGAAGTTCTGGGTGGCGTTGCCGAGGTTGTTCGGGTCGCTGCCCTGCTGGAGCCAGTCTGCCTCGACCCTGATGTGGCCGTTGATGTTCACGTCGTCCGGCATCAGGCCGAGACCGGCGATCTGGGTGTAGAAGCGCAGGTTGACGTCGGCGTTGTAGGTGCCGGGCTTGAACAGCACGGCGTGGCGCTGCGGGCCGAACTGGTTCGTCTTCATCTGCGCGGAGATCGCGTCCAGGCGCGACTGCATCTCCGACTGCGACGAGCCCGGTCCGTAGACGTACACGTTCGGGCCGAAGTCGGGGTTGCGCGGGTCGGTCGGCGTGACGCCCGGGACGTCCGGGGTCGTGGCGTAGACGCCCAGCTCCCACAACGAGTAGCCGTAGCCGGTGCCGCGTTGCGTGCCGTAGACCCTGAGGTACCGGCCGGAGCCGGTGACGTCGAGCGACTGGTTGCCGCCGGTGCTCGTGGTCGTGGAGTAGATGTCGCGCCACGAGTTCGCGGCCGCGGTGTCGGACACCTGGATCTGGAACGCCTTGCCGTGCGCCGTTTCCCAGTTGAGGGCGACGCGGCAGACCTGCTGGGTGGAGCCGAGGTCGACCTGGAGCCACTGCGGGTCGGCGAACTGCGAAGACCAGCGCGTTCCGGTGTTGCCGTCGACGGCGGCACTGGCGGGAGTGCCTCCACCCTCGACAGAAGAGGCCGAAGCTGGTTTGTTGAGTGCGACGTTGGTGGTGCCGCACGCGGCGGCTCCGGCGGGGAAGCTGATGCTTGCTGTGGTCACGAGACACAAGGCAGCGGCCGCGACACCGGCCGCCCTGGACAGGGGAGAGCTCATGAGCCTGCCTGACACCTTTGGGGCGAGTGAGCCCGAACGGTGACGCCCGTGGCACCGGGCGTCGGGAGAGCGCTCTCCCGCAGATTAACGCGCGATGACGGACAGGTCAATCACGCGGACGCCCTCAGCACGAGTTCCGGTTCAAAAATGATGGACCGCGGCCGCTCCTCGGGATCGTCCAGGGTCCTGAGCAGCACTTCCGCCATCTTGGCCGCCATCTGCTCGACGGGCTGACGGATCGTGGTGAGCGGCGGGCGACAGGCCGCGGCGGGCGCGCTGTCGTCGAACCCGACCACCGCGACGTCGCCGGGAACGCGCTTTCCCGCAGCTTGGAGCACCTCCACGGCCCCCTGGGCCATGAGATCGTTCGCCGCGAACACGCCGTCCACCTCGGGGTACTCGGCGAGCAGCCGGCGCATCGCCCTGGCGCCGCTGTCCGCCGTGAACCCGCCCTCGACCGCCGGCACGTACGGGAAACCGTTGCGCGCCATCGCATCCCGGAACCCGGTCAGCCGGTCCTGGCTGGCGAGCACGTCCAGCGGCCCGGCGATCGCGGCGACCCTGGTGCGCCCGATGGCGGTGAACCGGGCCGCCGCCAGCCGGCCGCCCGCCTGGTGGTCGAGGTCGACGAAGCTGACCGGCAACGGCCTGCCTGGCCGCGCGTAGAGCACCGCCGGCACCCCGGCCTCCAGCAGCCGGTCGGGCAAGGGTTCGGCGGCGTGCGTGGTGACCAGCAACGCCCCGTCCGTGCTGCCCTGCTTGAGGAACTCGACCACCTCGACGCGCGCGTCGTCGGTGTCCGCGAGCATCAGCACCGGGTGCACGCCGTGGCCGCGCAGGAAGTCGACCACTCCCGCCGTCACCCGGCCGAAGAACGGGTCGACGAACACGTCGGACCCGCCGCCCGCACCGGAGATGATCAGCGCCACCGTCCCGGTGCGTCTCGTGACGAGCGACCGGGCGGCGTGGTTCGGCGTGTACCCGGTCCGCTCGATGGCGTCGCGCACCGTCTCCTGCAACGACGGGTCGACGTTGCGCGTGCCGTTGACGACGCGGCTCACGGTCGCTCGGGACACCCCGGCGACCCTCGCGACGTCCTCCAGCGTCGGGATGCCCCTGATCATCCGGCTACCGGGGCCTCAAGACGTGCCTGGCCTGGAGCCGGATCCGCGTGGTCCCCGCATCGGGTCCGATGTGGACGGTGAACCCACCCGCCTCCGCGACCCACTCCCCCGCCCAGTGCCGGGTTGCCTGCACCGGAACCTCCACGACCACCTCGACGGCCTCCCCCGGATCGGCCTCCACGACCGCGAAGCCCCCCAGCCACCTCACCGGTCTGGGCACCGCGCTCTCCTCACGGGACAGGTAGACCTGCACCACCTCCCGCCCGCGCCTGCGCCCGGTGTTGCGCAGTTTCACCCGCACCGCGCCACGTTCGGACCTCGCCTCCTGGTAGTCCCAGGTGGTGTAGCCGAGCCCGTGCCCGAACCAGTACGCGGGCGCCACGTCGTGCGCGGCCCACGCCCGATACCCGATGTCGAGCCCTTCGCCGTACTCGAGCTTCTGGTTGTGCGGCAGGAAGTCCGCGACCGGCACGTCGATCTCGTGCGCGGGCCACGTGGTGGGCAGCCGCCCGCTGGGTTCGCGGTCTCCGAACAGGACGTCCGCGAGCCCGTTCCCACCCTCCTGCCCGGGGAACCAGGTGAGCAGCACAGCGGCGGTGTCATCCCGCCACGGCAACAGCACAGGCCCACCCGAGTTCACCACGACGACGGTGTTCGGATTGGCCAGGCACACGGCCGTGACCAGCGCGTCCTGCTCCCCCGGCAACGCGAGGGTGGCGCGGTCGCGCCCCTCACCCTCGATCGCGTCGGTGGTGCTGACGACGACGATCGCGACGTCACTCCGGCTCGCCGCCTCCACCGCGGCCCTGAACTCCACTTCGGCGTCCGGGATGGGCGGGTCGGCGGCGAGCAGCGAGGCCATCCCGCTGTCCTCGCCCAGCTCGCGCCGGGCGACCAGCTCGACCTGCGTGCCTTCGGTGAGCTGCACCTCGACCTGGTGGTGGGGCGGACGAAGGTGCTTCACGGCGGGGTCGTCGGTGTCGACGGGCTGGTGTTCGTCCAGCACTCTGAGGCCGTCGACGTCCAGGGTCAGCCGGCCGTAGCCCGCGACCGCGAGCCGCCACGGTCCGGACTCCGTGACGTGCAGGGTGGTGCTGATCTCCAGGGTCTGCGCGCCCGGGAGCTCTTCGGTTTCGAGGATGCGGCCGGTGAGGCGGTGCTCGCGGAACAGCTCGCCGTCGTCCTCGCCGAGTACGCGGACCAGGACGGGTGCGCCGACCGGGGTGGGCTCGTCGTCGATGCGGACACCCGGCGCGTGGACCACCTCGGCTCGCGCGGAGAGGACGTCGAGCAGGGAGTTCTCCGCGGATGGGTAGAGGCCGGAACTGCCGCCGCCCTGGACGCGCGGAGTGGCGGCGCCGGGGCCGATCAGGGCGATGGTCCGGCCGGGGTGGAGGGGGAGGATTCCGTTGTTGCGCAGGAGAACGGTGCTCGCCGCGACCGCTTCACGGAGAAGACCGATGTCGGCGGCGGCCGCTTCGCGGAGCAGGGCGAGGTCGGAGGAGGGGGAGGTGCGGTCCGCTCTGCCAGACGCCTCCGCGCCCTCGCCTTCCAGCACGTCGGCGGACGCCCCCGCCCACTCGCCCTCCCGCACCTCGCCTGGCTCTCCTGAGCGCTCGCCCTCCCGCACCCCGCCAGGCTCCCCCGCCCCCTCGCCTTCCAGCGCCCCACCGCCCGAACCGTCCCCGCCTTCTGCGGCCCCTTCCAGCGGCCCACCCCCGCCTTCCAGCGCACCCACCCGCGCGGCCAGGCGCAGCAGCCGGAGCACCTTGTCGTCGATCGCGCTCTCCGCCACCTCCCCCGCCTCGACCGCCGCCACCAGCAGGTCGCCCCACGGCCCCCACGGCCCCGGCATCGAGAGGTCCTGTCCGGACGCGGCCGACGCGACCGTCGTCCGCACCGCACCCCAGTCCGACACCACCACCCCGTCGAAGCCCCACTCGTCCTTCAGCACCTCGCTGAGCAGCGGGTTCTCCGACATCGGGTGGCCGTTCACGCCGTTGTAGGCCGACATCACCGCCCACGCGCCCGCCGCCACGACCGCCTCGAACGGGGCCAGGTAGAGCTCGCGCAGCGGGCGGGCGGCGACGCGGACGTCGTGGGTCAGGCGGTCGGTCTCGGTCTCGTTGGCGACGAAGTGCTTCGGGGCCGCGGCGACGCCTCGGGATTGGACGCCATCCACGTAGGCGACGCCCAGCCGTGCGGTGAGGAGCGGGTCCTCGGAGAAGCACTCGAAGTGGCGGCCGCCGTAGGGGGTGCGGTGCAGGTTGAGGACCGGGGCCAGCAGGACGTCCACGCCCTTGCGGCGGGACTCGAGGGCCAGGAGCGCGCCCAGGCGGCGGACCAGGTCCTCGTCCCAGGTGGCGCCCAGGGCCGTGGGGGACGGCAGGGCCAGGGACGTGCGCCGTTCGTCCCAGCCCGGGCCGCGGACTCCGGCCGGGCCGTCGGAGAACGTCAGGGCGCGCAGGCCGATCGACGGTTCGGCGCTGGTGCGCCAGACCGAGCCGCCGGACAGCAGGCGCACCTTGGCGCGCAGGTCCAGCTTGCCGACCAGCTTGACCAGGTCGTGGTCGTCGTGCACGGAACCTCCTTGGAGAGCGCTCTCCAAAGAGTCGGGGTGGGGGCCCTCCGCTGTCAATGCGGCGGAAGGTCCCTTCTCAGCCGACCCGGCGAGCGGCGCGGGGGTCGGCGCCGGTGTCCAGGAGCTCCGCCAGCGGGAGGGTCGCGGCACCGACGGCGACCGCGTCCGGGCCGGTCAGGGCCAGTTCGATGCGGACCTGACCGAACGGGTGGCGCAGCGCGTGGGAGGCCGTCGCGGCGATGATCTCGTCCAGTTTCGAAGCACCGAAAGCGAGGCCCGCCCAGCCGCCGAGGACGACGCGTTCCGGGTTGAAGAGGTTCACCAGGTTCGCGATCCCGGCACCCAGATAGCCCACCGACTCGTCCACCACCTGGCGGGCCACGGCCGAGCGGGACCCCAGCAGTTCCCCCAACGCCGACTGCTCGTCCAGAGCGAGATCCTCACCGCGCAACGACCGGTACCGGGCGAGCATCGCCTCCGCGCCGGCGTAGGCCTCCAGGCAACCGAGAGCTCCACAACGGCATCGCCTGCCGCCGAACGCGATCGTCGTGTGGCCCCACTCCCCCGCGTTGCTCGTGGCACCCCGGTGCACGACGCCGCCGGTCACCACCGCGATCCCGACCCCCGACCCGACCAGCGCGATCACCGCGTGCCGAGCGCCGCGGCCCGCGCCGAACCACATCTCGGCCTGCCCCTGGGTCTTCGCGCCGTTCTCCACCAGCAACGGCAGGTCGACGCCCGCCGCGCGGATCATCTTCTCCAGCGGAACGGCGTCCCAGCCGATGGTCTGCGCGTGCACGACGGCCGACGCACCCTGCTCGACCGTGCCCGGCACGCCGACGCCGACACCGAGCACCGATGACGCCGCGACACCGGCCGCGTCCAGCACCTCCGAGACGCCCGAGGCGATCAACGAACTGACCGGGCCGGGCTCCAGGGAGGTCAGCCCTTGATCCACAGTGGACAGACAGGTCATGGCCAGGTCGAACAGCTCGACCTTGATCCCCGTCTCCCCCACGTCGACCCCGATGACGTGCCCGAACGCGGGGTTGACCCGCAGCAGCACCCGAGGTCTGCCGCCGTCCGAGTCGACCGACCCGGCCTCCACCAGCAGACCCTCGTCGAGCAGCTCGCCGGTGATCGTGCTGGCGGTCGCCGGGCTCAGCCCGGTGGCCGCGCTGAGCTGCTGACGGCTCTGCGGGCCGTCCAGGAACAGGGCCGTCAGGAGCACCGACCGGTTCTGCCGGCGGAGGTCCCGCACCGTAGCCCGAGTACGCACCATGGCCGCCGAGGTTAGTTCGCGCCTAAAAATAAGCCTCGGGTCGTGACCTCTTCGTTATTGACTTGCGCAAGAGGTCAGGCGTCTACTCTACGGCGACCAGAGGGCCACCACGGCCTCACCCGCGATGGCACGCGCGGTCACCTTCTCCCCAGCGCTCACTTGATTCTTCTCGCTTTCGTTGGAGAACAAGGAGTTTCCATGAGAATGAGGCGTGTTTGCGCTGCCGTCACCGCGACCGCCCTGGCGTTCACCGGTGCCTGTTCAGCCACAAATCCAGGCAGTGGGGGCAACTCCGCGGGCGTGCTCAACGTGGGCATGCCGAACGGACCCCAGACCGAGAACAACAACCCGTTCCTCAACTCGTCGGCGTCCTCGTCGCTCGGCTACCGGCGGTTGCTCTTCGAACCGCTCGCCATGGTCAACGAGGTCAAGGTGACAGACCAGCCGAAGCCTTGGCTGGCAACGAAGTTCACCTGGTCGGAGAACTACCACAAGCTGTCGCTCACCATCCGCGACGGCGTCTCGTGGTCCGACGGCAAGCCGCTGACGGCCGAGGACGTGGCGTACACCTTCGAGCTCCTCAAGAAGAACCCGGGGCTCAACATCGAAGGCGTGCCGTACCAGGACATCTCGTTCTCCGGCAGCGAGGTCACCGTCGGCTTCCCGAAGTCGCAGTTCGTCAACCAGAAGAAGATCCTCGAGCAGTTCGTGGTGCCCAAGCACCAGTGGTCGACGTTCGCCAACCCGTCGACCGAGACGTTGAAGGACCCGATCGGCAGCGGCCCGTACACGCTGAAGTCGTTCACCCCGCAGACGGTGACGCTGTCGGTCCGGGACAAGTACTGGCAGGAGCTCCCGAAGGTCAAGGAGCTGCGCTACACCTCCTACAGCGACAACAACGCGCAGACCAACGCGCTCGCCACGGGCGCCGCGGAGTGGAGCTTCGTCTTCATCCCCAACTACGAGGCCGCGTACACCAGCAAGGACCCGCAGAACCACAAGCTGTGGTTCCCGCCGGTGCTCGGCGTGCACGGACTCTGGTTCAACACCAAGAACAAGCCGTGGGACGACCCGGCCCTGCGCCGCGCCGCGAACATGGTCGTCAACCGCGACGACATCTTCATGCAGGGCGAGGCCGGCTACTTCTACCCGAAGGTCGACAACATCACCGGCATCCCGACGCCCGCCGGTGAGTCGTTCATCGCCCCGCAGTTCAAGGACAAGAAGGTGACCGTCGACGTCGAGGGCGCGAAGAAGGCCCTGACCGAGGCGGGCTACACGTTCGACGGCAACACCTTGAAGGGCAAGGACGGCGCGCCCGTCACGATCACGCTCACCGTCCCGTCCGGGTGGTCCGACTACGTCACCGACCTGGAGATCATCAAGGACAACTTCTCCAAGATCGGCATCAACGCCACGGTCAACCTGCAGAACGCCGACGCGTGGACCAAGGCGCTCGACGTGGGCGACTTCGGCGCCGCGATGCACTGGACCAACAACGGCCAGACGCTCTACGACATCTACCAGTCCATCATGGACGGTGCGCTGTACAAGCCGATCGGCACCGCCGGTGTCAACGGCAACTACGGCCGCTACGAGAACCCCGCCGCCACCAAGGCGCTCGACGACTTCGCGAACGCGGCCGACGAGTCGGTGCGCAACGCGGCGTTGCAGGAGCTGCAGAAGATCTTCGTGCAGGACATGCCGGTGATCATCACGTCGGCCGCGAACGGCGGCGGCCAGTACAGCACCAAGAACTGGGTGGGCTGGCCGAGTGACTCCGACCAGTACGCCCCCGTTCAGCCGACCCTCGAAAACGCCCTCGACATCGTGCTGAAGCTGAGGCCTGCCTCGTGACGGCCGAGGCAGCGCCGGCGGTCTCCGGGACGGTCTCTTCGGAGATCGTCCTGGAGGCCGACGGCCTCACCAAGCACTTCCCCGTCAGCAAGCCGTTCGCGCGCACCAAGAAGGCGGTGCGCGCGGTCGAGGGAGTGTCGTTCCAGCTGCGCAAGGCGAGCGTGACCGCGCTCGTCGGCGAGTCCGGTTCGGGCAAGTCGACGGTCGCGCGCCTGCTCGCCCAGCTCTACCCGCTCACCTCCGGCGAGATCCGGCTGCACGGCGCGAACGTGGCCGTGAAGAGCAGTCTCACCCGCGGCCGCAAGTTCCGCGCGTACTGCCGGCGGGTCCAGATGATCTTCCAGGACCCGTTCGCCTCGCTGAACCCCGTGCACACCATCCGCTACCACCTCACCAGGGCGCTCACCATCCACGGCAACCGCGGCGACGACCTGGAGACGTCGCTCGCGGACCTGCTGACCCGAGTGCACCTGACGCCCGCCGAGCGCTACCTCGACCGGTACCCGCACGAGCTCTCCGGCGGGCAACGGCAGCGCGTGGCGATCGCGCGGGCGCTGGCGGCGAGCCCGGAGGTGCTGCTGGCCGACGAACCGGTGTCCATGTTGGACGTCTCGATCCGGCTCGGCGTGCTGAACCTGTTGCGGGACCTGAAGGAACGCCTGCACCTCTCGATCCTCTACATCACGCACGACATCGCGTCCGCACGTTACTTCGCGGACGAGACGATCGTGATGTACGCGGGCCAGATCGTCGAAGGCGGCGACAGCGAGACCGTCACGCAACGGCCGGCGCACCCGTACACGCAGTTGCTGATCGAGTCGGCCCCAGACCCCGACCGCCCGGCGGTGGAGGACAAGGACGGCGGGTTCGGCGAGCCGCCGTCGTTGATCGAGCCGCCGCCGGGCTGTCGGTTCCACCCGCGCTGCCCGTTCGCCAAGGACGTCTGCCGCACGGACGTCCCGCCGCGGTTCGAACTGGGTGACGGGCACTTCGCCGCCTGCTGGCTCTACGGCGAGAAGGAGGCGTCGTGAGCTACCTGCTCAAGCGGATCGGCTTCTACCTGCTCACCGTCTGGGCGGCCGTCACGATCAACTTCTTCGTGCCGAGGATGATCCCGGGCGACCCGGTGCAGGCGCTGATCACCAAGCAGCGCGGGCAGATGACGAGCGAGGCCGTCCGGTCGTTGTACGTCCTCTTCGGACTGGACAAGAACGAGAGCCTGGCCAGCCAGTACTTCTCGTACCTCGGCCAGCTGCTGCGCGGCGACCTCGGGATGTCGTTCACGTTCTTCCCGAGCCCGGTGGCGGACGTGATCGGCGACGGCCTGCCGTGGACCGTCGGCCTGGTCGGCATCACGACCGTGATCGGCTTCTTCCTCGGCACGGCCGCGGGCGCCCTGGTGGGCTGGCGGCGCGGCACGTGGGCGGACTCGCTCATCCCGGTCACCACGTTCGTCTCGTCGATCCCGTACTTCTGGCTCGGCCTGGTGGCGATCGCGCTGCTCACCGGGCCAGGGAGCTTCTTCCCCGCGTCCGGAGCGTACGAGATCGGGCTCGTGCCGAACTGGGACTGGCAGTTCATCGGCAGCACCGTCCAGCACGGCCTGCTGCCCGCGTTCACGATCCTGGTGTCGTCGGTCAGCGGCTGGATCCTCAGCATGCGCAACATGATGGTGACGGTGTCGTCCGACGACTACGTGACCGTGGCGCACGCCAAGGGCCTGCCCGAACGCCGGGTCATGCTCGCCTACGCCGCCCGCAACGCGTTGCTGCCCAACGTGTCCGGCTTCGCGCTGGCACTCGGGTTCATCGTCGGCGGCACGCTGCTGGTGGAGATCGTGTTCTCCTACCCCGGCCTCGGCCTCCAGCTGTTCCAGGCCGTGGGCGCGAAGGACTACCCGTTGCTCCAGGGCATCTTCCTCATCATCACGCTGTCCGTGCTGCTGGCGAACCTCCTCGCGGACGTCGCCTACCTGGCGCTGGACCCGCGCACCCGCAGGGAGGCCTGATGCGGCACAACCCCAAGGCGCTGGCCGGGCTCGTCGCGCTCGGCGTGTTCGCCGTGCTGGCGGTCGTCGGCCCGTGGCTCGCGCCGTTCGAACCGTCGGCACGCAGCAACGCCCTGCTGCAACCGCCGTCGTCGGAGCACTGGTTCGGCACCACCCACCTCGGCCAGGACATCTTCAGCCAGGTCCTGGCCGGCACCCGCAGCGTCGTGTTCGTCGGCGCGGTCGCGGGCGTCGTCGCGACCGTGCTGTCGGTGCTGGTCGGCGTCACGGCCGGGTACCTCAGCGGCTCGGCCGGCGAAGGGCTTTCCGCGCTGTCCAACGTGTTCCTGGTGATCCCGGCGCTGCCGTTGATCGTCATCATCACGTCGTCGCTGCCCGAGACGAGCAACCTCACGATCGCGCTGGTGATCGGCCTGACGTCGTGGGCCTGGAACGCCCGCGTGCTGCGGGCGCAGACGTTGTCGCTGCGGCGCAGGGACTACGTGGAGGCGGCGCGAGCGAACGGCGAGTCGACGTGGCGGATCGTCCTCTTCGAGATCCTGCCGAACCTGTACGCCGTGATCGCGTCCGGGTTCGTCGGCACCGTGCTGTTCGCGGTGATCTCCGAGATCACCCTGGCGTTCATCGGCGTGTCCGACGCGGGCGGCTGGAACTGGGGCACGGTGCTCTACTGGGCCCAGTCGCAGCAGGCGCTGGCCCAGGGCGCCTGGTGGTGGTTCGTGCCGGCCGGTCTCGCGATCGCGTTGCTCGGCACCTCGTTGTCGCTGGTCAACTTCGGCATCGACGAGTACGTCAACCCGCGTCTGCGCTCCCGGTCGTCCCTGCGGGGCGTGCGCATGCGCGTCGGCTTCACCCCGGTGCTGACCAAGGAGTCGTCATGAAGGAACGCATCCTCGACGTGCGGGGGCTGAACGTCGGCTACGGCCTGGGCGACGACGCGGTGCGCGCGGTCCGCGACGTCGACCTGACCCTGCACAAGGGCGAAGTGCTGGGCCTGGCCGGGGAATCCGGCAGCGGTAAGTCCACTTTGGCCTACGGCATGACCAGGCTGCTGCCACCGCCCGGTGTCGTCACGGGCGGCGAGGTGATCTACCACCTGGACGACGGTTCGTCGGTCGACCTGCTGCGGCTGCCCGACGCCGATCTGCGGCGGCTGCGGTGGTCCGAGATCGCCATCGTCTTCCAGGGCGCGATCAACTCGCTCAACCCGGTGCAACGGATCTCCACGCAGCTGATGGACGTGCTCAAGGCGCACTCCCCGCGCACGCCGCACCGCACCCGTCAGGACCGGGCGCGGGAGTTGCTCACCCTGGTCGGCATCGCGACGGACCGGCTGCACAGCTACCCGCACCAGCTCTCCGGCGGCATGCGGCAACGGGTGATGATCGCGATGGCGCTCGCCCTGCAACCCCGCGTGGTGATCATGGACGAGCCGACCACCGCGCTGGACGTGGTGGTGCAGCGGCAGATCCTGCGCACGCTGGTCGACCTGCGCGAACGGCTCGGGTTCTCGGTCGTGTTCATCACCCACGACCTGTCGCTGCTGGTGGAGTTCTCCGACCGGATCGCGATCATGTACGCGGGTCAGGTGGTCGAGGAGGCACAGTCGGCCGACCTCTACCGCACTCCCCTGCACCCCTACAGCGACGGGCTGCTGCGGTCGTTCCCCGCGTTGAAGGGACCGCGCCGCGACCTCGCGGGCATCCCCGGCTCGCCACCGGACCTGCGGATGATGCCGACCGGCTGCGCGTTCCACCCGCGCTGCCCTCGTGCGCTGGACGTGTGCGACAGCCAGACCCCCGCTCTCGGGCAGAGCAGGAAGGACCGGTCAGTGGCCTGCTGGCTGCACCCGGTCGCGGTGCCCTGACCAGGCGCGGAACGCCGAGAAGCAGGCGTTCGCCGCCTCGCCCGCCGCCGGGACGCCGGTGGCGGGCAGGGCGGCCTCCGCCATCGCGGCGAACCGCCGGAACCTGCGCCGCGCGTCCCCGTCCCCGCCGAAGAACGCGACGGGCACCGGCCCGAGGGCGTCCGCGACCCAGCGCGTGATCACCTGGCCGCCGAGCCGCGCGCCCTCGACGACGTACAGCGCGCCGATGAGCGCCGGAAGCGTGCTCACGTCCGGTGGCGTCGATCGTGGCATCGCGCTGATCCGTTCCGCGCTCCAGCCGAGTCCACTCAGGTCTGAACGGAGATGTGCCGCGCCGGGTAAGAGTTCCCAGGGCAGGCCGTGCCTCGTGATGGAGTCGGCCAACGCCGGTTCGAGCGACTCGTGGAACCCGAGGAAGGTCGCCAGCAGCTCCTCGTACCGCGTGAGCGAGATCGCGTCCGGGCCGAACCCGAGGTCGTCCTCCAGCGCGAGATGAGCCGCGCGGGTCTCGGTGCGCAGGAATGCCAGCAGCGTCATAAGTCCGTGCTGGGACGCACGAAGTCGTTGGTGTGCCAGTAGTCGACGGCGCCCTGGAGCACCGTCCGGAACAACGTGAAGTTCACCGGCTTGTAGACGTAGCTGTCCGCCCCGGCCTCGTAGCACCGGTCGATGTCCGCCGACGTCGTCGAGGACGTGAACACGACGACGATCACGCCCTTGAGCCGGGGATCGGGGTCGGCGCGCAGGTCGGTGAGCACGCGGTAGCCGTCCACGCCCGGCATGTTCAGGTCGAGCAGCACCAGCACCGGGAACGGCCGGGTGGCGTCCCGCAGCCGGTCCGCGACCTGGTCTCCGTCGGGGAGGAAGTCCAGCACGAGCTCCGGGTGCGAGCGCGAGAGGGCGCGCTGGATGGCCTCACGGTCCTCGTCGCTGTCCTCGACGACCAGCACGACCTGTTCCTCGCCGGCCGTCACAGGACCTCCCACCACGTCTCTTCCCCTCGGTGGAACTCGACCCGCGCCCACTCGGCGTCGCCGTCCACGGTGACCCGCACGTCGCCCGGTTCGAGCGAGGTGGTGAGGCGGTCCACCGGTCTGCCCAGCGACCGGACGGCGGCGAGTGCGGCCTCGATCGCCTGGTCCGCCGGGAGTGTCGTGTCGAGCGCGCGGTCACCCCGGTACCGGATCAGCAGCACGGCCGCGTCGTCGTCCACGGCGTACCGGCCGTCGCCCGCGACCAGCGTGCTCGCCATCCGCGGCAACGGGAGGTCGTGCAACGCCGCCAGCGTCGGTTCCAGGTCGGTGTCGCCGAAGAACGCGCCGTCGGCGTCGCGGGCCTCGACCAGCCCGTCGGTGAAGAGGATCACCGCGTCGCCGGGCCGGAGCACGTGGTCCGCCGGGGTGAACGTCAGGTCGTCGAGCACGCCGACCAGCTGGCCCCGGCAGGTGGTCTCCTCGACACCGCCGTCCCTGCGGATGATCACCGGTGGCGGGTGGCCGGCGGTCAGCGCGTGCATCGGCAGCCCGTCCGGTCCCGCCGTGCCGAACGTGATGGTGGCCAGCGTGAGGAACTTGCCGACCTCGTTGCGCAGCATCTTGGCGTTGAGCAGGCGCACCGCGTCCTCGGCCCGGCCGCCCTCCTCCAGGATGGTCTCGACCGTGTGCCGGGCCAGGCCCGTCAACGCCGCCGCGGCCGCCCCTCGGCCGCAGACGTCGCCGATGAGCGCGGTGAAGCCGTCCGGCTGCCGGACGACGCCGTAGAAGTCGCCGCCGACCTCCAGCAGGTGGCCCGCGACGTTGTAGCCGGTGGCGATCTCGACGCCGGGCAGGTCCGGCAGCACCGACGGCAGCAGGTGCAGCTGGAGCTCCTCGACCTCCGCGCGCCGCTGGCCGTAGAGGGTGGCGTTGTCGATGGCGAGCGCCGCCCGTGCCGCGATGTCGCGCACGAACTCGCGGGTGGGCACGCGGCGCGCCCCGGAGCGGTGGAAGAACGTGAGCACGCCGAGCACCCGGCCGCGAGCGCGCAGGACTGCGCTGGTCATCAGCTCCAGGCCCACGTCGGCGGGCAGCAGCGACTCCATCGCGTCGATCTCGTCGCCCGACTCCTGCACCCCGGCCCACCGGCCGTGCCGCAGGTGCTCGTTGAGCAGGCGTTCCCGGCGCACGTCGACGTGGGCGGCCGCGATCTGGACCAGTCTGTCGTCGCGCTGGACGTGCACGGCGGCGCCGTCGGCGAGTCCGGGCACCGCCATCCGCACGACCGCGCGCAGCGTCTCCTCGACGTCGAGCGACCCCGCCAGCCGCAGCGACACCTCGGCCAGCACCGCGTCCGCCGCCAGCCGCGTGTCGAGCAACGCCTGGTCGGCGATCCGGTCGTCCGCCGCGATCACCACGTCAGCGATCTGCCCGAGCGCGGTCGCGATCTGCCCGTCCCGCGGCGCGGCGTCCAGGGTGACGAGCAGCAGGCCCCGGTCGCCCTCGGCGGCGCGGAACGACGCGGCCACCACGGCCAGTCCGCCGACCTCGCGCATCCGTTCGGCCAGTGCCGGGGCGAACGCCGCCACCTCGTCGACGGTGAGGTCCGAGATCTTCGCCTGGCCGACGTCCCGCGTCACGAGTTCGGGTGACTTGGCCACCCACGGCCGGACGTCGGCGGACAGGCCCGCCGGGCCGCTCAGCACACCGTGGTCGTGGTCGGCCCACCGCACGACCGGCACGTCGCCGGCCGGGACGATGCGGGCCCCGAGCACGCCGCGAACGTGCGGCAGTTCCAGGAGCCCCAAGTAGAGTTCCTTCGCGAAGACCTTGGTGCTGCCCGCCGCGAACGCGGTCCGCCACAACGCGTGCAGGAGGTCCGGCCAGGTCGGTGCTTCTCGCTCGCTCACGCGGCCCGGCACCTCCTTTCCGCACGTCCACCGGGAGCAGGAACGAGTATGCACGACGATCAAGAACGTCCCGGTACCGATGAGGGCGCGCTGGGGGCCGAGTGGGCCGAGATCGCTCGGGCGGAGGCCGAGGCGGGCACGACGTCGTTCGACCTCACGGTATGCCTGACCGAGCCGATTCACCTGCTGGGAGGCATCCAGTCCTACGGCGCCCTGCTCGCGGTGGACGGCGCGGGCGTGATCGAGGTCGCCAGCGCGAACACGACGGCCGTGCTCGGCGTGGCGCCGGAAGCGCTGCTCGGCACGCCGGTCGAGGCGCTGATCGGCGCGGACGGCGTCGAGGCGGTGCGGTCGACCCTGGAGGCGCCGACCGGGGACCGCGGACTGGCCGGGCTGGAGCTGCGCGGGGGCCACTTCGACGTCACGGTCTACCGCGCGGACGGCAGGACGGTGCTGGAGTTCGAGCCCCGGCCCGCGCAGGAGGCGTTCCGGTTCTCCCAGTTCTTCCCGCGTCTGCGCGCCTCGCTGACCAAGCTCCAGCACGAACGGACCGTCGTCGACGTGTGCGCGTCCGCGGTGGCCGAGATCCGCGCGCTGACCGGGTACGACCGGGTGGTGGCGTACCGGTTCGAGGGCCAGGCCGGTCCCGGTGAGGTGATCGCCGAGTCGGTGGCGGACGGGCTGGAGCCGTGGCTCGGGCTGTGGTTCCCGGCGACCGACATCCCGCCGCAGGCCCGGCGGCTGTACGAGCGCAACTGGATCCGGGTGATCCACGACGTGGACGATGCCACGGCCACGTTGGTCCCCCAGGTGCTGCCGGGCACGTCGGCGCCGCTCGACCTGTCCGACTCGGCGTTGCGCACGGTGTCGTCGTTCCACCTGGAGTACCTGCGCAACATCGGGGTGGCGTCCTCGATGTCGGTGTCGTTGCTGCACTCCGGGTCGTTGTGGGGGCTCATCGCGTGCCACGGCATCGCTCCGCGCCGGCTCGACCCGGAGGTGCGGTCGGCCTGCGAGTTCTTCGGCGTGACGCTGTCGCTGCAGCTGGCCGCGCTGGAGGAGGCGCAGACCTCCCGGGCCCGGCACGACACCCGCACGGCGTTGTCGCGGCTGGTCACCGAGCTGAGCACGGACATCACCCAGTCCGTCTCGACCAGCGTCGACCTGCTGCACGAGCTGATCGACGCCCAGGCCGTCGTGCTGCGGCTGGAGGGTGCGACGACCGTGGTGAGCGGCGACCGGGAGGCGTTGCTGCCCGCGTTGAGCGCGTTGTGGGACGTCGTGCCGCCGTTGAACGCCGGTGAGGTGTGGAGCACGGACAACCTCTCCGCGCACGCCGACTCCCTGGCAGCGCACGCGGAACACCTCAGCGGGGTGCTGGTGCTCGCGCTGGCCAGCGGCACGGACGACCTGATCGCCTGGGTGCGCCCCGAACGCCGGGCGAGCCGCACGTGGGCGACCGACCCGAGCAAGCCCGTGCAGCTGGGTGAGCGCGGCGAACGCCTCACGCCGCGCGGCTCGTCGGCCGTCTACCAGGCCGTGACGCGGGGGTACTGCGTGCCGTGGACGGCCACGGACGAAGCGGTCGCGAGCGAGTTCGGCCGTGCCGTCACCACGATGGTGCTGCGCCACCACGCACGCCTGACGACGTTGAACGAGGAGCTCAGCCGCGCGAACCGCGACCTGGACACGTACGCGCACGTGGCAGCGCACGAGCTGAAGGAACCCCTGCGCGGCATCTTCAACTCCACGGCGTTCATCCGCGAGGACGCCGACGACCTGGACGACACGACCGTCCGCCGGCTCGACACCGTGCAGCGGCTGGCCCAGCGGATGGACGAGCTGATCAACTCCCTGCTGCACTTCGCCCAGCTGGGCCACGGCGCGTTGCGGCGCTCCGACCTCGACCTGCGCGACGCCGTGCTGGCGGCCCTGGAGATCGCGGGCCCCAGGCTGACCGAGCGCGAGGTCGAGGTCGTCCTGCCCCCGCCGGGCCAGTTGGTGTGGGCAGACCCCGACCGGCTGTCCGAAGTCCTGGTGAACCTGCTGGTCAACGCCGCGAAGTACGCCCGCGCCGAGGCGCCGCGCACGGTGGAGATCGTCTTGGACGGCTCAGCGGTGCACGTGCGGGACAACGGCATCGGCATCGCGCCCGAGCACCGCACCGAGGTGCTGCGGCTGTTCCGCAGGCTGCACAAACGTGACGCGCACGGCGGCGGCCACGGCGCGGGCCTCGCGATCGTGCACCGCATCGTCGAACGCCACGGCGGTTCCGTGCAGCTGCAGGCCACGCCCGGCGGCGGCACCACCGTGGTGTTCACGCTGCCGCGCTGAAGTTTCCATTCGTCCAAGGCGGGTGGCCCCGCCCGCTGCGACCATGGCAGGCATGGCTACCTGGGACGACGTGGTGATGATGGGCACGCGGCTGCCGGAGGTCGAGGAGTCGACCTGGTACCGCACGCCGTCGCTGAAAGTGGCGGGCAAGGGCTTCGCGCGGCTGCGCAGCGAGGCCGAAGGCGGCCTGGTCCTGATGTGCGGCCTGGACGAGAAGGCGGCGCTGCTGGCGTCCGGCGACCCGGCGTTCTACACGACGGCGCACTACGACGGCTACGGCGCGATCCTGGTCGACCTGGCTTTGGTGGACCCCGGCCAGCTCGCCGAACTGGTCGAGCAGGCATGGCGAATCAAGGCCCCGGCGAAGGTGCGCGGGGCGTTCGACCGCTCGGCCTAGTCCTGGTCCTGGTGCGCGCGCCAGGCCCGCACGGCGAACCAGCCGAACACCGCGAGCACCATGGCCGCCCCGAGCCCGATGAGCACCACGGAGCCCACCGACACCCCGGCCATCACGACGACCAGGCCCGCCACGTAAAACGCGAGCACCCCGCCGAGAACCAGGGTCCGCCGCGGCACCCTGGGCGCGGGCCGGTTGAGCTTCGCCGCGAACTTGGGGTCGTCCTCGGCCAGTCTTCGCTCGATCTCTTCGAGTTCGCGCTGCTCGTGGTCCGGCAGTTTCACGTCCGGTCCTCCCGGTGGATCGCTGGGCGTTCACCAGAACCAACGCACGAAACGGCCCGAGGTTCCCCTCTCTACCGGTCCAACCACAAACCGGCACACACGGCCACCGCCGCCAAGACCATCACCGCTTGCGTCACGCGCAGCTTGAGCACGAGTCCTCTGGCCGTTCTCGGCAGTGTCGGATCATCCCTGACCAGCGCGAACGCCAGCAGGAAGGCCGCCGACCCCACCAGCAGGGACGCCCCCGCGAGCACCAAGGCGCCGCCCACTCCATGCATCGCAACCACCAACTCGTCGCCAGGCCGGTGCGCGTGGCCAGTCCTCACCGCACTCGATCACTTGCGAGCATATGGCTATTGCTAGATAGTGGCGATAATGGGCCGCGGCAGTGGGTGCTCCGACAAGCAACCCGACTGCCGGAGCGTGTCCTCGGGAACGAGGGCACGCTCAGCGGTCCGTGAGCCGTTTCGAGGCCCTCCCGCGGTTCCGGCGCGGGCATCACGCGAGTCGGGTGTCGCCCCGCACCTCGCAAAACGTGAGACAGTGGACATCTGCACCGCCTCCCGGTCTCCGCACCGGCAGGCGCGCCTTCATCCCGGCGCGGACGCCGCCTCATCCAGGCGCGTTTCACCGCTCTCGGAAGCCTCACTCCACGCCCTCACCGGGCTCGCGCACGACCCCACAAGGGAGACCTCCCATCACCATTTCGGCGCTCTCGCCGGCCACGGCCGCTCCCCGCACGCTCACCGACATCTACGGTCCGGACATCTCCGTCTGCGCCCGTCCCGCGCAGGAGCCCGCGGTGCCGCCGGGCAGGCACCGCACCATGCGCGACGTCCTGTCCGCCCGGCCCCTCGCCGTCGCCGCCGGCACGCCCGTCATCAGCAGCGCGGGCGGCACCGAACCCAACCTGATCGCCACCCTGCGCGAAGGCGGTCTGCCGGTGTGCACCGACACACGCGAGTTCCGCACCGAGGCGGAGTTCGCGTCCCGGGTCGCCGAGGCGCTCAGCGACGGGCTGCGCCTGTCCATGGAGTACCCGCAGCCTGCCGATCTGGGGCCCGACGAACGGTCGGTGAAGAGCGCGGAGCTCGTCGGGTACCTCAACAACAAGGCGAGCATCAGCACCTTCGTCGACCCGCGCTTCCAGGCTCGCCGCCAGATCGTCGCCACCGGCGACCTCGCCCAGGCCGCGCCCGCCGAGAAGTCCTGGGTGCTCAAAGCCGCCACGAACGCGGCCCACGGCGCGAGTCTCGACGTCTACCTGCACCGCGCCGGGGACCTGGTGTGCCTGCCCGCGTTCACCGACCTCCTCAGCGAGGTCGTCGTCGAGGAGTACCTGAACATCCACCGCAACTGGGGAGTTCAGCTCTACGTCGCCGCCGACGGCCTGGCCCGTCTGCTCGCCGTCACCGACCAGCGGATCGACGCGGACGGCGTCTACACCGGCGGCCGCTTCGGCCTGGTCATGCCGCTTCCCGCCGACCTGCTCGCCGAGTGCCTGGCGATCGCCCAGCGCGCCGCCGACGTCGGCTACCGCGGCATGTGCAGCCTCGACTGCGCCCAGACCCACGACGGCAGACTCGTCATGCTCGACCTCAACTTCCGCATCACCAGCGGCTCCATTCCCCTGCTGGCACTGCAAACGGTCCGCCCCGACGCGCTGGACCGCCTGTCCGAGTCCACGAAGCTGACCACCACGGCCCCCATCGCCGCACTTCTCGCCGCCCTGCGGCCCGCGCTGCTGGGTGGAGGACTGCTCGTCACCGGCGGCCACGACACCCGTCGCACCGACAACCCGGTCAAGCAGACCACGGTGCACCTGATCGTCTTCGGCGACGATCCCGGCGACGTCACCGCTCGCCGCACCAAACTGGAGAACATGTACAACCACTGACGCACGGGCGGCGGCACACCCCGGACGGCCAGGACAGGAGCGGTTGATGAGCGGCGGGGCACCTTCCAGAACGGAGCGGGAGTCCCGGCTGCTCCGGGCGTTCGTCGAGCTGGCCGACACGCTCGTCGACGACTACGACGTGGTCGACGTGCTGCACCGGCTGGTGGACCACTGCGTTCAGCTCCTCGACGCGCAGGCGGCCGCGTTGATGCTCTCCGACCGGCGCGGCGGCCTGCGCGTGATGGCGTGCTCCTCCGACCGGACGCGGATGCTCGAACTGTTCCGGCTCCAGGCGAGCGAAGGACCCTGCCTCGAATGCGTCCACACCGGAGAGCCGGTGCTGATCGCGGACCTGGCGACGACCACCGGCCGCTGGCCCCGCTTCGCACCGCTCGCCCTCGAGGAGGGATTCGTCTCCGCGTACGCGGTGCCGATGCGGTTGCGCCGCGAGACCATCGGAGCGCTCAACCTGTTCCGGCGCGAAGCAGGCTCGCTGAGCGAGGAGGACCTGCTGGTCGTGCGGGCGCTGGCGGACACCGCGACGATCGGGATCCTGCAGGAACGCGCGATCCGGCGCGGCGAGGTCGTCACCGAGCAGCTGCAGACGGCGCTGCACAGCCGGGTGATCATCGAGCAGGCCAAGGGTGTGCTCGCGTTCGCCGGGAACCTGGCGATGGAAGAGGCGTTCCAGGCGTTGCGGGGGTACGCACGCGGCCACAACCGCCGCCTCGCGGACGTGGCGCGGGAACTCGTCGCCGGAGAGCTGCGTCCGGCCGAGCTCCTCGCGGTGCGGCCGCGATCACGCAGCGGATGACCCGTCACCATCAGCCACATCCGCTGGGCCGGGCGCCTCGGAGCCGCTAGGCTCGGTGTGGCTGTCTGACGCAGCCACACCGCCCTGCCCCCGCGGTCTCATCACCTCGTCGTGAGGAGAACACCGTGGCCGCCGGTGACCAGGGAATCCCGTTCGACCGGATGAGGATCGCCCTCGTCTCCGAGCACTCGAGCCCGCTGGCGGCACCCGGCGCGTTCGACTCGGGCAGTCAGAACCTCCACGTCGCGGAGCTCGCGACCGCCCTGGCCGCGCTCGGCCACAAGGTCGCCGTCTACACGCGGCGCAATGATCCCCATGTGCCACAACGCGTGCAGACCTCGGGCGGCTACGAGGTGGTGCACGTGACCGCCGGTCCCGCGGTCAGGATGCGCGGAGACGACGTCCTCGACCACACCGGGGACTTCGTGCAGTTCCTCAAGCTCGCGTGGAAGGCCCGCCGCCCCGACGTCATCCACGCCCACGGCTGGCTGTCCGGCATCGCCGCCGTGCTGAGCGCACGCCACACCCAGGTGCCCGTGGTGCAGACGTTCCACCGGGTGAGCACCACTCCCCCGCAGCACCACCGCGTCAACGGATCGACGTCCACCAGGCGCACGGCCGTCGAACGGCTCGTCGGCCACGAAGCCGCCCGCATCGTCGCGACCTGTGAAGCCGAGGCCCGCGACGTGCTCGGCATGGGTGTGGACAGGTCGAAGCTCTCCGTCGTGCCGCGCGGTGTCGACCTGAACCTCTTCTGCCCCCAGGCCACCCGTGTCGAACGGCTGCAGCCACGCCGGGTCGTGTCGATCGGCAGGGTGATGCCGCGCAAGGGTTTCGAGGAGACCATCCGGGCTCTGTCCACAGTGGAGGGAATCGAGCTGGTGATCGCCGGTGGCGGCACGCAGGGCGACCTGCGGGACGATCCCGAGACGAGGCGGCTGATCGCGCTGGCCCAGTCCGTCGGGGTGGTGTCCAGGCTCGTGTTCGCGGGCCACCTTCCGCACGCCGAACTGCCCGTCCTGCTGCGGTCTGCGGACGTGGTCGTGTGCGCCCCCAGACAGTGGTCGTCGGGCTGCGCGGCGCTGGAAGCGATGGCGTGCGGCGTCCCTGTCGTCGCCACCTCGGTCGGCGGGCACACCGACTCCGTGGTGGACGGGGTGACCGGTGTGCTGGTGCCTTCGGGGAAGGCGGACGGAGTCGCCAAGGCGCTCCGAGGTCTGCTCGCGGACAGCACCCAGCGAACGCTGCTCGGCGCGAGAGGACAGGAACGCGCGCGGGCGCGGTACTCGTGGCACCGCTGCGCCGCGGACCTCGTGCGGATCTACACCGCGGTGTCCGGGAGACACGCGGCCGGAAACGGCGGGAAAGCCCGCACCTCTCGTTCCACGAGGGCCGACGGTCTCACTCCGAAGCGCGACCTCCGTTAGCCCGGGGAACGTCCACGTCGCCGCGCTTGCGGCCGCCTGTCAGGAGCAGATGCACCGTCGCGCCAGTGCGGCCGCCACCGTGGCGGTGCAGTACCGCACGCCGAGCCGGTCATGCTCCTGCCACGGATGCGGGCAGACGTCGCAGGTGACCACGGGGTCGACGACGACGATCAACGGTTCGGCCATGGGCATGGGAACACTCCTGTGCAGAGGTGGGACGGGAATTTCAGGAACTCCGGACGGTGCACGGCCTCGCCGTGCGGGACGCGGTCCGCGCGGAGCGCTTCGGTCAGCACCACCGCGGCACGACCACCAGGTCTTCCGCCGCGTGCACGACCATGGACTCCAGGACCGGGCCACCGAACGTGGTGACCATGGCGACGTCAGCGGCGTCCCTGCCTCGTCCGATGACGACGCGGCCCTTGC
This sequence comes from Lentzea sp. NPDC058450, assembly GCF_042721395.1. NCBI lineage: Bacteria > Bacillati > Actinomycetota > Actinomycetes > Pseudonocardiales > Pseudonocardiaceae > Lentzea > Lentzea sp. NPDC058450. Next base: position 162,248 of record NZ_JBHXLO010000014.1, read on the forward strand.
GGGGCGTGTTGTTGCGCGGGTCGAAGGTCCACCAGCGGTCTCCGAGCCAGACCTCCATCCACGCCGCGAAGTCCATCGGCGCGTCGGCGTGCGGCACCTCGACCTCCGGCAGATAGCCGAAGACGTACCGGGCGGGGATGTTGAGCGCACGGCAGAACGAGATCGCCAGGTGCGCGAAGTCGCGGCAGACCCCGATGCCGGCGGCGTTGACGTCCGCGGCGGTGGACAACGAGGTGGAGGTGCCGTAGCCGAAGCTCAGCGATTCGTGGACGTGCCGGCAGATCTCCCGCACCCCTGCGGTAGCCGGGCGGCAGTGCGCCGAACCTCGACCAGGCCTCGTCGCCGAGCACGTCGGACAGGCAGTAGCGGCTCGGCAGCGTGTACATCAGCACGTCGCTGGGCAGATCACCGGGCGGGGTCTCCGGTGCGTCGGCGTCGACCTCCTCGGTCCGGTCGGGCGTCACCGCCCGCGCGCTGTAGTTCACAGTGGACAGTCCGGCCGGCAGCACCAGGCGTGCGAACCAGTTGCCGTAGAGGTCGAAGTAGTGCCGCACCGCGACATCGGGTTCCACGGTCAGGCGCTCGTCGCTCACGCGCACGTCGCCGTGCCGGTCCGGGCGCACGAGGAACACGGCCGGCGTGGAGACCTCGGACCGGTAGGTGAACGCACAGCCGACGCGGAGCATTCGGGGTGCCCGCGCCGGCTGTGCCTCGCGGCCGTGGTTGCGGTGCGAGGTCAACGAACGCGCTCCGGGATGTGGTCGAGAGCGCGTAGCACGTGCACGGCGAGTTCGAGGGCGGCCTGGTCACCGAGTCCGGTGCGGCTCGTCACCACGTCCTGCACCGTTTTGAGCCGGCGTTCGTACGTCGTCAGGTACGGCGGTGCGGTCATGGTTTACCTCGTGCCTTCTGCCGGGGCCAGAACCCGCTGCGACGGATGCGCACACCGCCGACCGCGACCTGCCGCGGCGCCGTCTCCCACTCCGTCAGGTCGTCACTCACTCTCGGGTTGTCGCCCAGCCGAACTGCCGGCACCGCGAGCAGCACCGGCAGTTCGGCGGCGAGGTCCCGGGTGCGCGGCCACCGGGCACCGTCCACGTGCCCCGTGGTGGGCGCCTTCGGCCGCAACCGCAATCGCAGCGGATACCGAGGCTGCACACTGCCCCTGGGGGCTGGTGGGGCGTGGAGGAAGTGCGGAGCCGACGTCATGCCGGGACTCCCGTCTCCGGCCGAGAACGACCGGGTGGTCGCCGGGCACGACATGAGCTTGACCGCTCACGCACAAAAGTTCCCGACGAATTCGACACTACACGCCCGCAGCCGTGATCCACCGAAATCGTCCGGATTATTTTCCCAGGCCAGCTGCCGGATCAACAGCCGAACGAACACGCCCTTGAGCCATTCAGACCTGAAACAACCCGACCAAAAATCGAGCAGCGGAGCAAAAACGAACGAAATTCGTTGCCCGGCGGCGAACCGGGACGTTTCACCTCACCTCAGGCCTGGAAGCGGTAGCCCATCCCGGGTTCGGTGATCAGGTGCTGCGGGTGCGAAGGGTTCTTCTCCAGCTTGCGCCGCAACTGCGCCATGTACACCCGCAAGTACTGCGTCTCGTTCAAATGCTTGGGCCCCCACACCTCCTGCAACAACTGCTTCTGCGTCACCAGCCGGTCCGGATTGCGGGCGAGGATCTCCAGAATCCCCCACTCCGTCGGCGTGAGGTGCACCTCGCGCTCGCCGCGGTGCACGCGCTTGACCGTGAAGTCGACGGTGAAGGTCGACGTCTGCACGACGGGTTCGTCCGGCACGCGCACGGTGGTGGCCTTGCGGCGGACGGCCGCGCGCAGCCGCGCCAGCAGTTCGTCCATGCCGAACGGCTTGGTGACGTAGTCGTCGGCGCCCGCGTCGAGGGCCTCCACCTTGGCGGCGGAGTCGGTGCGGGCCGAGAGCACGATGATCGGGACCGAGGACCAGCCTCGGAGGCCCGCTATGACGTCCACGCCGTCCAGGTCGGGGAGGCCCAGGTCGAGGACCACCACGTCCGGTTTGCTCTCCACGGCGATGCTCAGGGCGGTTCTGCCGTCGTAGGCCGTCATGACGTTGTAGCCGCGGGCGCTCAGGTTGATCCTCAGGGCGCGCACGATCTGCGGTTCGTCGTCGACCACCAGCACCGAGGTCATTCGTGGTTCTCCTTGTGCACCGGCAACGAGATGACGACGGTCAGGCCGCCGCCGGGGGTGTCCTCGGCGGTGATCTCGCCGCCCATCGCGTTGGTGAATCCCTTGGCCACGCTGAGGCCCAGGCCCACGCCGGGGGTGGCGTCGCGGTCGCCGAGTCGTTGGAACGGGGTGAAGACGCCGGCCAGCGCTTTCTTGTGCAGGCCCGGGCCGTGGTCCACGACCCGCAGTTCCACGAACGAGCCGTGGGTGCTCGCCCGGACGGCGATCTCCGGTTCGTCGTGGGTGATGTGGCCGTCGCCGTCCACGTCGACGCTGCGGCGCGGGGTCATCCGGCCGTGGCGCAGCGCGTTGTCGATGACGTTGGCCACCACGCGTTCGAGCAGGCCTATGTCCGCGTCGACCGCGGGCAGGTCCTCGTCCACGTCGACGGTGACGGTGCGGCGTTCGTCGACGGCCGACATCGCCCTGGCGACGACCTCGTAGTAGCCGACCGGGCGCAGGATCGGGGCCACGGAGCCGGTGGCGAGGCGTGAGGAGTCGAGGAGGTTGTCGACCAGGCCGTTGAGGCGGTCGGCGGATTCCTCCACTGTCTCCATCAGCTCGCCGACGTCCTCTTCGGACAGTGTGAGGTCCCGGTCGCGCAGGCTGCCGATGGCCGCTTTGATCGACGTCAGCGGCGTGCGGAGGTCGTGGCCCACGCCGGAGAGCAACGCCGTGCGCAGTTCCGTCGTCTCGACCTTGCGCTGGGCGTCGCGCGTCTCGTCGGCCATTCGCTGCTGCCGCAACGCCATCAGCGCCTGGCCCGCTGCCGCTTCCAGCACGCGCTGGTCGCTCGCCGGCAACGTCCTGCCGCGCAACGCCAGGTGGATGTCGGTCGTCACGGCGATGTCGGCGTCGGCCTCGTCCGGTTCGTCGCACGGCCGGGCGCCGACGCACGCGACGCGTTCCCAGTCGGTGCCTCGTTTCTCCAGCAACGCCACCGACTCCAGGCCGAAGTTCTCCCGGATCTTCTCCAGCAGCCGGGCCAGCGGGTACGGCGAGGTGAGCACCGTCCTGGAGTACGACGCCAGCAACGCGGCCTCGGTGCGGGCACGGGCGCCCTGCTCGGCCAGCCGGGCCGCGCGGTCGACCACCAGGGCGACGATCGTGGCCACGAGCACCATGGCCACCAGCGTGATCACGTTCTCCGGCGAGTTCACCGCCAGGCTGTAGTACGGCTCGGTGAAGAAGTAGTTCAGCAGCCCGGCACCGAGGAACGCGCTCACCAGCGCGGGTCCGAGCCCGCCGATCAACGCGACCACGCAGGTGGCGAGCAGGAACCCGACCAGGTCGGTCGAGTAAGTGATGTCGTCGCGCCAGAACAGGCCGAGCACCGTGGTCGCGGCGGGCAGCAGCACCGACGCCGCCCAGCCCGCGAGCTGCCGGGACGGGCTCAGCGCGTTGCGGCCGATCTTCCAGCGCACCCCGCGGTGCGACTCGTCGTGCGTGACCATGTGCACGTCGATCGCGCCCGACTCCTGCACCACCGACGCGCCGATGCCCTCGTCGAACGCCCGCGCGAGCCGGGACCGGCGCGAGGTTCCCAGCACCAGCTGGGTCGCGTTGACCCCGCGCGCGAACTCCAGCAGCGCCGTCGGCACGTCGTCCCCGACGACCTGGTGGAACGTGGCGCCGAGGTCCTCAGCGACCCGGCGGCACTTCGCGATCAGCTCGGGCGTCGCGCCGCTGAGCCCGTCGCCGCGCAGCACGTGCACCACCAGCAGTTCCGCGCCCGCCCGCAACGCGATCCGGCGGGCACGACGGATCAGCGTCTCGCTCTCGGGCCCGCCCGTGACCGACACGACGACCCGCTCGCGCGTCTCCCACGTGTCGGTGATGCGCTGCTCGCTGCGGTAGCGCTGCAACGCCACGTCGACCTGGTCGGCCACCCACAGCAACGCGAGCTCCCGCAACGCCGTGAGGTTGCCGACCCGGAAGTAGTTGCCCAGCGCGGCATCGATCTTGTGCGCGGCGTAGACGTTGCCGTGCGCGAGTCTCCGCCGCAGCGCTTCCGGGGTGATGTCGACGAGCTCGAGCTGGTCGGCCCGGCGCACCACCTCGTCCGGCACGGTCTCCTGTTGCCGCACACCGGTGATGCGTTCGACGACGTCGTTCAGCGACTCCAGGTGCTGCACGTTGACCGTGGACAGGACGTCGATGCCGGCTTCCAGCAGTTCCTCGACGTCCTGCCAGCGCTTCTCGTTGCGCGAACCGGGCACGTTGGTGTGCGCCAGCTCGTCCACGACGGCGACCTCGGGGGCGCGGGCCAGCAGGGCGTCGACGTCCATCTCGGAGAAGTCGACGCCCCGGTGCCGGAACTCCCGGCGCGGCAGGATCTCCAGGCCGTCCAGCAGGTTCCTGGTCTTCTCCCGGCCGTGCGTCTCGACGAGGCCGACGACCACGTCGGTGCCGCGCTCCCGGCGCCGGTGAGCCTCGCCGAGCACGGCGAAGGTCTTGCCGACACCGGGAGCCGCGCCGAGGTAGATCCTCAGCTCGCCGCGGCGCCGCTCAGGCCGCGTCGAGGGCACGGTTGAGCGCCGTCACGTTGACGGTCTTGGTGAACGTGCCCTCGGTCGCGGCCGCCACCAGTTCCTTCACCTTCTCGACCGGCAGTCCCGACGCCCTGGCCACGCGCGGGATCTGGATCTCCGCGTACGCCGGGCTGATGTGCGGGTCGAGACCGGACGCCGACGCGGTGACGGCGTCCTGCGGCACCTGGTCCTCCCCCACGCCCTCGCGCTGCGCGATCTCCGTGCGGCGCTCGGCGATCACCTTGGTGTAGTCCTCGTTGATCTCGCTCTTGTTGGTGCCACCGGACGCGGGCAGCGTCGCGGCGGACGGGCGCGGCACGAAGTACTTGTCGCCCTCCCGCACTACCGCCACCAGCGACGTGTTCGCCGCCTCGGCGTTGCCGTGCAGGCCGGGGACGCGCGAGACGCCCCACACGACGGCCGGGTACAGCACGCCGAGGATCACCGTCAGCGCCAGCAGGACGCGCAGTCCCGCCCACGCCTGCTTGAAGAAGTTGTCCATGGTTCAGCCGATCCCGGGGATGAGTCGCACGAGCAGGTCGATCAGCCAGATCCCGGCGAACGGCGTCACGACGCCGCCCAGGCCGTAGATCAGCAGGTTGCGCCGCAGCAGCGCGGAGGCACTGGACGGCCGGTAGCGAACACCCTTGAGCGCCAACGGGATCAGCGCCACGATCACCAGGGCGTTGAAGATCACCGCGGAGAGGATCGCGGACTGCGGCGTGGCCAGGTGCATGATGTTGAGCTTGTCCAGCGCCGGGTAGATCGCCGCGAACATCGCGGGCAGGATCGCGAAGTACTTCGCCAGGTCGTTGGCGACGGAGAACGTCGTCAGCGCGCCCCGCGTGATCAGCAGCTGCTTGCCGATCTCCACGATCTCGATCAGCTTGGTGGGATCCGAGTCCAGATCCACCATGTTCCCGGCCTCCTTGGCCGCGGACGTCCCCGTGTTCATGGCCACGCCTACGTCGGACTGCGCGAGCGCGGGTGCGTCGTTCGTGCCGTCACCGGTCATCGCGACGAGCCGGCCGCCCTCCTGCTCCTTGCGGATCAGGGCCATCTTGTCCTCGGGCTTGGCCTCGGCGAGGAAGTCGTCGACGCCCGCCTCGGCCGCGATCGCCCTGGCGGTCAACGGGTTGTCGCCGGTCACCATGACCGTGCGGATGCCCATCGCGCGCAGCTCGGCGAAGCGTGCCTTCATGCCGGGCTTCACCACGTCCGACAGCCTGATGACCCCGAGCACCGCGTCGTTCTCGGCGACGACGAGCGGGGTGCCGCCGTCCGCGCTGATCTGGTCCACGATCTCGCGGGCCGTGTCGGTCAGCTCGAACGCGGACGCGGCGCCCTTGCGGATGCTCCGGCCGTCGAGGTCGATGCCGGACATGCGGGTCTGCGCCGTGAACGGCACGAACTCGCCGGTCTTCTCGTGGTCGGTGGCGGGTGCGCCGCCCGCGAGCGCGAGGATGCTGCGGCCTTCCGGGGTGTCGTCGGCGAGGCTCGCCAGCCGCGCGGCCGCCACCAGCTGCTCCTCCGACGTCGGGCCGACCGGGATGAACTCGGTCGCGCGCCGGTTGCCCCAGGTGATCGTGCCGGTCTTGTCCAGCAGCAACGTGTCGATGTCACCGGCCGCCTCGACGGCCTTGCCGGACGTCGCCAGCACGTTGCGCTGCACCAACCGGTCCATGCCCGCGATGCCGATCGCGCTGAGCAACGCGCCGATCGTCGTCGGGATCAGGCAGACCAGCAACGCGGTCAGCACGACCACCGACTGCTCGCCACCGGAGTAGATCGCGAACGGCTGCAACGCGACGACCGCGAGCATGAAGATGATCGTCAACGTGGACAGCAGGATCGTCAGCGCGATCTCGTTCGGCGTCTTCTGCCGTTCCGCGCCCTCGACCAACGCGATCATGCGGTCCACGAAGGACTCGCCGGGCTTCGTCGTGATCCGCACGACGATCCGGTCCGACAACACGGTCGTGCCACCCGTGACCGCACAACGGTCGCCGCCCGACTCGCGGATGACCGGCGCGGACTCGCCAGTGATCGCCGACTCGTCGACGGTCGCGATGCCCTCGACCACATCACCGTCGCCGGGGATCACCTCCCCCGCCTCGACCACGACCAGGTCACCGATCTTGAGCTCGGTGCCGGCCACGACGTCGCCGTTCACGAGCCGCGCGACGGCGTCCTTCTTGGTCTTGCGCAACGACTCGGCCTGCGCCTTGCCGCGGCCTTCCGCGACGGCCTCGGCGAGGTTCGCGAACAGGACCGTGAACCACAGCCACAGCGTGACGGCGATGGTGAAGACGCTGGGTTCGGTGACCGCGAAGACCGTGACCAGCACCGAGCCGACCCAGACGACGAACATGACGGGGTTGCGCAACTGGTGGCGCGGGTCGAACTTGCGCAGCGCGTCCGGGAAGGACTTCAGGAGCTGCTTGGGGTCGAAGACACCGGCGCCGACCTGGTGGCCCAGGTTCTCGGCGTGCCGGTCGCGGATCTCCTCCGGAGTCCGCTGAAGTGTGCCGGTCACAGCAATGCCTCCGCGATGGGACCGAGTGCGAGAGCGGGAACGAACGTGAGCGCGGCGACCAGCACGACGCTGGCCCCGAGCAGGGTGGCGAAGAGCGGCCCGGTCGTGGGCAGCGTGCCCGCCGTGACCGGCACCTTCTTCTGCGCGGCCAGCGATCCGGCGAGCGCGAGCACCGCGATGATCGGGATGAACCGGCCGAAGAGCATGCACAGGCCGAGCGACGACTGGAACCAGTCGCTGGTCACCGTGATGCCGCCGAACGCGCTGCCGTTGTTGTTGGAGGCAGACGCATAGGCGTAGAGGATTTCTGAGAGGCCGTGTTCGCCGGGGTTGTTCAGCGCCCCTTGCGTACTGGGCAGAATCGCCGCGATGCCGGCGCCGATCAGCAGCACGGTCGGCATAGCGAGGATGGACACCGCTGCGGCCGTGACTTCCTTGCGCCCCAGCTTCTTGCCGAGGTACTCGGGCGTGCGGCCGACCATCAATCCCGCCAGGAACATCGCGATGATCGCCATCACCAGGATGCTGTAGAGCCCCGTACCGACACCGCCGGGCGTCATCTCGCCGAACAGCATGTTCAGCAACGTGCCGCCACCGCCGAGGCCGGTGTAGCTGTCGTGCCACGAGTTGACCGCGCCGGTCGACGTGCCCGTGGTGGAGTTCGCGAAGAGCGCGCTGGCGGCGACGTCGAACCGGAGTTCCTTGCCCTCCAACGGCCTGATGCCGTTCGCCTCGGCCGCCCAGATGACGGCGAGCATCGCTCCCCAGATGGTGCCCATGACGCTCAGCAGCACGTACCCCTGCTTCTTCTGGCCGACCATCTGCCCGAACGTGCGGGTCAGCGCGACCGGGATCACCAGCAGCAGGAAGATCTCGACGAGGTTGCTCCACTCGTTCGGGTTCTCGAACGGGTGCGCGGAGTTCGCGTTGAGCACACCGCCACCGTTGGTGCCGAGCTCCTTGATGGCCTCCTGGCTGGCGACCGGCGCGTTCGCGATGGTCTGGCCGTCGACGTCCACACCGGACTTGAGGCTCATCGTGACGCCGAGCGCGATCAGGATGAGCGCGAAGACGAACGCCAGCGGCAGGAGGATCCTGATCGTGCCGCGGGTGAGGTCGACCCAGAAGTTGCCGAGCCGGTCGGTCTGGTGGCGCACGAAGCCGCGGATCAGTGCGACCGCAACAGCTAGCCCGACGGCGGCCGACACGAAGTTCTGCACCGTCAGGCCGATCATCTGGACCGTGTGGCCCATGACGGCTTCCGGCACGTACGACTGCCAGTTCGTGTTGGTGACGAAGCTGATCGCCGTGTTGAACGCCATGCCTTCCGGCACGTTGCCGCGGTCGAAGTCGAACGGTAAGACCGCCTGGATCCGCTGAAGCACGTAGAGGAAGACGATGCCCACGAAGCTGAAGCCCAGCACGCCGTACGCGTAGGTGCTCCACTTCTGCTCGGCGTTCGGGTCGATGCGGGCGAAGCGGTAGATCGCTCGTTCGAGGCGGGAGTGCTTTTGTGGTTCGGCTTCTTGGACGCGGAACACGCGTGCCATGTAGTCGCCCAGCGGGCGGTAGGCGACCGCCAGTGCTGCTACGAGGATGCCGACCTGGATGAGGCCGGCCACTAGGGGTGACATCAGAACTTCTCCGGCCGGACTAGTGCTACGAACAGGTAGACGATCAGCGCGAGGGCGAGGGTGCCCGCGATCGCGTTCGCTATCAGACCGGTGCTCACAGCTTCTCCAGTCCGCGCACGGTGAGTCCCAGGATTAGGAAACTCACGATCAGCAGCAACGCGTAGGCCAGGTCGGCCATGGCGCGCTCCCTTCCGACTTCAACGATGTGACCCTGACGCCGGTGAGCGTGCATCAGGGGAAGTCGCAGGTCAGCGCTGTCTGACGACACCTTGACACCGGGGGTGCGTTCCTTGACGGGATCTTGACGCGGTGGGATCTGGGTCTCACCCGGTTGGGCCGTGTCGGGTTACGCGACGTGATTTCGGCGTGCCCGTCGTCACCCGATGTGGGCTCTTCGGCCTGTCACCTTTGGGCAGGTGGTTGCGTTCGACGCAAAGACAACTGCGGACGAGCGTGGTCGAGTCATCGCCGCTGCGCGACGATAGAGATTGGGGCTTGACTTCGGGGCCCTTGCGAGGCGCTCATCGGCCGGAAAGGCCGGGCTCAAAAGCGCCCGGCCGAGCTCTCGAAGCTAGCACCTCGCACCCAAAGTCAAGCCCCAATCTCTGTGCAGCGTGGCTGGGTTTGTGCAGGTACGTCACGTCATTACCGGTTGCCGTGGTGCGCCCAGGAAGGACGCCTCGCCTTCGGCATTGCGTTGAGGCAAGGAAGCTCGGCTGCGCCATTGCCGTACGCGCGCTCAGACGGGCTCGCCTTCGGCATCGCATGCCCTCAAGCCATTACTACTTCGCCCCGGCCGCTGCCCTCAGCCGCCCACGTGGATGCCCGGCCTGCGTTCGGGGTCCGGTTCGCTCGCCCTGATGATCTCCCGCACCACCGGCGCCGTGTCGCCGCGACCGAGGAGCAGGTAGCGGAACAGGTGGCCCAGCGGGTTGCCCTCGCTCCACGCGAAGTGGCAGTGCGGGCGCACGCCCGTGCAGTCGCGCAGGGCCAGCAGGATCGCGGCGATGGCGTTGGGGGCGGCTGGGCTGTCGGCGCGCAGGATTCGGTGGCCGTCGACTTCCACGCCGCGCACCTGGAGCACCTCGCTGAAGTCCGACGGGTCCACCACGTCGATCTCCAGGAACAGCACGTCCGCGGTGCCGGGCACCGGGTTCATGCCGCGTTGTTCGGCCTCCTTCTCGGCGTATTCGGCGGCGTCGCCTGCCTGGCGGCGGTTGGCGATGATCGTCACGGCGCCGTCGTGGGCGAGCGTGTCGGCCACGAAGCGGCGGGCGGTCTCGTCCAGTTCGATGTGTTCTACACGCAGTTCGGTGGTTCGGGTCACGCGGGAGACCAACGAGATCGCGATGATGCCGAGGATGAAGAACAACGAGATCGTGAGGCCGTCGGGCTTCTCGATCACGTTCTCGACCAGGGCGTAAAGAAGGATGAGGGTCAGGACTACGAAGGCGATGGCTTTGCGTTGGCGGCGTTTGGCCGCCGAGATGGCCACGGCCACGGAGGCGGAGACCATCATGGCCAGGATGCCGGTGGCGTAGGCGCCTGCCTGTGCGTTGACGTCGGCGTTGAAGACGATCGTGACCAGGATGCAGATCACCGTGTAGACGATCACGACCGGTCGCACGGCGCGGGACCACTCCGGCGCCATGCCGTAGGACGGGAGGTAGCGCGGCACGATGTTGATCAGGCCCGCCATCGCCGAGGCACCGGCGAACCAGAGGATCAGGATGCTGCTGATGTCGTAGGCCGTGCCGACGCCCTCGCCGAGCAGTTCGTGGGCCAGGTAGGCGAGCGCGCGGCCGTTGGCCTCGCCGCCCGGCTTGAACTGCTCCGCCGGGATCAGGACGGTGGTGACGAAGCTGGTGGCGATCAGGTATACCGACATGATCAGCGCTGCCGCCGTCAGCAGTTTGCGGGTGTTGCGGACGCGGTCCGCCAGCCGTTCCTCGGCGGTCCCGCCTTTGGACGCCACCAGCGGCATCATGCTCACGCCGGTCTCGAAGCCCGACAGGCCCAGCACCAGCAACGGGAACGCGAGGATCGCCGGGCCCACCGCGCCGGTGATGCCGCCGCTCGCCGTCAGGGCGTCCAGCCACCGGTCGAGCACGACCGGTTCGGACAGGACCCGCGCGACGCCCGCTACCACCACCACGGCGTTCAGTGCCAGGAAGACCGCGACGAGGGGGATCGCCACCCCTACGGCCTCGCTGAAGCCGAGGAGGAAGACGCCGCCGAGCACGAGCAGCAGCACGACGGTCACCGTGACCTCGTGGCCGTGCAGAAAGCTTGGTGCTAAAGGGTTTTCCAGCAGGTGCACGGTCGCGTCCGCTGAGGACAGGGTGATCGTGATGATCCACGACGTGGCCACGAACCCCAGGAGCACGAGCACGAACAGCTTGCCGCGCCAGAACGGCAGCAGGTTCTCCAGCATCGCCACCGAGCCCTGGCCGTGCGGGCTCTCCTTCGCCACCCGCCGGTACATCGGCAGCATGCCCAGCAACGTCAGCGCCACGATCAGCAAGGTGGCGAGCGGCGACACGGCTCCGGCCGCGAGTGCCGCGATGGCGGGCAGGTAGGACAGCGTGGAGAAGTAGTCCACGCCGGTCAGGCACATCACCTTCCACCACGACTGCGGCGCCGCGTGCGCCTCGCCGCTCTCCGGGCCCACCACCGGCTGCACCCGGTGCTTCAACAGCCACCGTCCCAGCCCCGTCGCGGGGGCGGCCGGGCGCACCGGGCTGTCCACGCGTTCGGGTATGGCGAACTGCGCCGTTTCGGTCATGCCGGTGCCCCCGTGGTGATGTGCAGTCATTTGGGAACGAGTCAACTTCGCGTGAAGTCCGGCCCTCGTAAAGGCAGGAGGGGTCAGGCATCAAGATCGCGTAAAAACGGCCGCGGCGTTCAGGTGACACACGAAGGGCTAGCCATACAGGTACCGGACAGGTACGGTCCAGGTATGGACAAGCAGAGCCGCGGCCGATCGTCGCTCAAACGCCAGGAGGTCGCCGACCGGCTGCGCGAGGCGATCCACTCGGGCGAGCATCCGGCCGGCACACTGCTGCCCGGCGAGAACGAGCTGGCGCGGCGGTTCTCCGTCAGCCGCAGCACGATCCGCGGCGCGCTCGAAGGCCTCGCCCGCGACAACCTGATCGAGACCCAGACCGGGGTCGGCTCGTTCGTCACGTTCGACGGCCGGTCGCTCGACGAGTCGCCGAGCTGGGGCCTCGCGCTCGCGATGACCGGTGTCCACACCAGGGCCGAGATCGTGCGCGCGGAGCGGGTGGTCGATCCCGACCTCGCGGCCACGGTCGGTGCGGGTGCCATGGAGTTCCTGGCGCTAGACCGGATCCGCAGGCTCGTGGGTGACGGCACCGCCGTGTCGCTGGAACGCAGCCGGGTGCCCGCCGTCGGCGCGCTGCGCCACGTTCCCGAGCGCGGGCTCACCGACGACTCGCTGTCGGAGACCATGACCGCCTCGGGGCTGGTGCCGGCGCGCGGGGACCAGTGGATCGCGGTGGCGGCGCTGGGCGAGGCCGACGCGCGGCTGCTCGGGCGGGAGCCGGGCGAGATGTTCCTGCACACCACGCGGATCGCGCGGGACTCGGACGGGAACTTCGTCGAGAAGGTCGTGAGCTGGCTGGATCCCCAGCGGTTCCGGCTGCACGTGAGCTTCGGGGGCTGAGGTGAAGAGCAACGCGCTGGGTGCGTTCTGGGGACTGGCGCTCGGGGACGCGCTGGGGATGCCCACGCAGTCGATGTCCCGCGCCGAGATCCTCGCCGACTACGGGCCCATCACGGAACTGAAGGATGCCGGACCTCGGCAGCGGATCGCGCACGGCATGGTGGCGGGATCGATCACCGACGACACGGAGCAGGCCGTGCTGCTCGCCGAGCTGCTCGTCGAGAGCGACCGCGTCGTCGACCCGATCGAGCTGGCGCGGCGGTTGCTGGCGTGGGAGGACCGGATGCGCGAGCGCGGTTCGCTCGACCTGCTCGGTCCGTCCACGAAGGCGGCGCTCGCACGGCTGGAGGACGGCGTGCCGGCGGACGAGGCCGGCCGCAACGGCGCCACGAACGGCGCGGCCATGCGGATCACACCGGTCGGGATCGCCGCCGACGCCGCTTACCTGGAGTCCTTCGTGGACCTGGTCGCGCACACCAGCGCGCCCACGCACAACACGGGTCTGGGCATCGGGGCCGCTGCGGCCGTGGGTGCCGCGGTGAGCGCCGGGGTGGGCGGGGCGAGCCTGCCGGAAGCCGTCGAGGTCGCGATCGCGGCGGCCGACGAGGGCGGGCGGCGCGGGCACTGGGTGGCGGGCGGCACGATCGCTGCCCGGCTGCGCTGGGCACTCCCCTACCTCAAGTCGCTCGACGTCAACGCCCGGGAAGAGGCGTTGATCAACGTCGTCGGCACGTCCGTCGCCGCGCAGGAGTCCGTGGTCGCGGCGCTGGCCCTCGCGGCGCTGGCCGACGACCCGTGGGCCGCGCTCTGCCAGGCCGCGAGCCTGGGCGGGGACACCGACACCATCGCTGCCATGGCGGGCGCGGTTCTCGGTGCGGTGCACGGGAACGAGGTCTGGCCCGCCGATGCGATCACGACCGTCCGCAACGTCAACGAGCTCGACCTCGACCCGCTCGTGAGCCAGTTGCTCGACCTCCGCGAAAGGCCGCTGAACCGACCCTGAAGCGTTTCCACCACCGTCGTCTGGAGACAGCCATGTCCACCACCACCCGCGGCGCGCTGAGCGCCGTCGAGCAGCGCGGGATCGAGCCCGTGCCGAACGCCGACCGCAACGGCAACCCCCTGCAGCTGTTCTGGGTGTGGTTCGCCGCCAACATCTCCATCCTCGGCCTGCCGCTGGGCGCCACGCTCGTCGCGTTCCAGTTCCTCAACGTCTGGCAGGCGCTGATCGTCGCGGCAGTGGGCGCGGCGGGGTCGTTCGCGGTGGTCGGCGTCGTCTCGGTGGCCGGACGGCGGGGCGGCGCGCCGAGCATGACGTTGTCCCGCGCGGTCTTCGGCACGCGCGGCAACGCCGGGCCGACGCTGGTCGCCCTGGCGTCCCGCCTCGGCTGGGAGACGGTGAACACCACGACCGGCGCGTTCGTGCTGCTGTCGTTGTTCACGATCGCCTTCGGCACGGGCTCGGACGCCAAGTCGGTGCCGGTGCTCACGATCGTCGCGATCGCGATCTTCGAACTGTGCACGCTGCTCGTCTCCGGACTCGGGCACGCGGCGATCCTGGTCATCCAGAAGTGGGCGACGTGGATCTTCGGCGCGCTCAACGTCGTGGTGGGCGTCGTGCTGGTGGCCACAGTGGACTGGACCGCCGTCGCCGCCATGCCGGCGGGCCCGGTCACGGCGGTGCTGGCCGGCATCGGCGTGATCGCGGGCGGCACGGGCATCGGCTGGGCCAACGCGGGCGCCGACATGGCCCGCTACCAGAAGACCAGCGTCCGGGCGGGCCGGCTGATCAGCGCGAGCGCGGCCGGTGCCGGCATCCCGCTGGTGCTGCTGATCGGTCTGGGCGCCCTGCTCACGGCGGGCGACGACTCGCTGGCGTCCGCCTCCGACCCGGTCGCCGCGATCCGCGACCTGCTGCCGTCCTGGATGGCCGTGCCGTACCTGATCGCGGCGTTCGGCGGGCTGCTGCTGTCGAACCACCTGTCGGTCTACTCGGCCGGGCTGACCACGCTCACCCTCGGCGTCCGGGTGCCGCGGGTGTACGCGGTGGCGCTGGACGTGACCGTCACGTTCCTCGGCGCGATCTACTTCATGCTGCTGGCCGACAACTTCTACGGCCCGTTCATCGGCTTCATCTCGTTGCTGGCCATCCCGATCACGGCCTGGCTCGGCGTCTTCCTCGTCGACATGATCAAGCGCCGGCACTACGACCCGGCCGGGCTGCTCGACATGTCGCGGCAGGGCGTCTACTGGTACCGCGGCGGCGTCGAATGGCGGGCGACCACGGCGTGGGCCGTCGCCCTGGTCATCGGATACCTGTTGCTGGCCAACGGACTCAGCTCCATCGGCTGGATCGTCACGTTCGTCGTGGCCGCGGCGGGCTACTTCGCCCTGGGCGGTGCCCGTGACTGAGCCCAGGCTGATCTCGACCGGCAACGTGATCGTCGACCTCGTGCTGACCGTCGACCACCTGCCGGAACCGGGCGGCGACATCATCGCCTCGGGGTCGCGGACGACCGCGGGCGGCGGCCTCAACACCCTCGTCGCCGCCCAGCGCGCCGGGCTGCCCGTGGTGTTCGCGGGCCAGTACGGCACCGGCCCGATGGGCGACGTCGTGCGCGCCGCGCTGGCGGAGAGCGGCGCCCAGATCGTCCAAACAGGACTCGACGACGTGGACAGCGGCTACTGCGTCGCCCTGGTCGACGCGACCGCCGAACGCACGTTCGTCACCACCGTCGGCGCCGAAGCCATGCTGACGCGCGCGGACCTCGACCGCGTGCCCGTCACCGAGCACGACCTCGTGCACGTGTCCGGCTACAGCCTGGCCCACCCGGTCAACGCGGCCGCCCTGACCGGGTGGCTGCCCACCCTGCCCGCCGGCACGAAGGTGATCACCGACCCGTCCCCGCTGGTCGGCGACCTCGACCCGGCCGTCCTCGGCCCGGTCCTGCTCCACACCGACGTGCTGAGCGCCAACGCCCGCGAGGCCACGATCGCGACGGGCCTGGCCGGCGCCGAGGCCGCCGCGGCACTGGTGGACCGGATCCGCCCCGGCGGGCTCGTCGTGGTCAGGGACGGCGCGGCGGGCTGCTGGCTGGCAGGCGCCGGTCAGGAACCCCTGCGGGTACCGGGTTTCCCGGTGCACGCCGTCGACACCAACGGTGCCGGCGACGCGCACGCAGGGGTGCTCGCCGCAGGGCTCGCGGCCGGTCTGAGCGCTCCGAGGGCCGCCCGCCGGGCCAATGCGGCGGCCGCCATCGCCGTCACCCGCACCGGTCCGGCCACCAGCCCGACCAGCGCCGAGATCGACGCGTTCCTGCGCGCCTCCGGCGACGGTGGCGCGATCCTTCAAGACAGCAGGTAGCAGGCGGCCTAGCGTTGTCCCCGACCGGTTCGGAAGGGGGTGACGCGGGTGGACGAGTTCGCGAGCGGGGCCTTGGTGGCCGCCGTGCGGAAGTCGCTCGCCGGGCAGGGCATCCCTGTTCCAGCCCAGGACTCGACGGGCGCCGCGCTGGCACCGGGACAGAACGCGCTGGTGCCGCTCGGCACCAAGCGGGCGTTGCTGGCCGATGTCGCGCGGAAACACGGCCTGCTGCCGTTGCTGCGGGTCGGCCAGGTCCTGCCGACCCTGCCGCCCGACCCGGCCCTCTCCGCCCTCACCGCCGCCACCACACCCGGCGACCTGTTCGAACGCTGGAACCGCCTGGAACGCTTCGTCCACTCCCGACACCGCGTCGAAGTGCACGAGGTGTCCACGACCCACCTCGTAGCCGAACACGTCGGCCGAACCTCCCGACCCGAGCCCGCGGAAGACGCCGTGGTCCTCGGGGTGCTGGTGGCGTTGCTGACGATGATCGGCACTCAGGAGGTCGCGGTCACCCTCGAACCTCACGGGCAGAAGGTGTTCGCGGACAACCACTTCACCGCCCCGGCGGCCGACCACGGCACCGCTCTCTGGCGTTTCGGCTGGTCGTCCGTCCCCCTGCCTGCACCCGCCCGGCAGGACATCCGCGTCGACCACCTCGACCTGGCCGAGCGCGCCCACCAAGTCCTGTCCGCCGACCTCCCGGCCCGCTGGACCGTGCAGTGCCTCGCGGCACACCTCGGCCTGTCCCCGCGCACCCTCCAGCGCCGCCTTCAGCCGGACGGCGGCTTCGCTGCCGTGCTCGCGACCGCCCGTGCCGACGCCGCCGCGGACCTGCTGATGAACACCGCGCACCCGCTCGGCGTCGTGGGCTTCGCCTGCGGCTACACCGACCAGCCGCACCTCACCCGTGAGTTCCGGCGGCGCACCGCCATGACCCCGGCCGCGTACCGCACCGCGTTCGCCCGGCCGCCAGAGAACGAGGCCACCGCATGAACCTCCACGACACCACCGCTCTCGTCACGGGCGCGACCCGCGGCATCGGCCGTCACCTCACCCGGCACCTGATCGCCCACGGGGCGCGAGTGGTCGCCGTGGGACGGGACCAGGATCTGCTCGACGAACTGGCGGCCGAGCACGGCGAGGTCCACCCGTGGCAGGTGGACCTCGCCGACCCGGCCGCGGTCGACGCCTTCGTCACCGAAGTGGCACAACGACATCCGGGCCTGTCGGTGGTGGTCAACAACGCCGGCGTGCAGACCCTCACCGACTTCCTCGGCGACGACGACCCGGAAGCCCTGCGGCCCGTCCTCCGACGCGAGATCGCGATCAACTTCGACGCCGTCGTCGCACTGTCCACCGGCCTGCTGCCGCACCTCCGCCGGCATCCCGAGGCCGCCGTCGTGAACATCACCAGCGGCCTCGCCCTGGCGCCCAAGCGGTCGGCGCCGGTCTACTGCGCGACCAAAGCCGCCGTCCGCACGTTCAGCCGGGCACTGCGCTACCAGTGCCAGGACGCCGCGCCTCACGTCCGGGTGATCGACGCCGTGATGCCGTTGGTGGACACCGAGATGACGCGTGGACGCGGCCGCGACAAGATCAGCCCGGACCAGGCCGCGAGAGCGGTCGTCGACGGCATCGTCGCCGGCACCGACGAGATCCACGTCGGCAGAACCCGGCTGCTGCCACCACTTCTGCGACTCTCCCCCGCGCTCGCCCACCGCGTCCTGCGCGACAGCTGACCCGGTGGCGGCCCGGCCCTGCGCCCGGGCCGCCACCGGGGTTTCAGCGGAGGCCGACCGCGCGGATCACCGTCTGGGAGACGGTGTTGCCCGCGGAGTCGTCCCCGCTCACCCGCAGGGAGGCGAACCGCGCCTTCCGGGGTGCGTCGAAGCGGTACTGACCGCCGTGGTCCTGCAGCCGCGACCAGGTGGCGCCGTCGTCGTACGACACCTCGACCCGAGGCTTGCCCGGCTTGCCACCGCCCCCGACCCGCACGTCGGTCAGGCCGACCGACACCGCCGCCCGCTGCTCGACGGTGATGCCGAACCTCGCGTCCCGCGACACGGTGCCGTCGCCGTCCGCCTGGAGTCCATAACGGACCTGGAGCAACGGCAGCAGCTCCCGCGTCCCGGCCACCTTCGGCGCGGCCGAGTTGAACGACCACGTCGTGGTGGTGGCGGACGAGTACGGGCTGACCGTCGCGTCGCGCTTGTTCTCCACGACGAGGCGGTACCGCTGGGACTCGGCCTTGGCCAGGTCGGCGTACATGATCAGCCCGTTGGCGGAGCTGCCCAGTTTCTTGTCGCCCTGGTACAGGGTGGTCGTCTGCGAAGCGCGCGACCAGTCCTGCATCGACCCCGCGTGGTCGGCGTTGCCGTACCCGGGAACGTCCACGCGCAGCTGGTTGTCCGTGCGGGCCGGGCCGAGGTAGTTGTTGTTGAGGTACGGGCGCTGGACGGGCTTGAACCACTCGTCCTTGGTGACGCTGGTGGCCACGTACTTGCGGCGGACGCCCCACTCGTTCAGGACCCCGTCCGTGACCTCGTGGCCCCACCGGTTGTCGCCGTCGGTGCTGACCCAGTCCGTGCGGCGGGTGCCGATCGCGACCGGGACGTAGTTGCCGATGCCCCACTCGGTGTACGCCGGGTAGTCGTACCTCCACTCCTCACCGCGTCCGGCGGGTGAGGTGGCGGCGAAGGTCTCGTCGATGCGGGCGAGGGTCTTCTTCGTCGCCTCGACCACCATGTTCCTGGGCAGGTCGTTGTGCCAGGTGTGCACGAGGTCGTAGACGTACGACGGGACGGGGTGCGACTCGGCGCGCAGTTCCGCGCCCCTCTTCCCGGCCTGGGCGATGAGCTTCTCGCCCTCGTCGGTGCTGAGCATCGCGACGTCGATGGTGGTCGCACCGAAGGACAGGCGCTGACGGCCCTGCCTGTCGTTGGCCACGAGCAGCAGCTTCGCGCCGGCGTCGGCCGCGGCCTTGGCCAGTGCGGCCGGGGTGACCGCGTCCGTGCGGCGCACGACGACGGCGTTGCCCCACGCGTTGACGCCCTTGTAGTTCGTGCCGTCCCCGGCGAAGACGAGCCCGAGCGACCGCGACCCGTCGCTCAGCGGCGTGACGCCGGACTGCCGCAGGACGTCGGTGTAGTCGTCGCCGCGCACGGACACCGCCAGCGGAGGCTGTTCCTTGCGCCAGCGCGCGCCGAGCACGAAGTCGCCGTGCGTCACCTTCTCCTGCGGCTGGACCCACAGGCTGTCGACGGTGGCCGTGGCGAGCCCGAAGTCGTGCCAGCGGCCGTCCGGGTGCAGCATCCGGGAGTACTCGAGGCGCAGGTAGCTGGCCGTCGAGTCCTGCGGGGTCGTCTTGTCGACGAGCCGGACCTTGGTGGCGTCGAACGTGATCGTGGTGTCCTTGTCCAGTGTGAAGTCGGGATCACCGAGCAACGCGAGGCCCTGCGAGCTCGGCCCGTGTGCTCCGCGCACGCCCGTGATGCCGAGCGCCGAGTACTGGTCCTTCGGCAGGTAGAAGCTCGCGCTGCCGTCGACCGCGACGGGGATGGGGTTCGGGTCGCCCGCCCGCAGCATGATCACGAACAGGAAGCCGGGGGCGCCGGTGGCGTCCTTGACGTTCAGGGTGATCCTGTGGCTGAGCCCGCCCAGAGAGACGGCGGTGTGCGCGGCGAGCACGCCACCGGGTCCCTTGGCGAGGACCTGGCCGCTGAGACCGTCGGACGGAGCTCCCGGGATCTTCGGGTCGAGCGTCAGGGTGACCTTCGCGGTGCCGTGCGCGGGAACCGTGACGCGCTGCGCTGAGAGCGTGAAGACACCTTGCGGCACACCGGGTGCGTCGAGCGACAGGTCGAGGTCCACCGGTGCCGCGCCGAGGTTGGTGTAGGTCACCGGGCGCTGCACCGCGGCGGGCTCGTTCTGCCCGGCGTACGCGGTGGCCGTGGCGAACACCCCGGCGCTCGCGGCCGCCGCCACGTCCACGCGGCCGCTGCCGGCCTGGAACGCGGTGTAGGAGGGAGTCCGCTTGGTGGTGCTGGTCAGCAGGTCCTTCAGCTGTGCGCCGGTGAGTTCCGGGTGCTTCTGCGCGAGCAACGCGGCCGCGCCGACGACGTGCGGCGTGGCCATCGAGGTGCCGCTCATGGACTGGTAGTAGCCCTCGCCCGGCGCGTGCTGCGAGCGCGCGGCCGAGATCTCGACGCCGGGCGCGGAGATCTCCGGCTTGAGCGCGCCGTCGCCGACCCTCGGTCCCTGGTTGGAGAAGTAGGCGAGCTCGTCGCGCGAGTCCACCGCGCCGACGGTCAGCGCCGCGTCGGCGGCACCGGGCGCGCTGACACTGCCTGGCCCGCCCTCGTTGCCCGCCGCGATCACGAACAACGCGCCGGTCTGCGCGCTGAGCCGGTTCACCGCCTGCGACAACGGATCGGTGCCGTCGGACGGCCCCTGGTTGCCCAGGCTCATGTTGATGACCTTGGCGCGGGCCTCGACAGCCGCCCACTCCATGCCGGCGAGGACCTGGGAGTCGGTGCCGGAGCCGGCGTTCGACAGCACCTTGCCGATGTGCAGGCGGGCGTCCGGGGCGACGCCCTTCTCGGTGCCACCGGACGCGGCGCCGGTGCCCGCGATGGTGGACGCGACGTGCGTGCCGTGACCGTGGACGTCCGTGACGTCCTCGCCCTCGATGAAGCTGCGAGTGTCTACGATCCGGCCCGCGAGGTCGGGGTGGGTCGTGTCGACGCCGGTGTCGAGGACGGCGACGTCGACGCCCTGCCCGGTGTCACCACCGGCCCAGACCGCGGGCGCGCCGATCTGCGCGACCGACTCGGCGAGGTCCGGGTACACCTTGCCGTCGAGCCAGATCCGCTCGATGCCGTTCGTGAACGCGGGCTTGGCCGGAGCGAGCGATGACAACGTTGTCTGGTTGCTGGTGACCGACGCCCAGAAGTCCTTCGCGCGGTCGTGGTCCGCGGTGACGGCGGCCCCGCCGACGCTCGCGAGTGGACGGACCAGTTCGGCGCCGGCGGGCGCGGCGTTCGCTCGGAACCCCTGCTGGTCGACGTAGGAGACGATCAACGGGAGGTCGTCGCGGTGTGCGTCGTCGAAGCCGTCCGCGATCAGGTCGGTGACGTTGAACAGCCGCCGGTCGAGCTTGCCGCCGGCGATGTAGGACAACGCGGAGTTCGGGTAGACGTACACGTCTCCCGCCGACTCGAGGACCCGCGCGTCGACGGGTTCGCCGTCGGGGCCTTCGACCGAGACGGTCTGGCCGGAGGTGTTCACCTTCACGACGTCGCCGGTGATCAACGTGACGGTGCGGACGGGCTCGCCGGACCGTCCCGCCGGGACGGCCGGATCGGCGTGGGCCGGGGTGATCGGGATGAGCAGGGACGCGAGACACCCGGCCGTGACGACGGCCCGGCGCTTGCGGGAGGTTCTCACCGACGGAGTCCTCTCTGTACAAAGGGTGGCGGTGCTGCGACGCCTGGGTGGCCGAACAGTGCCAGTCGGCAACTGTCGGCCACAAGATGGTGGTTGGCCATTCACTGCCACCTGGCACAACCTGGACAATTCCTGTACGACTGTCGGATGGAACTCGCCGTACTGGGGTTGTCCGCCGACGAGGAACGGGTCTACGAAGCGCTTGTCGCACAACCCGGTTCGACCGCGGCGGCACTCTCCGACCACCTGTCGACGCCGGTGCAGCGCACCCTGACCGCACTAGCGGCGAAGCACCTGGTGAGCTGCAGCGGCCGCCCGTCCCGGTACGTGGCCGCGCCCCCGGACATCGCGATCAACCAGCTCGTGCAGCTGCGCGAACGGGAGCTGAGCGCCGCCCGCGCGAAGGTGCACTCGTTGTCCGAGGTCCACCGCAGCGCGCACCGGACGAGCCCCGAGCTCGTCATCGAGCAGCTGACCGACCGGGAGACGATCGCCGCGGCCGTCGCGCACCTGGAATCCGAGGCACGCCACCAGGTCCGCGTGTTCGACACCCCGCCGTACTACGAGAGCCCCGGCGGCGAGGGCGCCGCGCGGTTCACCCAGGAACAGATCACCCGGCACCAGAACGACGGCGTCACGCACCGCGTGATCTACAGCCTCGACGCGGTGAACTGGCCCCGAAAGCTCGAAACGGACATCCTCCCGGCCGTGCAGGGCGGCGAGCTGGCCCGCACGCGCCGCAGCCTGCCGATCAAGCTGATCATCCGGGACGACCAGGACGCCCTCATCCCGTTCGACCTCAGCCGCAGCGGCCTGCAGGTGGCCTACCTGGTCCGCCGCTCCCCGCTGCTGACCGCGCTGGAGGCGTTGTTCGAGGGCGAGTGGGCCCAGGCCGCACCTCTCGACGTGGCCGCGCCGGACCCCGGCAACAGCACGCTCCCGGACGACGAGACCAGGGCGCTGCTCACGATGATGATGGCCGGGCTGACCGACACGGCGATCGCCCGCGCGAACGGCTGGAGCACCCGGACCACGTACCGCCGGCTCCAGCGGTTGATGAACGAGCTCGGCGCGTCCTCCCGGTTCCAGGCGGGTTCCCTGGCGGAGCGCCGCGGCTGGTTGTGAGCCGTCAGGGCTGAGCGGTCAGCGGGAACGTCACGCCGGTGAGCCGTTCCGACGTCTCCCACAACCGCCGCGCCAGCACCGGGTCGCTGGCCGCCGCCGACCGCCCCACCAGCGTTGGGTGGCCGTGCAGCTCGAACCGCCCGTCCGGCCCGACGTAGCTCGCACCCGGCACGTCCTGCGTGGCCGCGTACAACGACGGCAGCGCGCCCTGCTGTTCGGTCTGCGCGAAGTGGCGCCCGACGAAGTTCGCGACCTTGACCAGGTAGGGGTTGCGGCCCTTGGTGCCCAGGTTGCTCGCCGTGTAGCCGGGGTGCGACGCCACCGCGAGCACCGGCGACCCCACCTCCCGCAGGCGGCGGTCCAGTTCGAGCGTGAACAGCAGGTTCGCGAGCTTGGAGCGGCCGTACGCCTTCGGCGGCGTGTAGCGGGCGAGGTCCAGGTCGTCGAGGTCGAGCACGCCCACCTTGTGCGCGCCGGAGGCCACCGTCACCACCCGGCCGGTGATCGACGGCAGCAGGAGGTTGGTCAGCGCGAAGTGGCCGAGGTGGTTGGTGCCGAACTGGAGCTCGAACCCGTCCGCCGTGCGGCTGAACGGCGTCATCGCCACACCGGCGTTGTTGACCAGGACGTCGATCTCGCCCTGCCAGCCGTCGGCGAACGCGCGCACCGACGCCAGGTTCGCCAGGTCCAGCTGCCGCACCTCGGTGGTGCCGGACAGCCCGGCCGCCACCCGCTCACCGGCCGCGACATCGCGCACCGCCAGCACCGTGCGCGCCCCGGCCGCGGCGAAGGCCGTCACGGTGCCCCTGCCCACACCGCTGGCGGCCCCTGTCACCACGACCGTGCGCCCGGTCAGGTCGGGAAGATCCGCGGCGGCCCACCGGTGCGTCGTCATGATCGCAGTCTAGGCAGAGGCCCCTGTCGAAACGGGCCCCGCCCGATCGACGCAGTGGTGAGACCAACGTCCCGGAGGAACCATGGCACTCGTCATCTGCGACATGTCGATCTCGCTCGACGGCTACGTCACCGGCCCGAACGCGAGCCGCACCACCCCGTTCGGCGACGGCGCCGGCGGCCTGCACGACTGGATGTTCGAGAAACCCACCGACTCCGACCGCCAGTACCTGGAGGACGCCATCGCGCAGTGCGGCGCGATCGTGATGGGCCGCACGTCGTTCGACAAGACCGTGAACGAGTGGGGTCCCGGCGGCCCGCTGGCCAGCGCGCGCAGCTTCGTGGTCACCCACCACGCGCCCGAGGGCCACGCGGACTACACCTTCGTCGCCGACGGGGTTGCGAGCGCGATCGGGCAGGCACGGGAGGCCGCGGGCGACAAGTGGGTCGGCCTGCACGGCGCCACCGTCATGCAGCAGGCGCTGCCGCTCGGCCTGGTCGACGAGATCTACGTGCATGTGGTGCCGCTGCTGCTCGGGGGCGGCACGCCGTTGTTCGCCTCTCTCGGGTCCGCGATCCGGTTGGAGCGCATGCCGACACCGCACTCCCCCGCCGTCGACCACCTGCGCTTCCGGGTCGTGAACCAGGCCGGGTGACCTAACTCATTTGACGGAGTGAGCGCTCACTCCGCATCATGGGCGCATGACACCAGCACCCGAGACCCGGCGTCGAGCGCCGGGCATGAGCGTCGAAGAGCGGCGCGCCATGATCGTGCACGCGGTGCTGCCGCTCCTGATCGAGCACGGCGCCAACGTCACGAGCAGCCAGATCGCCCGTGCCGCCGGCATCGGCGAAGGCACCATCTTCCGCGCCTTCAAGGACAAGGACGAGCTGCTCGACGCCTGCACGGCCGAGGCTCTCAAGCCCGACCACGTGCTCGACGCGATCGCCGAGATCCCCGTCGGCCAGCCGTTGGAGGACCGGCTCGTCGAGGCCGCCGAAGCACTCGGCGCGCACCTCGAACGCATGGGGGCGCTGATGAGCGCCCTGCACGCGTCCGGCCGCGTCAAACACCGCGATCCCGGCAGCCCGCGCAGGGGTGGCCGCCGCGAGTCGATGGCCGCCATCCGCGGCGCGATGGTCGAGTTGTTCGACCCCGAGAAGGACCGGCTGCGGCTGCCACCCGAGCAGCTCGCCGGTCTGTTCCTGACCCTTCTGTTCGGCGGCCGCAGGCTGGCGTCGGACGTCGAAGCGCCCACCACGCGCCAGGTGGTCGACTTCTTCCTGCACGGCGCTGTGGAGGCTGAATGATCCCGGGCGGAGGAATGGAGTTCGCGCTCGGACGGCGCAACCGCCGCCGGCGCGCGTCGACGGTGCCGGACAGCGGGCTCACCGGGCCCGTCGACATCCCGGAACCGACTCAGGACGACGAACCGAAGGACCTGCGCTCGCGGTTCAAGCGCGTGCGGACATCCGTGGCGGGCACGGTGCGCGGCCTGCCGAAGGTCGCGCGGCTGACCTGGCAGGCCAGCCCGACCCTGACGATCGTGCTGGCGCTGATCACGTTGCTGGCAGGACTTCTGCCGACCGTGACCGCGTACATCGCCAAGCTGTTGCTGGACTCCGTCGTCGCGGCGATCCAGGGCACCGGCACGACCCGCGACATCGTGAACGTCGCGTTGTTCCAGTTCGGCGTGCTCGCCGCGACCGCCGTCAGCAGCGCGTTGACGTCGATCGCGCAGTCGCTGCTGCAGGAGCGCATGACGCTGACGATCCGCCATCGCGTGATGGCGCACGCCAGCGACCTGCACCTCGCCTACTTCGAGGGCTCGACGTCGTACGACATGCTGCGCCAGGCCGCGCAGGAGGCGCCGACGCGTCCGCTCGCGATGATGAACTCCGCGCTGGGACTGCTGCGCACGCTGATCACGTTCAGCAGCATGATCGCGCTGCTCGTCGCGATCAGCCCGCTGCTGGCCCTCGTCGCGTTGCTGGCGCCGATCCCGGCGTTCATCTCGCAGTCGAAGTACGGCTCCCGCGCGTTCTGGCTGACGTTCATGATGTCGCCGATCAAGCGGCGCATGGACTACCTGTCCTCTTTGGTCACGACGGACACGTACGCCAAGGAGACCAAGCTCTTCGGGCTCGGCCCGTACTTCGTCGACCGGTTCCGCCGGCTCGGCACCGTGGCCTACGAACGCTCGCGGAAGCTGACCGTCAACCGCAACATCAGCTCGACGTCCTGGGGCCTGCTCAGCACGGCCGCGGGCTCGGCGATCACGCTCTACATCGCACTCGAAGCGGTGGGCGGCCGCCTGACCCTGGGAGACCTGGCGCTGTACACGGCCGCCGCGGCCTCGGTGCAGGCGTCGGTGTCGGGCCTGTTCACGGCGTTCTCGGGGATGTACGAGAACAACCTCTACCTCGACACGCTGTACAAGTTCCTGGACACCAAGCCGGAGATCACCGCACCCGCCGAGCCGCGCCCGATGCCGTCCACAGTGGAGGGACACATCGAGTTCGACGGGGTGACCTTCAGCTACCCCGGCGCCGCGGAACCGGCGCTGGACCACGTGAGCTTCGAGATCCGCCCCGGCGAGACCGTGGCAGTCGTGGGCCGCAACGGCGCGGGCAAGTCGACGTTGTTCAAGCTCCTCTGCCGCCTCTACGACCCGACCGGCGGCCGCATCCTGCTCGACGGCGTGGACATCCGCGAGTACGACCCGGTCGCGCTGCGCACCCGGATCAGCGCGATGTTCCAGGACTACGTGACGTACCAGGGCACAGCAGCCGAGAACATCGGCCTGGGCGACCTGACCCGGCTGGAAGACCGGCCGCACATCGAGGACTCGGCCCGCCGCGCCGGCGCCGACGAACGGATCGAACGACTCCCCCGCGGCTACGACAGCCCGCTCGGCCGCTGGTTCGACCAGGGCGTGAGCCTGTCCGGCGGCGAGTGGCAGAAGATCGCGCTGGCCAGGGCGTTCCAGCGGGAGGCGCCGATCCTGATCCTCGACGAACCGACGTCCGCACTCGACGCGCAGGCCGAGCACGACCTGTTCGCCCGGCTGCGCGAGCTGTCGGAGGGCCGGACGACGCTGTACATCTCGCACCGGTTCTCGACCGTGCGGCAGGCCGAACGCATCCTGCTGCTGGAGCACGGGAAGGTCGCCGAGTACGGGACGCACGAGGAGCTGATGGCGGCCAAGGCCGGGTACGCCGACCTGTTCACGCTGCAGGCGCAGGCCTACCTGGACGAGGTGCCCGGCTGACCTGGTGACCGTCCGATGGTGCCGTCACACCATCGGACGGTGTTGCACTGAGCGATCTTCTGACGAACTAGGAACATGACCACCACTGGATCCGGGCCTGGTTCACGATGGCGCCCGAGGGGGCGGCCCGCGTCCGGCGACCGGTTCCCGTGGCTCGGGCTCCTGGTGGGACTGGCCGCGCTGATGGCGGTCGCCGGCGGCGCGCTGTGGTTCACGTTCGACTGGCTCGCCCGAGTGGCGTCGGTGAAGGCCGACCAGAACGCCGCCATCCAGGGCAAGGACTACGTCACGGCGATGCTCGACGCCGTCAAGATCGCGCTGAGCATCGTCGCCGGCGGCGGCGCCCTCATCGCGCTGTACCTCGCCATGCGCCGGCAACGAACCGCCGAACGCGACCTGCGCGCACGGCTGGACGCCCAGGTCCACACCGAGGACGACGCCAAGGCACGCCGAGTCACCGAGCTGTACACCAAAGCCGCCGATCAGCTCGGCTCCGACAAGGCACCGGTGCGGCTGGCCGGTCTGTACGCGCTCGAACGCCTCGGGCAGGACAACCCCGACCAGCGCCCGACGATCGCCAACCTCTGGTGCGCCTACCTGCGCATGCCCTATCTGGCGGCCCCATCGGTCTCTCCCCGCCCTGGATCGCCTCGGCCACTGCCGCGCGGACACCGGCGAACCGTGATCCGGCACTCAAGACCTGCCGAAACCTCACCCAAACCCGCGACGGCGCAGGCCGAGGCGGTGCTGGAACGCGACGTGCGCCTTTCCGTGCAACGCCTTCTCGCCAAGCACCTCCGGCCACCCGAACACGACCACGACCACAGCAACTACTGGCCGGAGATCCCGGACCTGGATCTCACGGAAGCGCTGCTGATCGATCTGGACCTCAGTTCGTGCGTCCTGCCCGTGGTCCGCATGGATCGGGCGGCATTCTCCGGAAACACCGACTTCCGCGGCACGACGTTCAGCGGCGCGGCCTGGTTCGAGCGCGCGACCTTCACCGGCACCGCGCGCTTCGCCGGCGCGACCTTCGCCGAAGGCGCGGTTTTCAGCGGGGAGACGTTGACCGCGGCCACGTTCAGCGGCGCCACGTTCGCCGACACCGCTCAGTTCGACAACACGACGTTCATCAAGACCGCCGCGTTCAGCGGCGTCACCTTCACCTTTTCGACGTTCGGCGGCGCGAGATTCATCGGGACAGCCCGCTTCGACAGCGCCACCTTCGCCAAAGCCGCGCAGTTCAACCGAGCCACGTTCACCGAATCAGTGTATTTCTCCAGCGCCGCTTTCACCGACTCCGCTGTTTTCGACAGCGCCACGTTCGTCAGTGGTGCCGCGTTCATCAACACGCAGTTCACGACTGCGGTGTTCATCGACGCGCAGTTCTCCGTGGCCAGATTCGTCGGCGCGTGGTTCACCGACGCGGCCCAGTTCGACAGCGCGCAGTTCACCGGCTCTGTCTTGTTCGACAGCGCGACGTTCACCGAGGTCGCGCAGTTCGGAGGCGCGAGGTTCTCTGGCACGGTCTCGTTCGACAGGGCCATGTTCGGCAGCGACACCACGTTCGGCGGCGCCTGGTTCGCCTCGGTGGCGAGCTGCACCGAGGCCACCGTACTCAGCAGCGGAGCGGAAGCCCTTTCCTCCGACTGGCCGCCAGGCTGGACCTGCGCCGTCGCCGAACAGACCGGCGAAACCCTGCGGCTGGTGCCCGTTCCAACTGGATGAGGCGTGCATCAGACGTGCACAGGACGCCAACGTCGCAGGACTTCCATTGGGGTCAGACATCCCGTCAACCCCAAGGAGTCCCGATGACCAGCAAGAAGATCATCGCAGTGGTCGGCGCCACCGGACAGCAGGGCGGTGGCCTGGCCCGCGCCATCCTCGACGACCCGGACGGCGGGTTCGCCGTCCGGGCGCTGACCCGCAACGCCGACTCCCCCGCCGCCAAGGAACTCGCGGCGAGCGGCGCCGAGGTCGTGGCCGTGTCCGTAGACGACGAGGAGAGCCTGCGCACCGCCCTCGAAGGCGCGTACGGGGCCTACTTCGTCACGGCGTTCTGGGAGTACAACGACGTCCAGCGCGAGCAGGCGCAGGCACGGGCCATGGTGAACGCGGCCAAGGCGGCGGGCCTCCAGCACGTGATCTGGTCGACGCTGCCGGACACCCGCGACCACCTGCCGGCCGACCGCGTGCCGACGTTGCACGGCAGCTACAAGACGCCGCACTTCGACAGCAAGGCCGAGATCGACGGCTTCTTCCGCGAGGCCGGCGTGCCGACCACGTTCCTGTCCACCACCTTCTACTTCGACGCGTTCCTCGACTTCTTCCGGCCGCAGCGGGGTGCGGACGGCAGGCTGGCGCTCGCGCTGCCGATGGGCGACAGCCCGTTGCCCGGCATCGCGTCGGAGGACATCGGCCGCACCGCCTACGGGATCCTCCAGCAGGGCACCGGCCTGGTCGGCGAGACGATCAGCGTGTCCGGCGAGAACCTGACCGGCGCCGAGTACGCCGCCAGGTTCACCGCGCAGCTCGGCGAGGAGGTCGCGTACTTCCCGATCAGCGCCGAGGACGTGCGCGCGAGCGGGGCGCCGGGGGCCGACGACATCGCCAACATGTTCGTCTTCTACGCAGAGCACGCGGAGTTCTTCGCCGGCGCGCGCGACCCGGAGTTCGTGCGGACGCTCAACCCGCGCCTCAAGGACTTCTCCACGTGGCTGGCCGCCAACGGCGACAAGTTCGCATCCTGACCCACGGTCAGCGGTGCGCGCGGAGGGCGCAGGAATACCGGCTTCGCAGCTGCGGTTGTGCGACGTGAGGCTGCGGAGAGGAATCGCCAGTGCGCGAAGGGTTGCGGTTCGAGGTGCTCGGACCGGTGCGGGCGTGGCTGGGCGAGACCGAACTCCCGCTCGGGCCACCCCAGCAGCGCGCGATCCTCGGCATCCTGCTCCTGCGCGGCGGCCGCGCCGTCACGCCTGACCAGCTGATCACCGCCGTGTGGGGTCCCGAGGCACCTCCGGCGGCGACCGGCATGATCCGCTCCTACGTCTCCCGCCTGCGCCGCGTGCTGCCCGCCGGTGTCATCACGTCCGTCGGCGGCGGGTACGCGTTGCCGCCGACCGGCCTCGACGCAACCGACTTCAGCCGCCACCTCGCCGAGGCCCGCACGGCCACGACCGCCACGGCGGCCACACACCTGCGCACCGCGCTGGGGCTCTGGCGGGGTGTCCCGCTCGCGGGCGTCAACGGCGACTACGCCGAGTCCGAACGCGTCCGTCTCACCGAACAACGCCTCGCGGCGATCGAGGACCTGGCCGCCGCCGACGTCGAACTGGGCCGCCACGTCGAAGCCGCCGACGCACTGGACGAGGTCATCGCGGCCGAGCCCCTCCGCGAACGCCCGCGCGAGCTGCTCATGCACGCCCTCTACCGCGCCGGGCGCCAGGCCGACGCACTGGCCGTGTTCACCGACGTCCGCCGCCGCCTCGACGAGGAGCTCGGCCTGGAACCCGGCCCCGAGCTGCGCGAGATGCAACGCCGCATCCTCACCTCCGACCCGGCACTCGTCCGCGAGCAGCCAGCGCACAGCCGCCACCCCGCCCAGCTGCCACCGGACCTGCCCGACTTCACCGGCCGGTCCGAGCTGATGCCCGGCCTCGCCGACGCGCTGACCCCGGCGGACGCGAGCGTGCCGCTGATCGGGCTGGAAGGCCTGGCCGGCGTGGGCAAGACCGCCCTGGCCGTCCACATCGGACACAAGGTCGCCGCCCGCTTCCCCGACGGCCAGCTGTTCGCCGACCTGGGCCGCACCACCGACCCGTTGTCCGCCCTGCTCCGCGCCCTGGGCCACACCGACCTGCCCGCCTCACCGGCAGAACGCGCGACCCTCTGGCGTTCCAGCACCGCGGGCAGGCGGCTGCTCGTCGTGCTGGACAACGCCCGCGACACCCACCAGGTCCGCGCGCTGCTGCCCGGCACCGGCGGCCCGGCCGTGCTGATCACCGCACGTCAACGGCTCTACAGCCTCCCGTACGGCCACTGGCTGCGCCTGACCGGCCTGCGCCCCGACGAATCCTTGGCGCTGCTGGAAAAGCTGGTCGGCGACCGCGTCCGGCGCGACCCCGACACGGCCCGCGCGCTCGTCTCCCGCACCGCCGGACTCCCCCAGGTGATCACCGGCATCGGCACCCGCATCGCGTCCCGTCCGGAGTGGACGCTCCCCGACGCCGTGGCCCGCCTCGGCAAACCCCGCGAGGGAGCGGTGGTGCTGCCACCGGAGTGCGCGGTGATCGAGGAGCCCTTCATCTCGGCCCTCGACGAGCTCGCTCCCGCCCAGGCACGCGCGTTCCGCCTGCTCGCGATCGGCGACGGCCCGGACATCACCCTGCCCGCGGCGGCCGCCGTGCTGGACCTGCCGACGCGCGAGGCGGCACTGCTCGTCGAGTCGCTCGTCGACGTGCACCTCATCGCCTCGGCGGGCGGTGACCGGTACGTCTACCCGGAACCAGTGCGCCACTTCGCCCGCGGCCGCGCCTACACCGACGACGGCCCCGAGGCGTACCAGGAGGCGCTGACCAGGCTCGTCCGGTTCTACAGCGCTCAGCGCGACGGCGTGCCGGCAGGCGCCTGAGAGCCGTAGAGCTCGGCGATCGCTTTCGCCTGCCCGGCAAGGGCTTCGCGTGCCTCCTCAGGCGCGAGCACCTCCACCCCGGCCCCGAACGCCAGCAGCATCTCGACCGCGCGCACCGAGCGGAACCGCAGCTCGACCTGACTCCACCCGGACCGCGACGCCGGAACTGGGCCATCGAAGAGCTCTCCCTGGTGCACGCGCAGCAACAACGCCAGCACGTCGTCCCGCACCAGCGCCGTGACCGCCACCAGGGACGGAAGATCGTCGATCCGGCGCCGCAGCTCCTCCCAGACGTCGTCCAGCTCCACCCCGGCCCGGCGCCGCACGGGTTCGGCGACCACCACGACCGACTGCGCCCGGTCGACGCGGTAGAGCTGGGGAGCGCCCTCGCAGTCGGCGACCAGGTACCAGACGCCCGCCTTGTTGACCAGGCCGTACGGGTCGACGGTGTAGGTGCGCACGCGGTTGTCGCGGCCGTGCCGGTACCGCAGCCGCAACCGCCAGTCGGCGAACACGGCCCGTTGGAAGACCTCCAGGTCAGAAGAACCGGGTGCACCACGCCACCGCACGGGGTCGATCAGCACGCGCCTGCTGGTCAGGTCGGCGCCGCCCTGGTGAGGCGCGGGCAGCGCGGCCATCACCTTGCGCAGCGCCGATCCCAGGGCCTGACCGAGGCCGAGGTCGGCGTGCGCGGAGCCGGCGAGCACGACGAACAGCGCGCGGGACTCGTCGGCGGTGAGGCCGGTGACGTCCGTGTGGTAGCCGGGCAGCAGGGCGATGCCGCCCTGGGGGCCGCGCACCGTGTAGACCGGCACGCCCGCCGCGGACAGGGCCTCGAAGTCGCGCATGATCGTGCGCGCCGACACCTCCAGCCGTTCGGCCAGGTCGGCGGCGGACAGCTGCCCGTGGGTCTGCAGGAGCAGCAGGATCGAGAGCAGGCGGTCGGACTTCATGTCAGGAAATCTCCTCCACCTATATGACAGGAGATGACATATACGTCCGTCAAGACTGTGGTTCATCGAGATCCGACGAGAGGAACCACCAGTCATGACCGCGCTGAAGATCGCCGACGAGTACGTCAAGGCCTGGACCGGCGGCGATGCCGAGACCGCGTTGAGCTTCGTGGCGGACGACGTCGTGTGCGAGGCACCGACGGGACGCATCGAGGGGATCGAGGGATACCGTCAGTTCCTGGCGCCGTTCGTCGGCAGGCTCACCAGGGGTGAGGTCCTCGACGTGCTCGGGCGCGACGACCGTGCCGTGACGGTGTACTCGATCGACCTGCCGTTCGTTCAGAACGTGCACGGCACCGAGTACCTCACCGTCACCGACGGCAAGATCAGCCACGTGATCAGCGTGTTCGACATGGCGCCCATGCTGAAGGCGCAAGGCTGAGCCATAAGGAATCTCTATGTATCGCTTGGCGTGTGGCGACGACTTTCCCAATTGAGCCGAATACGACGGAACCACACATTGGAGTCAGACGTCATGCCCGCCATGGGAGAGAGATTCCACGTCGAGCCGGATGAGCTGCGCGGGTACAGCGGCCTGCTCGAACGTCAGGCCGAGCACTTCCTGACGATCAGGGAGCACGCGATCGAGAAGGGCGGCGACACGTCCGGGTTCACCGGGCTGCTGTCGCTGCTCGACCCGGTCGTGATCGGGGTCGCGCAGCTCTACGGCGAGACGCTCACCGCGGCCAACCAGAAGATGGCGCAGGACGCCGAGTCGCTGGTGAAGTCCGCTCACGCCTACGAGAAGGCGGACCAGGTGGGCGTCTGCCTGATCGACACGGCGGCGGGCACAGCCGAGGCCCCGTCGTGGCTGGGCCGGTACCTGGGGCTGGGCGAATGAGCGCCGGGGTCTGCAACGGGTACCAGGACGTCGAGGACCCGGCCGTCGCGTTGCGCGCCGCGCCCGAGGACCGGCCCGGCAGGCAGACGGTCAAGGAGCTGATCGAGGCGGCGGGCTGGAAGATCCAGGGCGTCAACTGGATCTACCAGCAGGTCACCGGCGACGACCTGGTGCGCGACCTGGTCATGCCGCTCGCGGGCGACTTCGAGAAGATCGACGCGAACGCCGCCGCGTGGGACCGCATCGCCAAGGCGCTCGACAACGTGCGGCACAACGTCAACAACGGCATCGAGGAGCTCTCGCCGCACTGGGACGGCGGCGCGGCCCAGAGCTTCGAGAACCGCATGCGCCGCACGTGGACCATCGCGATCGAGTGGGACTCGCAGATCGCGAAGTTCATCGGCGACCGCTTCAAGAACATGGCGAGCTCCTGCCGTTCGGCCGCGAAGCTCGCGCTGACGTTGCTCGACAAGATCTGCGACAAGCTGATGAAGGCCGCGATGACGGCGTGGATCCCGCTCGTGGGCTGGGGCCGTGCCGTGTGGATGGTCTACGACGTGGTCAACATCGTCGACCAGGTCCGCAAGCTCATCCAGTCGATGCAGACGCTGATCGAGGGCGTCAAGGGCATGATCAACGGCATCAAGCTGATGGGCACCGCCCTCGCGCGCATCCCGGACGTCCGCGACGTCAACGACTTCTTCGACGTGGTCGACGCGTGGCAGGACGGCAAGGAGAAGTTCGGCGACGGCGCGTCGGCCGCGGGCAGCGGCGCGTGGGGCGTGGCCAAGAGCGGGTACAAGGGGCGCAGCAAGTTCAACGAGGCCGCGAAAGAGGAACGCTGGGCCGACAAGGCCACCTCGGGCGGTGCGGAATGACGTTCCCGTACGAGAGCGCCCGCCAGCAGTTGCAGGCCTGGCAACAGGATCTCGACGCGCGCGGCGCACAGCTGGAGAAGGTCGCGCTGGAGGCGTCACGGGTGCAGAGCCGCGGCGGCGACCTCTCCCCCGCGGACATCGCCGAGATCGAGAAGTTCGCGAAGTCCAAGGACGCGCCGAACGCGTTGAAGGACCTCCAGCGCAAGGTCGACTCGGGAGCGCTCTCCTGGCAGGACATCGCGTCCGGCCGGGCCGTCCACGATCCCGAGGTGCAACGCGCGATGCAGACCAGCATGCCGTCGCTGAAGCGCGCGTACACGGGAATCAAGGAGGGCCAGAACCTCGACGAGATCGTCGCGGCCGGTCAGCAGCGCGCCCGGCCGTCGCGCGGCGACTACGACGACGACCTGCCGAGCGACTTCACCGAGGACGCCTTCTAGCGCGCGTCGGTAGGGTCGTGCTCGTGGAGCTGAAGGAGACCGCCACCCTGCTCGGTGTTCCCTTCGAGGAACTGGACCGCGTGCACGACCTCGCCGGCGACCGGCCGTCCGCTCCCCTGCCCGCCCGGGCCGAGGCGCCCGCGCTGCTCGCCCGGCTCGGTGTGCCTCCCGAGGACGCCGCCGAGGTCATGGCGGGCTGGCCCGGCTCTCCACTGTGGACACCGGAGCTGGACTGGTTGCTGGACCGCTCGATCGCGTTGGTGCGCGCCGACCTCGGTGGCGCCGACTGGCTGCCGCCGGGTCCGGAGCTGCCGCGCGACCGCGGTCCCGCGTGGCGCCACTTCTACGTGTACCTCTACCTGGCACTGGTCGACGTCGTGCGCGGCTATCACCGCGACCACGGCATCTCCGACGAGGTCTCGTGGACGACCCTCGCGGACCTGGGCCGCAACCTCGCGGTCGACCGGCGCATGCGCGGCGAGGGCTGGCCGGTCATGCAGAGCTGGCTGACGCTGCACGCGCGAGGAGGCGTGTACGAGCTCGGCCGGGTGCAGCACCAGCGCGGTGGGACCGCTCTCTCGTTGCACGTGCCGGATGCCGGGCCGCTGACGCCGGAGGCGGTCGACGCCTCGCTCGACGAGGCTCGCGCCTTCTTCCCGCGCCACTTCCCGGACGAGCGCTACACGGCGTTCTCCTGCGGTTCGTGGTTGCTCGACCCGCAACTGCTGGAGTACCTGCCCGCGGACTCCAACATCATCCGGTTCCAGCGGCGGTTCGAGCTGGAACCCCACGAGGAGCTGGAGGGGATCGACGCGGACGTCGAGGTGCTGCGGTTCGTGTTCCGCACCCTGACCACGCCGCTCGACCGCCTGCCGCGCCGCACGCTGCTCCAGCGCGCGATCCTCGACCACCTCGAAGCAGGTCACCACTGGCAGTGGCGAGTCGGAAAGTTTTCGTTCCAGGTGTCGAAACCGGGGTAGACCGTTCGTACAGGGGGTGACTTCGACTTCCTAAGGGGTGCGGTGATGCGTTCTATCTCGGCGACGATGTTCATGACGCTCGACGGCGTGGTGCAGGGTCTGGGCCGCCCGGACGAGGACACGCGCGGCGGTTTCACCCACGGCGGGTGGGGTGCGGCGTACAACGACGAGGTGCTGGGCGCGGAGATGGGCAAGGGCATGGCGCAGAGCGGCGCGATGCTGTTCGGGCGCCGCACGTGGGAGGACTTCATCGGCGTGTGGGCGTCGGCGACCGACGGGAACCCGTTCAGCACGCACATGAACGCCGCGCGGAAGTACGTGGTGTCGTCGAGCCTCGCCGACGCCGGTGCGTGGGAGAACTCGGTGCTGCTGCGGAACGTCGACGACGTGGCCGCGCTGGACGAGGAGCTGTCGATCATCGGCAGCGCGGCGCTGGTGCGGTCGTTGCACGCCGCCGGGTTGATCGACGTGTACACGCTGGTGATCCACCCGCTGACGCTCGGCACCGGCGCGCGCCTGTTCGACGGGCCCGCGCCGGTGACCGAGTTCGAGCTGACCAGCAGTGTGAC
This sequence comes from Lentzea sp. NPDC058450, assembly GCF_042721395.1. Classification (NCBI taxonomy): domain Bacteria; kingdom Bacillati; phylum Actinomycetota; class Actinomycetes; order Pseudonocardiales; family Pseudonocardiaceae; genus Lentzea; species Lentzea sp. NPDC058450. The sequence goes on from NZ_JBHXLO010000014.1 coordinate 198,307, forward strand.
GACGCCGAAGGGCGTCATCGTGGCGACCTACGGGCGGGTCACGTCCCGTTGATCAGCCGGACGGCCAGGTCGGGGTTGAACGTCCCGGCCGGGGTCGTCGGCGCGATGCCGCACGGCCCGTCGGACACGCCGGGGGTCTTCACCCACAGCAGCATCTCGGCGCCGCCGCCGGTCTGGGCGGTCACCCCGAGCTTCGCTCCGGCCGGGTTGCACCAGCCGTTCGGGTCGGAGTTGCGCCCGTTCGCGTTGCGGCTGGTGTCGATCACGAACGGCTTCGCCGCGGGCAGGAAACCGTTGACCTGGTTGGCGTACGTGATGGACTGGCTGGTCGTGTAGTAGTTGGACACGTTGACGGAGAACCCGCGGATGTTGGCCACGCCGGCTTCGTTCAGCCGGTACGCGATGGTCGACGGGGTGCCCCAGCCTGCGTTGCCCGCGTCGAGGTAGGCGTAGGTGTTGGGCGCCTTGGCCTTGAACTGCTCGGTGGCGTACTTGAGCAGGCCCGCCATCTCGTCGCGTTGCGCCTGGGTCAGGCAGCCGTAGGCGGCGAGCGCGTCCGGTTCGATGATCACGACGGCGGGTTTGGCGCCGATCCCGGCCGCGAAGCTCGCGATCCAGGTCCGGTACGCGCCCGCGCTGCCCGCGCCGCCGCCGGAGTGGCCGCCGCACGCGTCCCGGTTGGGGATGTTGTAGGCGACCAGGACGGGCAGTTTGTCCTGGCCGTCGGCGGCGCCGGTGTAGTTGGCGACCGTCGAGGCGATGTTGGCGTCGTTGCCGAACCAGCGTGCGATCGGCTTGGTGCTGATGGAGTTCTGGATCTGGGTGCGTCGTGAGTCGTTCGGGTTGTTCTGCACCCAGGTGGCCGGGGCCGAGCCGGGGTTGACGTACCAGCCGCTCGTCATGCCGATCGGGCTGGCTGCTGTGGCAGGGGTGACAGGTGACAGCAGCAAGACCGCGCAGAGGGCGGCTGTGGAACGGACAATCCACCGCACTGTGGATCTCCTCTCGGACGGGGACCTTTCCTCTCACCCGCCACGGGGTCCCCGCCCGCACGACGCTGTGCGGGCGGGGAGGTGGCGGGAGTTCTCAACGGGTGTCGGCGAACGCCGCGACCCAGGCGAGCGCGGAGTTCCAGTTGATGGCGACCTCGTTGGTCGACCAGGAACCCAGCTCGTCGATGTAGCACTTCGCGGGGGCGCAGCCGGGCAGGTTCTGCTGCGCGACCGGGTCCTGCAGACCGGAGTTCGGGCCGCCGGCGAGTGATCCCGCGGGCGGGTTGGGGTAGGCCGCGTTGACCGAGTGCGCCCAGTGCCGGTGGTGCTGGTTCTTGCTGGCCTGCTCGCCGTAGCCGCTGACGAACGACTGGTTGAGGCCGTTGCGGCCGAGCAGGTAGTCCATCGACTCCAGCACGCCGTCGCTGTACTTGCGGTTCAGCGTGGTGTCGTAGGCCATCGCCATGATCATCGACGCGGTGAGCGTGGCGCTCGTGGAGCCCCAGGCGTACTGGCCGTCGGCGGGCTTGGACGGGTTCGGGTAGCCCTGGGACTTCAGGTCGCGCAGGTGGCCGTCGGCGACGTTGATCAGCCGGGCGCGGGCCGTGATGACGCGGTCGAGCGGGAACTTGAGCGGCAGCCGCATGATCGTGAGGTCCGCGAGTCCGCCGGTGTCCTTCCAGGAGAACCCGGCCGAGGTGAGCTTCGTGGTGACCTTGCTCAGGTACTCGCGCTTGCCGGTCGTCGCGTAGAGCTCGGCGCCGGCCCAGGAGAACTCGTCGGTGACGTTCGTGTCGTCGTAGGCGCCGCCGCCGACGCTGTCCTCGTCCGGGGCGTACTTCGCCGGGTTCGCCAGCGCGGCCTTCCAGGCGGTCTCGGACGCGGCCAGGCATCTGTCGGAGAACGCGCGGTCCCAGACCTTGAAGACGCGGGCGCACTGGGCACCGGCCGCGGCGAGGTTCAGCGTGGCGGCGGTGGACGGGGCGTGCAGGTACCGGGGCTGCGGGTCGTTGCTGGGCAGCATCGGGTGCCCGGTCCAGGCCAGGTCGTGGATCTTGTGGTGCGCCATGCCCGCGAGCGGCTGACCGGCGGGGACCTGCATCTTCAGCAGGAACTCCATCTCCCAGCGCGCCTCGTCGAGCACGTCGGGCCGCCGGTTGTCCTGCTCGGGGATGCTGAGCAGGCCGTCGCGGATGCCCTCGATGTCGAACGTGTAGAGCGAACGCTCGTAGGTGTCCATCAGCTGCCACGCGGCGAGCGCGCCGTTGACGACGTACTTGCCGTGGTCGCCCGCGTCGTACCAGCCACCGCTCACGTCGAGCCGGTAGTCGCACTCCCCCGGCAGGCAGGGCACCGAGACGTCGCCCTGGTTGGGGGCGACGCCGACGTGACCCGCGGGCCGCGCGTAGGCGTCACCGACGTACTTCGCCTCGATCGGGGTGCCGCTGCGGTTGTGGTAGAAGTACGCCAGCGAGTCACGTCGTAGCTGGTCGTAGGGCTTGTCGGTGATGTCGAACGGGTAGCTGCTGTCGGTGCCGACAGTCAGGCTGTAACCGCTTCCAGCCTTCTTGAACGACGAGAAGTCGGCGATGTGCACGTCGTCGCGCGTCATCGCGTCCTTGCCCTTGACCTGCGTCTTTCCGGTCTGGACGACCGCACCGGAGGCGTCCTTGAGCTGCCAGTCGAGCGGCGTCGCAGAGCTGCTGACGATCGAGGCGCGCTTGGTGCCCGCCGTCGGGTACGCGTACTGGTTGGTGCGCACGGGCGAGCCGTAGTCCCAGCCACCGCCGGGCGGGACGATTCCGCCGGTCAGCGACACGTCGTCGATGCACAGGGTGTAGGGCTCGGCGGACACGCCACCGGCCTGGATCGCGACCTGACCGCCGGTGCGGGTGGCCACTGTGGACGTTCCGGTGAACTCGAACGTCTTCGGAGTGCTGGTGAGCGCGGCGGGCTTGTTGAGCACGGTGGTGCTCGGCGGGGAGGCGAGCGCGACCGCCGCTCTGACCGTGACGTTCTTCGTCGCGGTGGCGGTGAAGCGCAGCGTGTAGGGCTGGCCGGCCTCGAGCGGGACGTCGTTCTGGCCGATCATCGCGGTCCACGGGTTCGCCGTGCCGCCGGGGATCTGCGCGCACAGCCTGCCGTCGGCCACTGTGGACGGAGCGATTCCGCTGCTCCACCAAGGGTTCTTGACGGAGTCGAACGTGCCGTTGAGCACCCGCTCGTAGGCCTCGGCCGCATTGGCGGAGGGCATGAGCGCACCTATCAGGACCAGCGGGAGGCCGACCGCGGTCAGCCTGGTCTTCACGGACATACCGGAGCCCTTTTCGGTTCGAAGGTCTACCGGCACGACCGCAGCGTCGGAGCGAATGTTCACCCACCCGACTCGCGGTGTCAACGACCCGCCGTCATCGAAACGAGATCCGGGCCAGGTCTTCCCATCCCGATGAACTCGTGGTTACAGTCCTGTAAGCGCTCACAGTCTCCCCCGATCCCGCTGGGCGCACACCGGCCGAAGCCGCAGCGTCGCAGCAGGTGAACGGTGTTCCAGGGGTCCGCGAAGCGATCAGTTTCAGCCGTTAGCGCTTGCGGACCATCCGCCGACTGGAGGTTCTTCGATGGGTGTTCGACCAAGGCGCGCACTGCTCGCCACAACACTGCTCGGCTCGCTCGTGGCCGTGTCCGCGTGCGGTGGCGGCGCTGCCGATTCCGCGTCGGGGGACGTGACGCTGATCGTCAAGACGTTCAGTCAGTTCGGCTACGACGAGCTCTACAAGGAGTACGAGGCGAGCCATCCCGGCGTGAAGATCAAGGAGGAGAACATCGGCAAGCTCGGCGACTACACGCCGAAGCTGCAGCAGTGGCTCGCCACAGGCAAGGGCGCGGGCGACGTCGTGGCGATCGAGGAGGGCATCCTCTCGCAGTTCATGGCGAAGCCCGACCAGTTCGTGAACCTGCTCGACCACGGCGCCAAGGACCTCTCCGGCAACTTCCTGCCGTGGAAGTGGCAGCAGGCGTCCACTTCGGACGGCAGCAAGGTGATCGGCCTCGGCACGGACGTCGGCGCGCAGGGCATGTGCTACCGCAAGGACCTCTTCGAGGCGGCGGGTCTGCCGGCCGACCGGGAGGCGGTCGGCACGCTCTGGCCCACGTGGGAGAAGTACCTGGAGACGGGCAAGCTGTTCAAGTCCAAGAAGCCCGACATCGGCTTCTACGACTCGACCGGCAGCGTCTACCTGAACATGCTCATGCAGTCCGGTGACCACACCTACTACGACGCCACGAACAAGCTCGTCATCGACTCGAACGCGGCCGTCAAGGACACCTGGAACTCGTCGATCGAGATGGTGAAGGCCGGGCTCTCGGCCAACATCGAGCAGTGGAGTCCGCAGTGGAACGCGGGGTTCAAGAACGGCACGTTCGCCACGATCCCGTGCCCGTCCTGGATGCTCGGCACGATCGAGAAGCAGGCGGGGCCGGAGAACAAGGGCAAGTGGGACGTCACCCGCGTGCCCGGCAACGGCGCGGTGCGCGGTGGTTCGTTCCTCGCGGTGCCGACGCAGAGCACGCACCAGAAGGAGGCCGCCGAGCTCGCGAAGTTCCTGACCAGCGCGAAGGGTCAGACCGCGGCGTTCAAGGCGAAGAACAACTTCCCGTCGTCGCCGCAGGCCATCGACGACCCGGTGGTGCAGGAGTTCAAGAACCCGTACTTCAACGACGCGCCGGTCGGCAAGATCTTCGGTGACAGCGTCAAGGCTTTGAAGCCGGTCTACCTCGGCCCCGGCAACAACGCCATCGGCGACCGCGTCGGCAACGCGCTGCTCGCCGTGGAGCAGGGCAAGCTCCAGCCCGACGAGGCCTGGGCGAAGGCCGTCGACGACGCGAAGCGCCTGGCGAAGTGATGGTCGACCTGAAGTCGCGTCCGGTCGCCCGCAAGGCGGCCGGGCGCACGCCCCCTGAGCGACCGCGGCTGCGGGACCGCGTATCGCGCGTCGAGGTGCGGTGGTCGCCCTACCTGTTCATCGCCCCGTTCTTCGTGATCTTCGCGGTCTTCGGGCTGTTCCCGCTGGCCTACACGGCCTGGGTGTCGTTGCACGACTGGGACATCACCGGCGCGGGCGCGTTCGTCGGGCTGGACAACTACGTCACGTTGTTCGCGGACCCGGACTTCTGGAACTCGGTCTACAACACCATCGGCATGCTCGTGCTGGCCACCGTGCCACAGCTGCTGATGGCGCTGGTGCTCGCGAGCCTGCTCAACCAGCGGCTGCGGGCCGTCACCTTCCTGCGGATGGGCGTGCTGCTGCCGATCGTCACCTCGGTGGCGGCCGTCGGCATCGTGTTCAGCCAGATCTTCGACCGCGACGCCGGCCTGGTGAACGGCCTGCTGGGCCTGGTGAACGTGGACTCGATCGACTGGCGCGCGGACAAGTGGTCGTCCTGGGCCGCGATCTCGACCATGGTCAACTGGCGGTGGACGGGCTACAACTCGTTGATCTACCTGGCGGCCATGCAGGCGATCCCGCGCGACCTCTACGAGGCGGCCACTGTGGACGGTGCGGGCAAGATCCGTCAGTTCTGGAGCATCACCGTCCCGAACATCCGGCCCGCCATCATCTTCACCGTCGTCATGTCCACGATCGCGGGCATGCAGCTCTTCACCGAGCCGTTGATCTTCGGTCAGGGCAGCTTCGCGATCTCCGGCGGCAGCCTGCGCCAGTTCCAGACGGTGTCGATGTACATGTTCGAGAAGGCGTTCCGGGACTTCGACTACGGCTACGGCTCGGCCGTCGCGTGGATGATCTTCCTGCTGATCACGCTGCTCGGGGTCGTCAACTTCCTGATCACGCGGAGGTCTCGGTAGTCATGCGGAAGACCCAGCCGTTGCTCTACGCGACCCTGCTCGTCGGAATCGTCCTGTCGGCGTTCCCGCTGTACTGGCTCTTCGTCGTCGCGACCCGCTCCAACGACGTCGTCGGCGACTGGCCGCCGCCGCTGGTGCCCGGCGGGAACCTGTGGGACAACCTCGGCAGGCTGTTCGCCGCCGAGGACGCGAACTTCCTGCTGGGCCTGGGGAACTCGCTGCTGACGTCGGCCGTCGTCACCGTGTCGGTGGTGTTCTTCTCGGCGCTCGCGGGGTTCGCGTTCGCCAAGCTGAAGTTCCGCGGCCGCAACGGACTGCTGCTCGTCATCCTGGCCACGATGATGATCCCCGTGCAGATGGGCATCATCCCGCTGTACATGATCATGGTCGAGCTGGGCTGGCAGAACCGGATGGAAGCGATCGTCGTGCCGTCGCTCGTGTCGGCGTTCGGCGTGTTCCTGATGCGGCAGTACGCCTCGCAGGCCGTGCCGGACGAGCTGATCGAGGCAGCTCGGATCGACGGCTGCGGCACGTTCCGGATCTTCTGGTCGATCGTGCTGCCGGCGTTGCGGCCCGGTGCCGCGGTGCTCGCGCTGACGACGTTCATGGGCACCTGGAACGAGTTCCTGTGGCCGCTGGCCGTGCTGGAGGCGGACAACCCGACCGTGCAGTTCTCGCTGTCGCAGCTGTCCACCACCTACTACACCGACTACACGCTCATGTTCACCGGGGCGCTGGTCGCGACCGTGCCGTTGCTGCTGGTGTTCGTCGCGTTCGGCCGTCAGATCATCGGCGGCATCATGGAGGGGGCGGTCAAGTCATGACTTTCGGACCCGGTTTCCTGTGGGGCGCGGCGACGTCCAGCTACCAGATCGAGGGAGCCGCTTCTCTCGACGGCCGCCTTCCGTCCATTTGGGACACGTTCTGCGCGGCGCCGGGCAAGGTCGACGGCGGCGACACCGGCGCCGTGGCGGCCGACCACTACCACCGCTACCCCGAGGACGTCGCGCTCATGCGGTCGCTCGGGCTCGGCGCCTACCGGTTCTCGATCGCGTGGCCCCGCGTCCAGCCGCTCGGGTCCGGCGCCGTCGAGCAACGCGGCCTCGACTTCTACCGCCGTCTCGTGGACACGTTGCTGGACAACGGGATCCAGCCGTGGCCGACCCTCTACCACTGGGACCTCCCGCAGCCACTGGAAGACCTCGGCGGCTGGCCGGAACGTGACACCGCGCTCCGGTTCGCCGAGTACGCTGAGCTCGTCCACGACGCTCTGGGCGACCGCGTCACGCACTGGACGACGCTGAACGAACCGTGGTGCTCGGCGTTTCTCGGCTACGCCACCGGCAGGCACGCGCCGGGCCGCCAGGACCCCGCGGCGTCCATCCGCGCCGCCCACCACCTGCTGCTGGGCCACGGCCTCGCCGCCCGAGCCATGCCCGGCGCGTCCGTCGGCATCACGCTCAACCTCACCCACGTCACCGCCGGCTCGGGTTCGGCCGAGGACCTCGACGCGGCGCGCCGGATCGACGGCCTGCAGAACCGCCTGTTCCTCGACCCGGTGCTGCTGGCCGAGTACCCGTCCGACGTGGTGGCGGACCTGGCTCCTGTTACCGCGTTCGACTTCGTGCAGGAGGACGACCTCAAGAACATCGCCGCGCCGCTCGACTTCCTGGGCGTCAACTACTACTCCCCCATGCTCGTCGGCCACGGTTCCGCGTCCGGCCCGTCCGCCTACGTCGGCTCCGAGCACGTCAGCCACCTCGACGGCGGCCGCGCCCGCACGTCGATCGGCTGGGAGATCGACGCCCGCGGCCTGCTCGACCTCCTGCTCCGCCTGGACCGCGACTACCCCGCGATCCCGTTGTACGTCACCGAGAACGGCGCCGCGTTCGACGACGAGATCCACGACGCCGAGCGCATCGCCTACCTGGACGGCCACGTCCGCGCCTGCGCCGACGCCATGGCCCGTGGCGTGCGACTGAAGGGCTACTTCGCCTGGTCGCTGCTGGACAACTTCGAGTGGTCCTACGGCTACGCCCAACGCTTCGGCCTGGTCCACGTCGACTACCAAACCCAGGAACGCACCCTCAAGGACAGCGCGCACTGGTACGCCGCCCTGATCCGGCGTGGCGGACTGTGAGCGCTTACAGAGTTGCTACGCTGCCAGCACGCCGACGCACAGGGGGACCCACGATGACCACCAGACCTCCGACCCTGGAGGAAGTGGCGCAACGCGCGGGCGTCTCCACCGGCACCGTGTCCCGCGTCATCAACAACGCCCGCCACGTCAGCGAGAAGTCACGCCTGGCCGTCCAAAGCGCCATCGCCGACCTGGGCTACGTCCCCAACACGGCGGCCCGCTCCCTGGCCACCCAACGCCGAGGCGTGGTCGTCCTGGTCATCTCCAGCGACGACCCGGCCCTCTTCGCCAACCTCTTCTTCGCCGAAGCCATCACCGGCGTCAACGCGGCACTGGAAGAAACCGACCTCCACCTCATGCTCCTGCTGGCCGCCTCCCCCCGGGGCCGCGACAGGTTCGCGCAGGTCATCCAGTCGAGAGGCGCCGACGGCATCATGCTCCTGGCGCTGAAGGAGAACGATCCGCTCTCCAAGATGGCGGAGGACAGCGGCCTGCCGGCAGTCCACGGCGGCCGCTCCCTCGACAAGCCCCCGCAGTGGTACGTGGACGCCGACAACCGAGGCGGCGCCCGCACAGCCGTGGAACACCTCATCGCCCAGGGCCGCAAGAACATCGCCACCATCACCGGCGAACTGGACACGCACGCCGGCATGTCCCGCTACATGGGCTACCGCGAAGCCGTCGTCCTAGCGGGTCTGAGTGATGGGCGCGTCGCCCACGGCGACTTCAGCGAACCCAGCGGCGCGGCGGGCATGAAGCTGTTGCTGGAGAACCACCCCGACCTGGACGCGGTCTTCGTGGCCTCCGACGCCATGGCCACCGGCGCGCTGACCGTCCTGCGCGCCGCCGGCAAGCGCGTACCGGAGGACGTCGCGGTGGTGGGCTTCAACGACATCGTGACGGCCCAGCACACCCAGCCGGCGCTGACCACCGTCCGGCAGCCGATCGAGGCGCTGGGGCGGGAGATGACGCGGATGCTGATCAGGCTGCTGAACGGCGAGCAGCCGACGTCGCTGATACTGCCGACCGAGCTGATCGTCCGCGACTCGGCCTGAAGCACCCGCGTCACCCGGTCAGGCCAGCGCCGCGATCACCTGCTCCGCGCTCACCGGGACGGAGAACATCGGGTAGTCGTAGGTGAGGGCGTTGTCGTGCTCGGCCACCGACGTCGCCGCCACGCAGTCGGTCAGCGTGATGACGCGGTAGCCGTTCTCGTAGCCGGTGCGCATGGTCGACTCGACGCAGCAGTTCGTGAGGAACCCGCCGAGCACGATGGTCGTGATGCCCTTGCTGCGCAGGATGAAGTCGAGGTTGGTGCTGGCGAACGTGTCCAGCCCGCGCTTGCCCTCCACCACGATGTCGCCGGGCTGCGGGGCGAGCTGGTCGGTGATGGCCGCGCCCCAGGAGTCCTTCACGAACGCGTTGCCGTCCACGACGCCCTTGAGGATGCCGTACGGGTGTGCGGAGATCTCGTTGTAGCCCTGGGCGAACGTGATCGGCGCGTGCATGATCGTGGCGCCTGCCCTGCGCGCGGCGTCCACGACCGCGATGGTGTTGCCGAGCATTCCCGTCTTGTCCATCACCTCGGACACGGCGCCGTGCAGCACGCCGCCCTCGCTGGTGAAGTCGTTCTGGTACTCGATCAGCACCACCGCGGTCGTGGCGGGGTCCAGCGTCAGTTCGCTCATGTGCCCATCGAACGTCGGCCGCCCGTGCTGCGGCAATCACCGAACCGGGTGTTCGGTCACCACTGGTAGGGCAGGAACTTCCCGTCGAGGGTCACGACCACGCGGTCGCCCGCCGGGTCCTCGACGCGCTCGACGTTCATCCGGAAGTTGATCGCGCTCATGATCCCGTCGCCGAACTGCTCGTGGATCAGTTCCTTGATCGTCGGCCCGTAGACCTGGATGACCTCGTAGAACCGGTAGATCGTGGGATCGACCGGCACCGCCGTCTCCAGCGCTCCCCGGAAAGGTTGTGCCACCAGCGCCGCTACCTCCGAGGTGGAAAGCTCCAGCAACGAGCCCGCTGCGGAGGCGACGTCGGCCGGCACCGGGTGCTGGCCGAGCAACGCCGCGGTCGTCCACACCAGCGGGCGGTCCAGGGCGTCCGCGATCGCCGACCAGCTGAGGCCCAGCCGTGCCTTGGCGGCCAGGACGGCCTGTCCCGCCTCGGTTTTCGCACTCATCAGCTGTTCGTCGAGTACGAGTGCGCGCCGGTGCCGGCGAGCTTGCCGCCGTCGACGATCAGGTACTCGTCGCGGATCGGCGTGCCGGCGAAGAACGACTCCAGGATCTCGCGCGTGCCGGCGGCGTAGCGGGCCTGCGCCGACAGCGAACTGCCCGAGATGTGCGGGGTCATGCCGTGGTTCGGCATGGTGCGCCACGGGTGGTTGGCGGGCGCGGGCTGCGGGAACCACACGTCGCCCGCGTAGCCGGCGAGCTGGCCGCTCTGCAACGCCCTGACCACGGCGTCGCGGTCGGCGATGCGGGCGCGGGCGGTGTTGATCAGGTAGGCGCCGCGCTTCATCGTCGCGATCAGCTCGTCGTCGAACAGGCTCTCGGTCTCGGGGTGCAGCGGCGCGTTGATCGTGACCACGTCGCAGTGCGGGACCATGGCCGCCGCGCTCTCGTGGAACGTCAGGTTGTACTCGCGCTCGACGCTCTCCGGCAGGCGGTGGCGGTCGGTGTAGTGCAGGTGCACGTCGAACGGCGCCAGCCGCTTGAGCACCGCGAGGCCGATGCGACCGGCGGCGACCGTGCCGACGTGCATGCCCTCGACGTCGTACGAACGGGCCACCGCGTCGGCGATGTTCCAGCCGCCGTCCAGCACGATCTGGTGCGACGGCACGAAGTTGCGCACCAGGTTGAGGATCGACATCACCACGTGCTCGGCGACGCTGATGGAGTTGCAGTACGTCACCTCCGCCACGGTGACGCCGTGGGCGATCGCCGCGTCCAGGTCGACGTGGTCGGAGCCGATGCCCGCCGTCAGCGCGAGCTTGAGCTTCGGCGCGCGGGAGATCCGCTCCTTGGTGAGGTACGCGGGCCAGAACGGCTGGGAGATCACCACGTCCGCGTCGGCGAGCTCCTGGTCGAACACCGAGCCGTCGCGGTCCTTGTCCGAGGTGACGACGAGCGTGTGCCCCTGGCTCTCCAGGTACTGCCGCAGGCCGAGCTCACCGGACACGCTGCCGAGCAGGTGGCCCGGCGTGAAGTCGACCGCGGACGGCGTGGGCAGCGTCTGGCCGCCGGGATAGCCGTCGAGGTGCGGCAGGCCGTCCCTCGCGTAGGTCTTCGGGTAGCCGTCGACGGGGTCGTCGTAGAGGACGCACAGGACCTTCGCCATTGCAGGTCTCCCTTGCCGGATGGGGTCGTGGTGGAACGTCTACGACCTTGCTCCGGCGGTGACCCGGGTGTCCAAACGAACGTTTCTATCGCCTGATAGCCCGCGTCTATCAGGGCCCGCCACCACAGGCGACGGGCCTCCCGAGAGCCGTCAGACGAGCGTGTTGTCCACGAAGCACCAGCGCCAGGTCTCCCCCGGCTCGAACGAGCGGATGATCGGGTGGCCCTCGTCGGCGAAGTGCTTCGAGGCGTGCTTGGCGGGTGAGGAGTCGCAGCACGCGACCTTGCCGCAGCCGAGGCACAGGCGGAGGTGCACCCACCTGCCACCCACGGCCAGGCAGTCCTCACAGCCCTCCAACGTGGACGGTGCGGGCTCGGCTCCGAGCTCGGCGACGTGTGCACAGGTACTGGTGGTCACGGGCACGACGTTACCTCTGTTGCGGACATCGACAACTTCTGGTGTTTGACTGGACGCATGACGACTGCCGGTCGCGTCGCGCGGCCTTCGATTCTCACGGTGGACGACGACCCGGCCGTGTCCCGGTCCGTGGCGCGCGACCTGCGCCGTCAGTACGGCGAGCACTACCGGATCGTGCGGGCGGAGTCGGGAGCGCAGGCGCTCGAGGCGTTGCACGAGATCAAGCTGCGCGGCGAGGAGGTCGCGGCGCTGCTGGCCGACTACCGGATGCCGCAGATGAGCGGCATCGAGTTCCTCGAGCAGGCGATGGACGTGTTCCCGCAGGCCAGGCGGGTGCTGCTGACGGCGTACGCGGACACCGACGCGGCGATCCAGGCGATCAACGTCGTGGACCTCGACCACTACCTGCTCAAGCCGTGGGACCCGCCGGAGCAGAACCTCTACCCGGTGCTCGACGAGCAGCTGCGGGCCTGGGCGGTGAGCGACCGGCAGCCGCCGCAGCGGGTGCGGGTGGTCGGGCACCGGTGGTCGCCGCGGTCCTACGAGGTGCGGGACTTCCTGGCGCGCAACAGCGTTCCGTTCGTCTGGCACGCGCTGGAGGAGCCCGAGGCGCAGTGCCTGCTCACGGCGGCGCACCAGGACGGGTCGACGCTGCCGGTCGTGGTCACGGCGCAGGGCAAGGCGCTGGTGGACCCGTCCGACGCGGACCTGGCCGCCGAGGTGGGGCTGACCACGCAGCCGTCGGCCGACTTCTACGACCTGATCGTCGTCGGTGGCGGGCCGGCGGGACTCGGCGCCGCGGTGTACGGCGGGTCGGAGGGGCTGCGGACCGTCCTCGTGGAACGGATCGCGACCGGCGGCCAGGCGGGCACCAGCAGCCGCATCGAGAACTACCTGGGCTTCCCCGACGGCGTGTCCGGCGGGCAGCTGACCGAACGCGCCCGCAGGCAGGCGGTCAAGTTCGGGGTCGAGCTGCTCACCACCCGGGACGTCGTCTCGCTGGAACGCCGCGGCTCCGCACGCGTGGTGAAGTTCGGCGACGGCACGGAGCTCGCCGCGCACACCGTCATCCTCGCGACCGGCGTGTCGTACCGGCTGCTGAACGCGCCCGGTCTCGGCGAGCTGACCGGGCGGGGCGTCTACTACGGCGCCTCCACCACCGAGGGCCCGAACTGCGCCGGTCAGGACGTCTACCTGGTCGGCGGCGCGAACTCGGCGGGTCAGGCGGCCGTCTACTTCTCCGGGCACGCGAACAAGGTCGTGATCCTGGTGCGCGGCGACTCGCTGGAGCAGTCGATGTCGCGGTACCTGATCGACCAGCTGGACGCGATCCCGAACGTCGAGGTGCGCACGCACACCGAGGTCTGCTCCGGCACGGGCGACGACCACCTGGAGACGCTCACGTTGCTGCACAACAAGACCGGCGAGCGGACGACGGTCAAGGCGAGCTGGCTGTTCGCGTTCATCGGCGCCGCCCCGCGCACCGACTGGCTGGACGGCACACTGGAACGAGACGACCGCGGCTTCCTGCTGGCTGGCCCCGACCTCGGCACCACGCCGCCCGGCTGGGACCTCGGCCGGGCGCCGTACCACCTGGAGACGAACGTGCCGGGCGTGTTCGTGGCGGGCGACGTCCGCGCCGACTCGGTGAAGCGCGTCGCGTCCGCCGTGGGTGAGGGCGCCATGGCCGTCACCCTGGTCCACCGCTACCTGGAGAGGTCCTGATGGACAGGCTCACCACCGCGGAGCTGCGCGAACTGTTCCTGTTCGAGAAGCTCGACGACGCCCAGCTGGAGTGGCTCGCGTCGCACGGCCACATCGAGACCCGCGAGGCCGGCACCCCCGTGCTGACCGAGGGCGAGCCCGCGACGTGCTTCTTCGTGCTGCTGGAGGGCACGGTCGCGCTCTGCCGCACGATCGGCGGCCAGCGCATCGAGGTGAGCCGCAGCGAGCAGCGCGGCTCGTACTTCGGCGCCACCCAGGCGTACCTGGAGCTCGACCAGCCGACCTACCAGATGACCGTCGAGTCGATCACCGCCACGTCGATGCTCCAGTTCGACGCCGACGAGATCGGCCCGATGATCCGCGCGTGGTTCCCGATGGCGATGCACCTGCTCGAAGGCCTGTTCTGGGGCATGCGCAACACCCAGGCGACCGTGGGCCAGCACGAACGCCTCACCGCCCTCGGCGCGCTGTCCGCGGGCCTCACCCACGAGCTCAACAACCCGGCGGCAGCCGCCGTCCGGGCCACGGCCGCCCTGCGCGAACGGGTCGCGGGCATGCGGCACAAGCTCGCGCTGCTGGCCCAGGGCGCGCTCGACCCGGCCGAGCTGCCGGCGTTGGTGAAGCTGCAGGAGAAGGCGGTCGAACGGGTCGCCAAGGCCCCGAAGCTCAGCCCGCTGGAGACCAGCGACGCCGAGGACGAGGTCTCCGACTGGCTCGACGACCACGGCATCAACGGCGGCTGGGAGCTCGCACCCGTCCTGGTCGCGGGCGGCCTCGACGTCGAGTGGCTGGAGACGTCGCTGCGCCCGTGCTCCGCCGCGATCACCGGGTCGGCCGTCTACTGGCTGCGGTACACGGTCGAGACCGAGATGCTGATGAACGAGATCGAGGACGCCACCACGCGGGTGTCCACCCTGGTCGGCGCGGCCAAGCAGTACTCGCAGATGGACCGCGCGCCGTTCCAGGTGGTCGACGTGCACGAGCTGCTCGACTCCACGCTGGTCATGTTCGGCGGCAAGCTCGGGGACGTGCAGGTGGTCAAGGACTACGACCGCACGCTGCCGCGCATCTCCGCGTTCGCCGGCGAGCTCAACCAGGTGTGGACGAACATGATCGACAACGCGCTGAGCGCGATGGGCGGGTCCGGCACGCTGACCGTGCGGACGTTCGGGCAGGACCACCTCCTCGTGGTGGAGATCGGCGACACCGGGCCCGGCATCCCGGCGGAGGTGAAGAGCCGCATCTTCGAACCGTTCTTCACCACCAAGGCCGTGGGCGAGGGCACAGGGCTCGGGCTGGAGATCTCGTGGCGGATCGTGGTCAACAAGCACCACGGCGACATCCGGGTCGAGTCGGTGCCGGGTGACACGCGGTTCCAGGTGCGGCTGCCGCTGGAGGCTCCGGCGAGCTAGGCGGTCACAGGCCCTCCTTGTCCTCGCGTGACCCCCTCGCGTGGAACACGGTCCGCGCGCGGGCGAACGCCGCGTCGGCCAGGTCCGTCTCGCCACGAGCCTGGTGCAGCTGCGCCAGGTCATGCTCGGTGCGGGCCCTCCACAAGGGCGTTTCCATGACGTCCCACAACGACATCGCGGCGTCGAGGTAGTCCTGGGCCAGGTCCAGCCGCCCCTCGGACAGGTGCAGCTGGCCCAGGACGCGCAGGGTCGCGGCCTGGCCCCAGCGGTCGTCGTGGGCCTGGACGGTGGCGAGCGCGGCTTCGAGACGGGGCAACGCTTCCGCCGCGAACCCAGCGCGCAGCTGGGCTTTGGCGTGGGCTCGGACGGCGTAGGAGTGCATGAGGTCGTCGCCCAGTTCGGCGAAGATCGTGGCGGCGTCGGCGCAGGCGGCCATGGACTCGGCGTAGTCACCGCGGGCGCGGTGGTAGAGACCCATGCTGCGCAACGAAAGCGCGACTCCTCGCCGGCTGCCTGCGCGCTGGTAGGCGGCGAGGGAGTCGGAGAGGTCAGCCAGCGCTGCCGGGTAGTCGCCGAGTTCCAGGTGGACGGAGCCTCGGATGCGGAGGACCTGGCCGATGCGGACCTGGTCGTCCAGGGCCTGCGAGAGGGTGGCGGCCTGGCTGAGGAAGTGCACCGCTTCGGTGAGGTGGCCCGGTTCCCGGCAGGCGACGCCCATGCCGGCCAGGGCGGCGGCCTGGCCCCGGACGTCGTGCAGGTTGCGGCAGAGGCTCAGGGCCTCGCCGAAGAGCTGGCGGGACTCGGCGAAGCGGTCCTGGGCGTAGCGCAGGCCCGCGAGTTGTGCCAGGACGTCGGCTTCCACGGCCGGGTCGCCAGTGTGGTGCGCCGACGTCATCGCCAGCGCGATCAGGCGGTCGCGGAGGTCCTTGCGGCTGGTCACCTGTTCGATGGCGCTGTGGGCCGCCACGAAGTCGCAGACCTGGCGGTGCAGGCCGGTGGCGGCGGCGCGTTCGACGGCCACGGCGAGGGCCGGTTCCTCGCCGTGCATCCAGGCGTCCAGGTCGACGGGCAGGCGGGCGGCCATGTCGGCGATGTCGTCCGGGTCACGGTGGCCCGCGGCCGGGTGCCAGGTGGACTCCGCCGGCGGGTTCTCGCTGGTGGTGCGGCCGAGCAGGGCGATCCAGCCGTCGAGCACGCGGGCGGTGGAGGCGGTCAGCTCCGCGGGTTCGTCGGCCTCGGCGCGTTCGCGGGCGTAGAGGCGGACCAGGTCGTGCAGGCGGTAGCGCAGGACGCCCGCCGCGTCGGCGCCGGACAACGTCGCGAGCTGCGCGTCGACCAGGACCTCCAGCACCTTCTCGGCCTCCGCCTCGGAGGTCTGGAGCATCCAGCTGACGACCCACGTGGAGAAGTCGGGCAGGCCCAGGTGCCCCATGCGGCCCAGGGCGGTGCGCGCGGCGGCGTCGAGGGCTCGGTAGCTCAGCGAGATGCTGCTGCGCACGGCGAGATCGCCCGCGGAGAGTTCGTTGAGGCGGCGGCGTTCGTCGGTCAGGCGGTCGGCGAGGACCTGCAACGGCAGCCGGCGTTGCGAGGCGAGGCGGGCTCCGGCGATCCGCAACGCCAGGGGTAATCGTCCGCAGGCGTCGACGATCCGGCGGGCGGAGGCCTCCTCGCCGGCCAGCCGGGTGTCGCCGGCGATCCGGGCCAGCAGGGCGTGCGCCTCCTCCGGCGTCACCAGGTCCAGCTCGGTGAACAACGCGCCGGCCAGACCGGCGAGGCGGTCGCGCGACGAGATCAGCACGGCACATCGGGCGGCGCCAGGAAGCAGTGGGCGCACCTGTTCCTCGGACGCGGCGTCGTCCAGCACGACGAGAACCCTGCGGCCGGACAACAAGGTCCGGTAGAGCTCCTGGCGTTCCTGCGTCGACTCGGGCAGCTGCGCGGTCTCGATGCCCAGCGCGCTCAGGAACCGGCCCAGGATCTCGCCGGGCGTCGCCGGAACGTCCGAGGTGCCGCGCAGTTCGGCGTACAGCTGGCCGTCGGGGAACGACCCGCAGGCGTCGTGCGCGGCACGGACCGTCAGCACGGACTTGCCGCACCCTCCTTGTCCGGCAACGACGTGCACGGCCGGCGCCTCGCCGGAGAGCCCTTCGGCGAGCGCGGCGAGCTCGCGGACCCGGCCGGTGAAGTCGGCGGGCGACGCGGGCAGCTGCGCGGGCACCACGGCGGCCTGGGCGACCGGGGCCACCTCGGCCGGGACCAGCTCCAGCGTGCCGCGCAGGATCGCCGAGTGGATGGCGACGATCTCCGAACCCGGCTCCACGCCCAGTTCGTCGACGAGCGCGTCCCGTCCCTCGCGGTAGCAGGCCAGCGCGTCGGCCTGCCGTCCCAACCGGTAGAGCGTGACCATCAGCTGGCCGCGCAGCCGTTCGTTCGCCGGGTGCCTCGTCACCGCGCCGGTGAGCTCGGCGAGGTGGTCGACCCGGCCGAGACCGAGTTCGGTGGCGAAGCGTTCTTCCTGCACGGACACGAAGAGCTCGTCGAGACGCCTGGCCTCGCCGCGCAGCAACGTGTCCTGCAACCCGGACAGCGCCGGGCCGCGCGACAACGAGACCGCCTCGTTCAACAGCCGTGCCGCCGCGCTGTGCTGACTCTCCTGCTTCGCCTGGGACAGCAGGAGAGCGAGGGCGTCGGCGTCGACCCGGGCGCCGTCGAGGCGGACCAGGTAGCCGGGCGAGCGGGACTGGATCACGTCGGGGGCGCCGTGGTCGGCCAGCGCCTTGCGCAGCTTGGAGACGTACGTCTGGATCAGCGACCGGGCGCTGGTGGGCGGGTCCTCACCCCACACCAGTTCGACGAGCCGGCTCGTCGAGACGACCTTTCCCCGTTCCAGCACCAGTGCGGCCAGCAGCACCTGCGGCTTGAGCCCGCCGAGCGGTACGGACGTGCCACCGATCACGGCCTCGACGGGGCCGAGCAACCGGAACTCCAGCAAGACGATGCGACCTCCCAGGTGTCACCGAGGGAAGTAGATCAGATCGCCCGGCCGTTCGGGCAGGTTCAGGGCGATGCCGGTCCGTACCAGGCTTGCGGGGACCCGGTCAGGTACGCCCAGTACCGGTCGCCGTAGGACCAGTGCCACCACGCGCCGGGGCAGTTCACCAGTCCCGCCCCGCTCAACGCCTCCGCCAGGACGTCTCGGTTGTGGCGTGCCTCGGCCGTGTAACCGCTCTCCGTCGTGACGGCGTTGACCGCCCCCAGGTCGAGCTCGACCTCGTCCACGGTGCACAGGGTCACGTCGACCGCGGCGCCCGCGACGTGCGGCGACCCGAACCCCGAGGCGGCCGGCTCGAACGACCTCGGCAGCGTCAGGGGCCGGTACCCCTCGACGACCAGCAACCGGAACCCCTGCGGCAGCAGGGTTTGCGCGGTCACGAGCCGGTCCACCACGCCGATGCGCAACTGGGCGTACCGGCCCTCGTCGTCGGCGAAGCGGCCGTCGAGCCGGAGAGCCGCGACGGTGCGCAGGTCGACCAGGGGCTCGTCGCGTTCGCGCACCGGGATCGCCGCGACCGCGGGATCCGACAGCGACACCTTCTCCAAAACCTGCTCCTCCTGCTTCACGCGTGGTCGCCCGAGGGTGCCCGCGGGTCCTGGAATTTTTCTTTAACGCACCGAACGCCGTCCGGACGCGGTCTGTTGATCCGGGTGGCGCACCCGTCACTGCGACGACGCGTCCGCCACCGTGTTCTTCCAGCGGATAAAGGATTCCTGAACCATCTTGAAACCCCGCCTGGCGACCTTGGTTCCTGTCAGCGGCACGGCCACCACCGAGCCGCCCCAGTCCAGAGGGAGATCCCGTGAAGAAGTCAGGAATCCGGATGCTCGCCGCCGCGGTCGCCATGATGTCCGGCGCGCTGCTGATGGCGCCTCCTGCCCAGGCCGCCCCGACCAGAGACGGGATCGTCACCGTCGCGGCCGGCCAGATCGGCGGCTCGGCGTGCAACCCGGGCTACTTCAACAGCTGTGGCATGGCGTGGTGCGCGGAGTTCGCCCGCTGGGTGTGGGACCGGGCGGGCGTCTCGGACCTCAAGGGCCTCGACGGCTGGGCGCAGTCGTTCAAGACGTACGGCACGAAGCGCGGGCTCTACCACTCCCGATCAAGCGGCTACAAGCCTCAACCAGGCGACGCGATCGTCTTCGACTGGGACCACAGCTCCGGTGACGACCACCCGATCGACCACGTCGCGATCGTGACGAGCTCCACCAGCTCCCGCGTCTACACGATCGGCGGCAACCAGGGCGACGCGAGCAGGGTCACCCGCGCCAACTACAGCCTCTCGAACGGCGACATCGACGGGTACATCTCCCCCGCGGGCGTCGGCAGCGGCGGCAGCGGACCGGAGGAGAAGGCCGGGCACAGCGTCACCGGCGACTCGTACCACGACCTGGTGGCCCGCAAGCCCGACGGCACGCTCTGGCTGTACGCCAACAACATCATCCGCGACAACGGCGACGCCTACAGCGCCACCCGGCAGATCGGCCAGGGCTGGGGCAACCTCGACATCATCCCGGCCGACGTCACCGGTGACGGCTTCACCGACATGGTGGTCCGCAGGACCGACGGCACCTTGTGGCTCTACGCCAACAACTACATCCGCGACAACGGCGACGCCTACAGCGCCTCCCGCCAGATCGGCCAGGGCTGGAACGTCTTCGACAAGATCGTCGGCGCGGACGTGACCGGCGACGGCTTCACCGACCTCGTGGGCCGCAAGCCCGACGGCACGCTCTGGCTGTACGCCAACAACTTCGTGCGGGACAACGGCGACGCCTACAGCGCGGCACGGCAGATCGGTCAGGGCTGGGGCAACCTGGACATCTACCCGGCCGACGTGACCGGTGACGGCTTCACCGACCTGGTCACCCGCCGCACCGACGGCACCCTGTGGCTCTACGCCAACAACATCATCCGCGACAACGGCGACGCCTACAGCGCCTCGCGGCAGATCGGTCAGGGCTGGGGCAGCCTCGACATCGTCCCCGCCGACGTCACCGGCGACGGCTTCACCGACCTCGTCGCCCGCCGCACCGACGGCACGCTCTGGCTCTACGCCAACAACTACATCCGCGACAACGGCGACGCCTACAGCGCCTCCCGCCAGATCGGCCAGGGCTGGAACGGCTTCAACACGATCGTCTAGTGACGTGATCCCAGGGCGCGTCCGGCTCCGGCCGGGCGCGCCCTTCGTCGTCTACAGGTTGGCGTGGGCGGTGCGGACCGACTGCTCGGCCTGCGGGTCGCGGAAGTCGAACGCGGACCCGTCGGCGAACTCGATCCGCACGAACCACTCCGGCTCGACCTGCCGGCCCAGCGGCACCGCCACGAACCTGCGGGCCGCGCCGACCGGGGCCTCCCACCAGGTGACCAACGGCTCGGGCTGGGGTTCGCGGGACCGGCTGAACAGGCCGCCGCCTCCGGGCGCCAGGACCTCACCCTCGACCACGAGCGCGAGCCGCTGGTTGCTCAGCAGCAGCCAGCACTCGTCGCGTCCGGCGGTGAACAGGTCCGCCCACCGCACGGAGATCTGCTCGGGCCCCCGTGCGTGCGCCCAGCCCCACACCGCCGGGTCGTGCGCCCACTCGTCGTTGCTGAACCGCCCGCTGCTCACGGCGGCGGTCGGCAACGGCCACTCGGGCTCGGCGATGGACGCTTCCGGAACCGCCGTCACGACCGCGTGCGGGGCCTTGCCCGCCGAACCGATGTGCCCCTTGCGTTCGACGGCCCACACGATCTGTTCACCGGCGCGAGTCCAGTGCTTCTGGGCGATCTCGGCGAGCTTGACCCTGTCCCTGGGCATGATCACCCCTGTCCGTTGGCCATGGCGAGCAGGCGCCGCGCGTTCTCCGGCGACGGGGTGAGCACGTCGAGACCGGAACCGTCCACGAAGGACACGCGCAGGGCGTGGACGTCGCGGATCTGGTACTGCCTGGGGAGTTTCCGCTCGGCGAGCGCGACGGAGGCGATGTGCGCGCGTGCCACCTCGGCGACCGTGGTGACGTCGGCGGTCTCGATCGGCACGTGCGGCGCGTACGGGCTCTTCGTGCTGAACACCTCGCGGGCGCTCTTCGCGAAGCCGCTCACCCGGCCCAGCAGGCCCCTGTCCTCGGGTTCGGGCTCGGCGGGTTCCTCGACCAGCGCCACCCTGGCGAGCCTGCCCGGCGTCAGCACCAGCCACGAGACTCCCGCGACCGGCTGGCCGAGCTGGGTCGCGGTCACGGCCGGCTGCGGTCCCCAGGCCACGACGTGCGGGATGTCGGCACCGCCGTCCTCCGGGCCGCTGCCCGCGAGCGCGGCGTCGAGCACTCCCGCCGCCGCGTTGCCGAACGCCCCGGCCACCTTGCCCAGGCCGCCGCGTTCCGGACGGCCCTGCCAGTCGAGGCCCTTCAGGTCGAACCTGATGCTCGCGACGTCAGTGCCGACGCACAGCAGGACCGGTTCGCCCGCCTGGCACCAGGACTGCCGGAGGGCGAGCACGCCGTCGAGCTTCACCAGTCGAACCCGCGTTCCTGAGCGTCGCGACGCTCCTCTTCGGACGGTTTGTTCTGCGCGGCGTCGTACGCCTCCTGGCTGCCGAACTTGATGGCGCCGTCGACCGCTGTGCTGACACCGGCGTCGAACAGCGCGCCGGTGATCCTCGTCTGGCCGCCGAGCGCACCGGTGAGCACGGTCTGCGCGACGTTGCTCGCGAGCGCTCCCTCGCCGGTGACGCCCTGCATGAACCGGTTCGCCGTGGTCGAGGCGAGCGAACTGCCGTCGGCCCTGGTGAGGACGTTGACGATCGGGTTCGATCCGAGGTGACGGCCGGCGAACTGCTGCGCCATGTTGCCGCCGCGCAGGCCGTTCATCCGCTGGATGACCTGGCGCAGCGGGCCGCGCAGCCGGACCAGCAGCTTCTCGATCTGCTGCACGGCCTTGAAGAGCTCCATCTGAAGCTTCGACACGCGCATCGTGATCCGCACGCCGGTGCTGCCGACCTGCACGGTCGTCGTCGCACCGGCCGCCGCGACCGAGCCGCCCGCGGTGATCCACGACGCCGCGAGGGCCGCGAGCCACTGCACGATCAACCCGATGATCAGCTCGGTGAGCACCTGGATCACGAACTCGACGAACATGTCGAAGAGCTCGGCGATCGTCTCCAGGGTCTGCTTCAGGCCGCGGATGTCCTCCGCCAGCGCCTCGACGCCCCCGGCGAACTCGCCGACCTGCTTGCGGAAGCCGTCCCCCGCCGCACCGACCCACATCTGGGCGGTGGCCGCACCGCGCTTCTTCTCCGACTCGGCGACCTCGTCGAGCCACTTCGCGACCTCTTCCCAGCCCTCGCCGGTCGCGCGCATCTGCTCGGGATCGCCGATGGCCCACTCCGCGAGCTCGATCAACGGGCTGAGCACGATCGACACGAGGAAGCCGAGTCCGTTGTCCAGCAACGCCTGCCCGGGGCTCGCGAGCGTCTGCAGCAGCTCCAGCCGGCCGGAGATCGTCGCGGCGGTCATCTGCGGCGGCGACGTGGCGTCGGCGAGGTCGGAGATCGCGCTGTAGGCCGAGCTGCCGCGCCCGGCGGCCTGCTCGAACGCGTTCTTCTGGTCGCCGTCGTTGAGGTCGGCGAACGTGCCAGGCCCGCTCATGAGGCCCCGAGTCCCTTGCCGAGCTGCCCGAACGCCTGGTGCAGCCCTTGGTCGACACCCTTGTACACGTCGAAGGTCTCTTGCAGCTGCTCGCCGGTCTGCTTCAGGAAGCCCTGCGCGTCCGTCGCGAGCTGCTGACACTCCTGCAGGCTCTTGAAGTACCCGCTGGAGAGCCCGACCGCGTCGCCGATCGGCCCGAAGCACTGGTCGTCTACCCGTGCCTGTTCGAGCAGCTTCGCGAGCGCGCCGAACTTCTCCGCGAGGCTGTCGCTGCCCTTCGCGAACGCGGTCAGCGCGTCCGGCTGGATCTCGAAGTTCACCTGGTTCCCCCTACCTCAGGTACGTGCTCGGCGGTTCCTCGTCCTCGGCCTGTTCTCGGACCGGCCGGTTCCGCGTGGGCTGTGGCGGCTGCGGTGCCTGGGGCTGCGGCGGGCCGGGCGGCGGGGGCGCCGAGGGCATGATCGGTTCGACGTTCGACGCGAGCATGCCGTCCTTGAACTGCTGCAGCTGGTCGCCGAGGATCGGCGCCACGGCCTGTTCGAGCTGCTGCGCGGCGTTCTGCGTCGCCATCCGGATGGCGTCGAGGATCTCCTGCTGCAGCTGGACGTGCGAGCGGTTCATCGCGTTCGGCGCGAGCTGCAACCCGAGCACGGCACCGGACGTGGCCGCGGTCACGGTGACCGCCCCGTCCCGGCTGCGACCGACACCGCGCAGGTCCTTCATGGCCTGCTGCAACGCTCCGGCCTTCTTCGCCTGCTCCTCGAACGAGCGCATGAGCGACTGCATCCGCTCCTGGCGGTCTGTCACGGCACTTCCCCCGAAAGTCCATCAATCACTGCCCGACGCACGCTACGCGATCACCCGCATCGCGTTGCGCGCGTTGGGGACTTTCGCCGCGAACTCGCGTCAGCTTGCCGGATTGCTGCCCCTCTGGGCGTTCTTGAGCTGCTGCTGGAGGTCGTCGATCTGTTGCTGCAGCTGGGCGACCTGCGTGGGCGCCGCCGTCGTGTCGGCCTGCGTCTCCTCCTGCAGGCCCGCCGACTCGGCCTTGAGGATCTTCGCCGAGCGGCCGAGTGACCGTGCCATCTCCGGCAGCTTCTTGCTGCCGAACAACAACACGATGACGACGCCGATGATCAGCAGTTCGGTTGCGCCGAGGTTGCCCATGAGCTCACTTCCTCCGGTTGTGCCCGACCTCGACGATAGCTTGCGCCACAAGGAGATCGGGCACCGGCAGCAAGGGGTCAGAACGTCCATATCGGACGTTCGGGTGGATGCCGGGACAGAAGCGGAGGACCTGCTCGACGGCTCAGTCCTGGTCGAACTCCGGGATCAGCTCGCCGATCAGCCGGATGCTCGTCATCACCTCGTCGGCGCCGATCGGCCCGATCTGCTGGAGGCACATCAGCCGGTCGATCCCGAGGTCCGCGTAGGCGCGCAGCTTCTTGCGGCACGTGTCGGGGCTGCCGACGATCAACGACTGCTGCGCCGACAGCACCTCGAACAGCTCGTCCTCCGGCACGTCCTCGCCCTGGATGATCCGGCCGATCACCAGCTGCGCGTCCGTGGGCGCGGCGTCGACCTCGGCGCGCAGGAACTCGGCGGTGAGGCCGCTGTCGCCCGCGGCCAGCAGGTCCTGGTGACGTTGCATGGTCGCGGCGAACTCGGCGGCGGCGTTGAAGAAGCGCAACGCGGTCACGGTGTACCAGGCGGCCGCCGCGGCCGCACCGTTGCGCATGGCCTGCTCGTCGGTCTCGGCGCAGTGCACGAAGGTGAAGTAGGCGACCTGGTTGTTGACGAACGAGCCGACGGGGTCCGTGCACTCGGCGGCGGCCGCGCGGTAGAGGTCGATCATGCGGGCCACCCGGTCGATGGACTCCCAGATCGTCGTGCCGAGCACGCCCACACCGCGCCGTCCGGCCTCCTCGAACGACGTCGGGGACGCGGCGGCCTGCCACAGCGGCGGGTGCGGGCTCTGCAGCGGCTTGGGGATGATCGAGACGTCGTCGATGTCGTAGTGCGCACCGCTGTGCGAGAAGCGGTCGGTGGTCCACATCTTCGGCACCATCTCGAACGCCTCGGCGGTCTGGGCGCGGGCGTCGGCGGGCTCGACGCCGAAGAGGTTCCACTCGGGGATCGTCGAGCGGGTGAGGCCGAGCTCGACGCGGCCGCCGCTCAGGTGGTCGAGGGTGGCGGCGCGCTCGGCGACGCGGATCGGGTGGTTGAACCGGCCCGGCGCGAGCACGGCGGCGTGGCCGAGCCGGATGTTCGAGGTGGCCTGGGACAGCGCGGCGAGCATCAGCTCGGGCGCGGACGACAGGCTGAACTCGCCCGCGCCGTGGTGCTCGACCTGCCACCAGCAGCCGTAGCCCAGCTCGTCGGCGAGTCGTGCCTGGTCGAGGGCCTGTCGGAAGCGGAACTCCTCGGGAGCAGGGCCGGGGTTCTGGATCTCGTTGAACAGGTCGATCTTCATCGGCACACCCTCACCTCGTGCGGACACCAAGGCTGATGTCTCCGAGAGCGACCGACTCGTTACGCGGGGAATACAACTCGCCCGGGACGGAGCAACGCCGTCCGCCGGGTCATTCGCAGGCGCAGCAACAGCAGCTCGGGTCCGTCCCGCACTCCGGCCTGGCGGGGGCGGGCTCGTGGATCGGGCCGCTGCGCGCGGCGAGTCCGGTGTGCTCGGCGAGTCCGGCCTGCCTGGCCTGGTCCGTGCAGCGGTCGGTGCCGGGACAGCTCTTGAGCAGGGTGACGGCCGGGGCCTCCCTGATGACGGGCGGCCGGCGCTTGGCGCCGCCCGGCCACTGGACGGAGATCGAGACGGACGAGGAGTTGTTGTCGTAGCGGGACTCCACGAGCGTGCGGTCGGAGTTGACCGTGTTGACGAGGTCGTAGGTGCCCGACGTGACGTTCGTCAGGTCGAGCCACTGGAAGTCGACGCCCTTGCGGTAGTCGTCCCCTTGCCCGACGGAGATGCCCTCGAACATCTCGGTGGCGTCCGGGTCGTTGCGGCCGCAGTTGCTCTTCCTCAGGCGTTCGGCGAGCAGGCCTTCCGGGCTGGCCGCGTCCCGCTGCGCGCCGGGCAACCGGTCGGCGTCGGCGGTGCGGTAGCGGTCGCCCAGGCAGAAGCCGTTCTTGCGGTCGGCGACCACCATCCGGCCGTTCGGGGTGCGCAGCTGCATGCGGGCGAACCCCATGAGGTGCCAGTGCAGGTGGGTCGGGGTGGGCTCGTAGTACATCGACGCGGCGGTGGCTTTGCGGGCGTCGTCGAAGGTCGCCGGGATCTCGGCGCCTCGGGTGGTCTGGAAGGCCTGGCGGACGGCCATGTCCGTGGAGTTCTTGTTGGCGCGGCGACCGTGCAGCAGCAGGGGGCCGTCGCCGGCGTTGTCCATGGCGGTGGTGAAGCGGATGCGCACGGCCTTCATGTCGCCGGAGGTCAGGCACTCGCCGTTGGGGGCTTTGGCGTCGGCCACCGGGCACACGTCCCAGTCCCGGCAGAGGGACGGGTCGCCGGTGTAGCCGCCGGGGCAGCCGACCGGGGCTTGGCGGAGGTCGGGGAGCAGTGGGCCGGCCGCGATGGCCGGGTGCGTCAGCGCTGCGGTGAGGGTGAGTGCGCAGGCGGCCGCGCTCCACGTCTTGCCAGAACCCATGGGGCACAAGGCTAGGGGTGGGAGGTGGCGGCACCCCCATTTCTCCGCGAGGTGTACCTGGGTGAGTGAACGGGCGTCGGGGTGCGGGTGCCGGTTTCGTTGGTTGGTTGCGGTTCCAGCGGGGTTGGTTGCGTTTGGTTGGTTGGGCTGCGGTTGCGAGAGTTGGTTGCGCGGGTCTCGACGAAAGACCTGGGGTGTGCGATTTGGGGGTTTAATATGGGCCCGTTCGAGGGGCACAAACGGCCGGAAAAGACG
>NZ_JBHXLO010000015.1:0-72576 GCF_042721395.1 Lentzea sp. NPDC058450
CCAGAAGATCGAGAGCCGCTGGTACCCCGCCGTCGTCGCGGCGCTATCGACGCGCCAGCGGCGATGACGCAACCAGACCTCGTCCGCAGTTGTCTTTGCACCCCAACGCAACCACCGCACAAAGGTGACAGAAAATCAGCCGAGCGCCTCAACAACCTTCCCCACCATGGCCCGCTCAGCCACCGCAACCTCCCCATCAGCCCCAGCCACAGACCGGCACATCTCCGTAACGGCAGCCCGGAAGATCGCCACATCCCGAGGCTCATGCGCCTCAACGATCTCCACCGAAGACCGCAAAGCCGCCAGCACCCCGGCCTCCACGTCCTCAGCCGACCCAGCCGGCAACGAAGGCGGCGCGGCAGAGACAATCGCCCGCAAGTCATCCGTCAGCAACGTGATCGCCCGAATCCCGGCGTGGCTCTCCACATCGACCGCCCCGGGGTCCGCAGTGGACACCAGCACCATGGCACCGAAAACGGCCGTGCGAAGGATCTGCCCCTCCGCCTCCGTGTACGCACTCATGCCCCCAAGCCTAGGCCGCCCCAGGCACCAACCAGCGACATGACACCGCCCCGCACAACGACCGGCGACCGACCGCCACCCTGTGCAACGATCGGCGACATGAGTGCGGGTCAGGTGCTAGGCGCCAACATCAGGGCGTTCCGCGAACAACAAGGGCTGTCCCTGTCCGAACTGGCCAGGCGGTCCTCCATCGCCAAGGGCACCCTCTCGCAACTGGAGAGCGGCACAGGCAACCCCACCATCGAGACAGTGTTCAGTCTGTCGAACGCTCTCAAGGTCCCCGTCTCGGAACTCGTCACCGAACGAACGCCCCCGGACGTAGTCCTGGTCAGAGCAAGGGACGTCGAAACCCTCAGCAGCAGCGCCGTAGACCTGCGCCTGATGCGCCGCATGGACATCGGCGACACCGTCCTGGAGATCTACGACCAGCGGGTGAGACCAGGCGCCACCCAGACCACCGAAGGCCACCCAGGCAAGGAACACGTGCTGGTCACGAGCGGTCAGCTCAAAGTCGGCCCCACGGACAAGCCGTACGAACTGGGCCCCGGCGACTACGTCTGCTTCCCCGGCTCGGTCCCCCACCTCTACGAGACGATCGACGGCGAAGTCAGCTCGGTACTGGTGCTGGAGTACCCGAAGCACTAACGTTCATTCTATTGAACGGAGGTGGAAGATGCACCCGGACGTCGTGGTCATGGGCGCGGGCATCATCGGGGCGGCCTGCGCCCAGGCGCTGCACGCCCGCGGCCTCTCCGTTCTCGTGATCGACCGCCACGGACCGGCGTCCGGCACGAGTGCCGCGGGCGAGGGCAACGTCCTGGTCAGCGACAAGGAACCCGGCCCGGAACTGACGCTCGCCCGGGCTAGTCGCGCACTCTGGCCCGCCCTCGCGGAAAACGCCGAATGGGAGGAAAAGGGCGGACTGGTAGTAGCAACCACCCCCGAAGCCGCCCAACCACTCCACACCTTCGCCGCCGCCCAGCGCAAGGCGGGCATCGACGCGTGCGAAATCAGCACGACGGAAGCCCTGGACCACGAGCCCCACCTCAACCCCGGGATCACGGCCGCCGTCCACTACCTGGAAGACGCCCAGCTCAACCCGGTCAAGGCGACGCGAACACTCCTGCGCGGCATAAAGTTCCACCAAACCGAGGTGTCCACAACGGACGGCCGCAGCGTCACCACGAAGCACGGCGTGATCAGCTGCGGCGCCGTCGTCAACGCCACCGGCCCGTGGGCGCGCACGTTCGGCGTCAACGTCCTCCCGAGAAGAGGCGTGGTGCTGGTGACGACCCCGATCCCCGGCCGGATCCGGCACAAGGTCTACGACGCCGACTACGTGGGCGCGGTGGCGAGCGGCGACGCCGACCTCCAGACGTCCGGCGTGGTCGAGTCCACCCAGGCGGGCACGGTGCTGATCGGGTCGAGCCGCCAGCGCAAGGGCTTCGACGGCACGATCGAGAGCCGCGTGCTGAAAGCGTTGGCGCAGAAGGCGATCGCGATGTTCCCGATGCTGGCGGAAGTCCCGGTCATGCGCGCGTACGGCGGCTTCCGCCCGTACGCACCGGACCACCTGCCGATCATCGGCGAGGACCCGCGCACCCCCGGCCTGTGGCACGCGACGGGGCACGAGGGCGCGGGCGTCGGCCTGGCCCCGGCGACCGGCCACCTGCTCGCCGACCTGATGACCGGCGCCACGCCGCTCACGGACCCCGAACCGTTCCGCGTCGACCGGCCGGAGGTGATGGTGTGAAGGTGACGTTCAACGGCCTGCCGAGGGAGGTCGCGCACGTCGCGGAGTTGTTGCCCGGCAGGTTCTTCTGCGGCATCGGCGTGTGCTTCGGCTGCGTCGCGGAGATCAACGGCGTGCCCGAGGTGCGCGCGTGCCGGCACAAGCTCCACGACGGCGACGAGATCAGGACCCAGCCATGAGGGTCGTAGTAGTAGGTGCGGGCCCAGCCGGCATGGCCGCCGCGCGAACAGCGGCCGACGCGGGCGCGGAAGTCACCATGGTCGACTCCGAACCCGAGGCCGGCGGCCAGTACCTGCGCGGCCGGGCCAAGTTCAGCCACGCCAAAGTCACTCACCTCAAGAACACCGAGGCGTGGCTGGTCGAGGGCCAGACACTCCACCTGCGCGGCCCAGCCAACGAGACGGAAGCGCCTAGGCTCCTCACGTTCGACGCCCTGGTCATCGCCACCGGCGCCTACGACCGCCCGCTCCCCTTCCCCGGCTGGGACGGCCCGGGAGTCATCACCGCGGGCGCCGCCCAGGCCCTGGCCAAGCAGGACGTCACCCTGGCCGAACGCGTGATCGTCAGCGGCTCCGGCCCGTTCCTCCTCCCAGTCGCGACAGCGCTGCAAGACCTCGGCGCCACCCTGGTGGGCGTCTACGAGGCCTCCTCCCCCACCAGGTGGCTGCGCGAAGCGAGGGCGATCGCCGCCAACCGCCACAAGATCGGCGAACTGGCGAGCTACCGCAAGGTCCTGCCCCACCTGGAGACCCGCACCGCCGTCATCGGCAAACACGGCAGCAAGGTCACCGTCGCCAAGCTGGACAGCCAGTGGCGCCCCACCTCCCACCGCACCGAACACGCCGACCTCGTCTGCATTGGCTACGGCTTCCTCCCCAGAACCGACCTCGTCCCGGACGCCGCCCGCACCGACGACTTCCTTGACGTCGACGATCGCCAGCAGACCAGCATCGAGCACATCTACGCGGCCGGCGAGGTCACCGGAATCGGCGGCGCCGACCTCTCCGAAGCCGAAGGCGTGGTGGCCGGAGCAGCCGCAGCAGGACAACAACCGCCAAAACACGCCCTGGAAGCCGTAAAACAAGGCCGCCTCTTCGCCCAAGCCCTCTCCAGAGCCCACGCCGTCCAACCGGGCTGGCAGGAGTGGCTGAACGACGACACCACCGTCTGCCGCTGCGAACAGGTCAGGAAACAGGACCTCGTCCAAGCCGGCACCATGCGCGAGCTCAAGCTCACCAGCCGCGTCGCGATGGGCAGGTGCCAGGGCCGCATCTGCGCCCGCAACGCCGCCGACCTCACCGGCGTCCCGTTCGACACCCAGCGCCGGGTCATCGCGATCCCCATCCCCCTAGGCGAACTGGCCACCATCCCGGAGGAAGAGTCATGACCGAACGCCTGGACGGCGTCATCGTCGCCACCGCACTCCCCTACGCCGAGGACCCGAACGCCCCCGCGGGCCTGCGCCCCGACCTGGACAAGTTCGCCGAGCACTGCCGCTGGGTCGTCGAGAACGGCTGCCGCGGCGTGGGCCCGAACGGCTCGCTGGGCGAGTACTCCTCCCTCACCGATCAGGAACGCCGCGAGGTCGCGCAGACGGCCATCGCGGCCGTCAAGGACAAGGGCATCGCGGTCATCGGCGTGCACGGCGTGGGCGCCCACCAGGCACGGCACTGGGCGGAGCTCGCGGCCGAGGACGGCGCGGACGGCGTGCTGTGCCTGCCGCCCACCATGTACCGGGCCAACCGCGGCGAGGTCGTGCACCACTTCCGCGAGGTCGCGAAGGCCGGGCTGCCGATCATGGTCTACAACAACCCGATCGACACCAAGGTCGACCTGACGCCGGACCTGCTGGCCGAGCTCGGCCAGATCGAGAACGTCGTGGCGGTCAAGGAGTTCTCCGGCGACGTCAGGCGGGTGCTGGAGATCAAGGCCGCGGCCCCGCACCTCACCATCGTCGCGGGCGCGGACGACGTCGTGCTGGAGAGCCTGCTGATGGGCGCCACGGGCTGGTTCGCGGGCTACCCCAACGTGTTCCCGGCCGAGTCGAACACGCTCTTCACCCTGGCGCGCGAAGGCAGGCTGGAAGAGGCGCGAGCGCTGTACGAGAAGCTCGTGCCGGCGTTCCGCTGGGACTCGCGCACCGAGTTCGTGCAGGCCATCAAGCGCTCGATGGACTACGTCGGCCGGTACGGCGGCCCGTGCCGTCCCCCGCGCGGCCCGCTGAGCCCCGAGCAGCTCGCCCAGGTCGACGCCGACATGAAGCTGGCGACGTCATGAGGTTCAAGAAGTACTTCAGCGCCGTCGACTCGCACACCGAGGGCATGCCGACGCGCGTCATCACCGGCGGTGTCGGCGTGATCCCCGGCGAGACGATGGCCGAGAAGCGGCTCAACTTCATCAAGAACCACGACCACATCCGCAAGCTCCTGGTCAACGAACCGCGCGGGCACGCGGCGATGAGCGGCGCGATCCTGCAGCCGCCGACCCGGCAGGACGCGGACTGGGGCGTGCTGTTCATCGAGGTCTCCGGCCTGCTGCCGATGTGCGGCCACGGCACGATCGGCGTCGCCACGGTGCTGGTCGAGACCGGCATGGTCGAGGTGACCGAGCCCGTCACGACCGTGCGGCTCGACACGCCCGCCGGGCTGGTGCTCGCCGACTACGACACCCGCACCAAGCTCGTGACGATCCGCAACGTCCCGGCGTACGCGCACGAGCTGGACGCGACGGTCACCGTGCCCGGCCTCGGCGAGATCCGTTACGACATGGCGTACGGCGGCAACTTCTACGCCATCCTGCCGCTCGACCAGCTCGGCATCCCGTTCGACCGGGCCGAGAAGGACACCATCCTCGCCGCGGGTCTGTCCATCATGGAGGAGATCAACGCCACCAACCGTCCTGTGCACCCGACCGACCCGGCGATCAACGGCTGCAAGCACGTGCAGTTCACCGCGCCCGGCGAGGACGGCGCCGACTCGCGCAACGCCATGGCGATCCACCCCGGCTGGTTCGACCGCTCCCCTTGCGGCACAGGCACTTGCGCCCGAATGGCCCAGCAGCACGCCCGCGGCCTGCTCGCGATCGGCGACGACTACGTCAACGAGTCGTTCATCGGAACCAGGTTCATCGGCCGCCTATTGGAAGAGGTCTCGCTGGGCGACCGCACCGCCGTAGTGCCCACTGTGGCCGGTCGTGCCTGGATAACGGGCATGGGCCAGTACTTCCTGGACGAGACCGATCCGTTTCCGGAGGGATTCGCGCTCTAGTCACCGGGTAGTCACTACAGTCAAGTCCGTGACAACGACGCCCAGTCTGGAAGCGCTGCTGCGCATCGGACCGTTCCACTCGGCACTGCGCGCGGCCATCCGCCGCCGCGGGCTCACGCTGGAACGGCTCCGGCTACGCCTCGCGCAGCAGGACGTGGCGGTCGCGCTGTCGACGCTCAGCGACTGGCAGCAGGGCCGGGTCCGGCCGGTGTCCCCGAAGTCGCTGCGGGCCGTGGCGGTGCTGGAGGAGCTCCTCGAGGTGCCGCCGCGGTCCCTGCTGACGTTGCTGGAGCACACCGGCCCGAGCGGCTGGCCGGACGTCGTGCCCGGCATGATGCCCGGCTTCAACGCCAACGACCTGGAGATCCTCTCCCGGCACGACCGGGTGTTCGTCGACGCCGAACGGCACGCGTCCCGCGTCGAGGCGCAGGTGGTGGTTCGCGCACGCACCGACGGCGTCGACCGCTTCCACGCGCACTACTTCTGCGACGACTCGGTGGAGACGGCGGACCTGCGGCAGGAGCCCGTCCGCAACTGCCGTCTCGGCAAGATCACCCGCAACGAGGACGAACGCGTCGTCGTCACCGAGCTCCTGTTCGACCGGACGTTGCGGGAGGGCGAGACCTGGGTCTTCGAGTACACCGCGCACGACCCGACGAAGCTCGACAGCATCGAGTACGCGCACGGCGTGCGGTGCTTCCTCGCGCAGAGCCTGATCGAGGTGCACTTCGACCCGGCCGCGATGCCCGTCGACCCGCACGTGTACCTGCAGGACTGGGAGGAGCAGGAACCGCACCGCACGATCGACCTGAACCCCGACCACACCTGCTCCGTGCACCACTTCGAGACTGATGTGTCGGTGAACTGGGTAGGTATCCGCTGGAGGTGGGCATAGGTGATCACCACGGACTTCGTTCCCGGCGCCCCGGCGTGGCTCGAGCTCGGCACGTCCGACGAGGCGGCCGCGGCCGAGTTCTACGGCGCCCTGCTGGGCTGGGAGTACCACCCGGCCGGCACACCGGGCAGCGGCGTGTTCACGCGAGGAGGGCTGGCGGTCGCGGGGCACGTGGCCGCGCAGGGCACCTCGTGGACCGTCCACTTCGCCGCCGCGGCTCCCGGACCTGACCGGTTGACCGATCCTGACGGCGTGGAAGTCGGGGTGTGGGCCGCCACGGTGGAGTCCGCCGGGCTCGGCGCGGTGTCCACCCCCGGTTCGCTCACGTGGATCGAGCTCCACTCCCCCGCGCCCAGCGCGTCGGCGGCGTTCTACCGCTCGCTCTTCGGCTGGGAGATCGCGCTGATCCCCGGCGCGCCCGGACAGTTCCTGGCGCCGGCGGGTGCGGGCCCCGGCCGGATGTTCGGCGCGATCGTCGCGGACACCCAGGCGTTCTGGCTGCCGTACTTCGAGGTGGCCGATGTGGATCAGGCAGCGGCCTCGGCGCCGGTCCTGCTGGCGCCGCACGACCTGGACGACGTCGGCCGGATCGCGGTGCTCGTCGACCCGTTCGGAGCGCGCTTCGGGGTCATGCGTTCTGTTACCACCGAAAGCCTCCCCAAATCCTGAGACGCCGGTTAGCGTGCGCTGGTGCAGTTGCCGTGGAGAGCCGCGCCCAGGGCAGCGCTGTCGAACCCGCTCACGCTGGTGGTGAGCATCGCGACGACGTTGCTGCTGGGCTTCGTGGTGGCCGCGGCCGCCCTGCACTCCTCGGCGGCCGGCAGTGCCGCACTCGCCTACCAGCAGAGCCGGATGTGCCCGCATTCCGTGCACCCGGCGCTGGACGGGGACGGGCTGCCGCTGTCCACGGCCGCGTCGATGGCGGCGCGCAGTGATCTCGGCGGCGCCTACTCGCGCATCGGCAGGCCCGACTTCAACGGTCTCGCGACCTACGGCAGGTTCGGGTACCGGCCGGACGCGCTTGCGCACCTGACGGTCGTGCAGGGCGGCGGCACCGGGTTGTGGGTGCCGCAGTCGATCGCCACGGCCGCGAAGGTGAAGGTCGGCGACCGGCTCACCGGGTCACCGCTGGTGGTGACCGCGATCTACGCCGACCTCGCGCAGCCCGTGGACGGCTGGTGGTGTTCCGAGGCGCAGACCGTGGTGCCGAACCCGCTGGGCGGCGACGGCGCGAGCACGTCGGTGATCTGGGTGCCGTCGGCGGACGACCTCGCGCGGCTGCCGGCGGAGTTCGCCCAGGACGCGACGGTGACGCTGCGGTTCGCTGCTCCCGCGCCCGCCACGATCGCCGGGGCGGAGGCGTTGCGGGACGCCGGGAACGCGCGGCTCGCGGCCCTCGGGCTGCCGTTGACGCGCACCGACCTGCTGTCCGGAGCGATCACCGCGGCCCAGACCTCCGAACGCAACGTGTCGTCGGCGCTGCTGCCGCTGGTGATCATCAGCGTGCTGGTCGGGCTCGCCGGCGTCGGCACGGTGACCGTGCAGTGGGCGCAGCGCAGGCATTCCGAGCTGCGGCTGCTGTGGGTGCGCGGGGCGAGTCCGCTGGCGCTGGGTTTCCGCGGCGTGCTGGAACTGGGGCTGCCGCTGGTCGCAGGCGGGGTGCTGGGGCTGGTGGCCGCGCGGTCGCTGCTGCCCCTGTACGCGCCGGGCGGGGTGCTGGCGCCGGGAACGTTGTGGCTGGCGCTGGGTTTCGTGCTGGCCGTGGTGGCGCTGAGCCTCGCGGTGACGGTGCTGGTGGCGGCGTGGCGGGTGCACCGGACGTTCCAGCGGCAGGCGCGGTCGCGGCGGCTCGGGCTGGTGCCGTGGGAGCTGGTCGTCGCCGGGCTCGCGGTGCTCGCGTGGTTCCGCCTGTCCGCCAACGGGCTGGGCACGTCGCCGAAGCTGGGCACGTTGCCGCGCATCGACGTGGCGGCGCTCGCGTTCCCGTTGCTCGTGGTGCTCGCGGCGGCGTTGCTCGCGACGCGGCTGCTGCGCTGGTCGCTCGGCTGGTCGCACCGCGTGCAGTGGTGGCGGGTGCCGGCCGCGCAGCTCGCGTTGCGCCGGCTCGCGGCCGCCGTCGGGCCGGTGACCGGGGTGCTGCTGGTGGGGGTGCTGGCGGTCGGCACGATCGCGGTCGGCAGTGCCGTGGCGGGGGCTCAGCAGTCGGCGCTGGAGTCGAAGTCCGGGGTGTTCGTCGGCGCGAACAGCACGGTGCAGGTGTCGCAGGACGTCGCGCTGGGCCGGGTCGCGCTGCCGTCCTCGTTGCGGGGCAACACCACTCTCGTCGGGGTGAGCACGGGTGCGCTGGTGGTGGACCCGGCCACGTTCACGGACGCGGCCGTGCTGGACGACGCCGCTTCGGTGCGGACGCTGCTGTCCGGGCTCAAGCGCGAGGGCGAGGTCGCACCGGCGTTGCGGATCGGGCGGTCGGCGAACCAGGAGATCCAGATCCCGGGCCTGCCGCTGGTGAAGCCGGTGGCGCAGGTGCCGTCGTTCCCGAAGCTCGGCACGCGCGGGTACGTGGTGGCGAAGGACTCGGTGCCCGCCGTGGAGCAGGTCGGCTCGTGGCACCTGTGGTCGTCACTTCCGTTGCCCGCCTTGACTTCCGCGTTGCAGTCCGCGGGCATCCACTACACGAACGTCGCCGACCGCGCGAAGGTGCTGGACGGGCTGCCGTTCCTGACGGTCGAGTGGACCTTCGGGTTCGTGGCGGCGATCGGTGTCGTGCTGGCCGTGGTGGCCGCCGTGGCGTTGTTGCTGGCCGTGGAGGTCCGCCGGCGCCAGAACGCGGTGTCCGGTGCGTTGTCGACCCGCATGGGCATGCGCCCGTCCGTGCTGTGGTCGAGTCATCTGCTCGAAGTGGGCGCGCTGGCGTTGCTGGCGATGGGGATCGGCGTGGTCGCGTCGTTCGCGAGCGCCGGGGCGGCCGTGCCGCGCCTGGACCCCGCGCCGTGGATGAACCCGGCGCCGATGCTGCCGGATCTCCTGCCGTTGCTGGGATTCATGCTGACGGGTGGCGCGCTGGTGGTCGTGGTCGCGGCCTGGTTGGCGTTGCGCGGTGTGCGCACCGCGCGGATGGGAGAGTTGCTCAGGTGATCCGCGCTTGTGGCGTCGGGGTGTCCTACGGTCCGGTGCGGGCCGTGTCGGACGTGTCGCTGTCGATCGCGCCCGGTCTCACCGTCCTCTCCGGACCGTCCGGGTCCGGGAAGTCGACGCTGTTGCGCGTGCTGTCGCTGGTGGAACGGCCCTCGCTGGGCGAGGTGTTCATCCGGGACGTGCCGACGTCGGCGTTGTCGTGGTCGGACCTGAGGGCGTTGCGGCGCAAGGAGATCGCCGTGGTGTTCCAGAACCCCGCCGACAACCTGATCTCGCACCTGACCGTCGGGGAGAACCTGCGGGCGGCCGGCGCGGACGACTACTCGTTGCTCGACCGGCTGGGGCTGGGCGGGTCCGCGACGTGGCGGATCGGCGCGCTTTCCGGTGGGCAGCAACAACGTCTGGCGTTCGGGTGCGCGCTGGCCCGGGGCGCTTCCGTGGTGGTGGCGGACGAACCGACGTCGCAGCTCGACGTGCGGTCCGCCGATCTCGTGCTGGAGACGCTGCGGTCGTTGCCGGTGCCCGCCGTGGTGGCGTCGCACGACCCGCGGCTGGTGTCGCTGGCGGACCTGTGCATCCCGCTGGCCGCGTCGTGATCAGGGCGGACGGGGTGCACCGCGCGTTCGGCGGGGTGTCCGTGCTGCGCGGGGTGGACCTGGCCGTGGCCGCCGGTGAGCTGGTGACGCTGAGCGGGCCTTCGGGTTCGGGCAAGACCGCGTTGCTGTCGTTGTTGTGCGGCTTCGACTTCCCGGACAGCGGGTCGGTGCTGCCGGGGCTCGCGTCCTGGTCCGCGTGCGCCGTGCTGCCGCAGTCGCTGGGGCTCGCGTCCGAGCTGACGCTGGAGGAGAACGTCGCGCTGCCGTTGCGACTGGCCGGGCGCGAGGTCGCCGGGGTGGTGGAACTGCTGGCGGAGCTGGGGATCTCCGGGCTGGGCGCCCGGTATCCGGGGCAGGTGTCGTTCGGTCAGCAGCAACGGGCGGCGTTGGCGCGTGCCGTCGTGGCACGGCCCGCCGCGTTGCTCGCGGACGAGCCCACCGCGCACCTGGACGCCGCGAGCGCCGTGGCCGCCGTCGGGTTGCTGCGTCGCGTCGCGGACGAGGGCGCCGCGGTGCTGATCGCCACGCACCACGACGCCGTGCACGCCATCGCCGACCGGGTGCTCGTGCTGGCCGACGGACGGGTTCAGACCGCCGGAGGCCTGTCCTCGTAAGGCGTGGACAGGACCACCGTCGTCCGCGTCGACACGTTGGCCGACTCGCGGATCTTCTGCAGCAGTTCCTCCAGCGCCACCGGCGAGGACACCCGCACGCGCAGCACGTAGGAGGCGTCGCCCGCCACCGAGTAGCAGGCCTCGATCTCCGGCAGGTGCTCGAGGCGCTTCGGGTAGTCGTCGGGCTCGGAGGGGTTGATCGGGAAGAGCGAGATGAACGCGGACATCGGCAGGCCGATCTCCGCGCCGTCCAGGCGGGCCGCGTAGCCCTTGACGATGCCGCGCTGTTCGAGGCGCTTCACGCGCTGGTGCACGGCCGACACGGACAGCCCCACGCGCTCGGCGAGGTCGGTGAAGCTGCACCGGCCGTCCGAGGCGAGTTCCTTCAGGATCGCTCTGTCGATCTGTTCGAGGGTCAAAGCACCACCAGTTCGTGAGGTCGGTTGTTGAAGGACTCGACGCCGTCCTGCGTGGCGACCACGATGTCCTCGATGCGCGCGCCCCAGCGGCCGGGCAGGTAGATGCCGGGCTCCACGCTGAAGGCCATGCCCGCTTCGAGCGGCAGGGAGTTGCCGCTGACGATGTAAGGCTCCTCGTGCACGTCCAGGCCGATGCCGTGGCCGGTGCGGTGCACGAAGTACTCGCCGAAACCCGCGTCGGTGATGACCTTGCGCGCGACGGCGTCGATCTCCTCGCACGTCACACCGGGCTTCACGGCCTCCACGGCGGCCTTCTGCGCTGCTTCGAGGACGGCGTAGGTCTCCCAGACGTCGTCGTAGGCCGGCTCGCCCATCACGTACGTGCGGGTCGAGTCGGAGTTGTACCCCTCGGCGACGGGGCCGCCGATGTCGATGACCACGACCTCGCCCGCTTCCACCACGCGGTCGGAGTCGCGGTGGTGCGGCGAGGCCCCGTTGGGCCCGGACCCGACGATGACGAAGTCCGCCACGGTGTGGCCTTCCTCGACGATCGCGGCCGCGATGTCCTTGGCGATGTCCCGTTCCGTGCGTCCCACTCGCAGGAACTCACCCATGCGCGCGTGCACCCGGTCGATGGCCTGACCGGCCTTGCGCAGGGCGTCGATCTCGGCCTGGTCCTTGCGCATCCGCAGCTCGCGGATGATCGGCCCGGCCAGCGCCTGCGTGCCGCCGATCGCGTTGTTCAGCTTGATGGTGTGCAGCGCGGGCATCATGTCCGCCACGGCGGTGTTCTTGCCCTTGAGCGCGGCCTTGACCAGCGAGTACGGGTCCTCGCCGTCCACCCACGTGACGACCTCGACGCCGAGCTCGTCGGTCGGGATCGCCGCGTAGCCCGGCTGCTCCAGCTTCGGCACCACGAGCCGCGGCGTGCCACCGACCGGCAGCGCGAGGCAGGTGAGGCGTTCGAAGGAGTCGCCACCGGCACCGATCAGGTACCGCAGGTCCGAGCCGGGCGAGATGAGGAGGGCGTCGACGCCCGCCTGCTCGGCGGCGGCGGTGGCGCGGTCGAGCCGCGCACGCAGCGCGGACACGTCGATGGGTCCGGTGATCGTTGCCATGGCCGAAAGCCTAGTGCGTGCGCCGGTCCGCCCGCCGCGCGCGTACGACACGCCCGAACGCCGGAACGGCTCCCTGCGCGCCGTCTCTCGCCCGCCACGCGCACCCTCGCGACCACCGCCCTGCCGCCACGCACCCACCACCCGCGCCGCTCCCACACCACATCGGCCGCCACCTGCCGCCGCTCCCCTCTACCGCGCCCTCCGCCTCTCGCCGCTACTTCCCCGCCACGCCAGGCGCGCCCAGCAGGCATCACCACCCCGTGCACTAGTAACTTGTCCCTTCGTGGCCTCTCCCCTCGTGCTCCTCGACTCCGCGAGCCTCTACTTCCGGTCGTACTACGCGCTGCCGGACTCGATGACCGCGCCCGACGGCACGCCGGTGAACGCCGTGCGCGGGTTCGTCGACACGATCGCCCGCGTCATCACCGAACGCGGCGCCGCCCGCCTGGTCGCCTGCCTCGACGCCGACTGGCGCCCGGAGTTCCGCGTGAAGGCACTGCCGTCCTACAAGGCGCACCGCGTCGCCGAGGACGCCACCGACGGTTCCGAAGAGGTCCCGGACACCCTCACGCCGCAGATCCCGATCATCCTCGACGTCCTCGACGCGGCCGGCATCTGCACCGGCGAGGCGGAGGGCCACGAGGCGGACGACGTGATCGGCGCCCTGGCCCACCGCGAGCAGAAGTCCCCGGTCGAGGTGGTGACCGGCGACCGCGACATGTTCCAGGTCGTCCGCTTCGAGCCCACCCCCGTGCACGTCGTCTACGTCGGCCGCGGCTGGAACAAGGCCGAGGTGCTCGGCCCGGAGGAGCTGGCCGCGAAGTACTCGCTGCCCGTCGAGAACGCCGGTTCCGCCTACGCCGACATGTCCGTGCTGCGCGGCGACCCGTCCGACGGCCTGCCGGGCGTCGCGGGCATCGGCGAGAAGACGGCGGCGAAGCTCATCACCGAGTTCGGCTCCCTCGACGCCGTCCTCAAGGCCGTGGGCGACCCGATGGACCGCAAGCTCACCACCAAGGCCCGCAACGCCCTCATCGCTGCCGAGGACTACCTCGCCGTCGCCCCGGTCGTCGTCCGCACCGCCCTGGACGCCCCGGTCGTGCTCGACCGGTCCGACGAGGTGCCGCGCGTGCCCGCCGACCCCGACCGGCTGCGGGAGCTCACGCAGCGCTGGGGCCTCGGCAGCTCGGTGCCGCGCCTGGTGAACGCGATGGAACGACGCCCCTGACCGCTGACCTCCGCGCGTGACCTTTGTGGACCACCCGCCCCGTCGTCTGGGGTGCGATCCACGAACCGCACCCCGGACGGCGTGCACGTGCTGCTCCACATCCTCGACCTCACGACCGGCGCCTTCCTCGGGGAGATCGAAGTCCCCGAGGACGCCTACGTCCAGCTCCCCGGCGACGGCACCTGGGTAGTGCGGCACGGCGACGGCCGCGCGTCGAGCTGGACCCTCGCCTAGAAGAACGTCGAGCAGAGCGGTGCGACGGGGCTCGCGAACACCGCGTCCGCCTCGTCGAACCGCGACCCCTCGATCCTCCGGGCGGCCGCGAGGTGCGAGAACTTCGTGTCGCCCAGGTACACCGCGCCCAGCAGGTCGACGGGGATCGTGATGTCGGCGGGCGCGTCCACCCGTTCGACGCCGTCGGACGACACCCGGTAGCGGCCGTCGTTCGCGGGCAACAGCTTGTCGTGCACCTCGATCACCACCGAGCCCGGCCCGTACGTGCGGGCGGCGAGCATGCGCGGCACGTCGACCAGCCGCAGCCAGATCTGGTCGAAGACGTCCTTCGTGACCACGACGCGCGGGTCCTCGAAGAGCCAGTTGACCGGGTCATCCAGCGCCGCGTCGACGGAGATCGTGTCGACCAGGTCGAGGCGCGTGAGGTAGATCCAGAGGTCGCGCCACGCGTCCGCGTTGGCGCAGGCGAAATCCTCGACCTCCATGTGGTGGTTGAACTCCTTGTCCTCGGTCACCTTGTAGCTGACGTAGCCGTCGTCGCCGTCCGGTCCACTGTGGACGACGGTGACGAGGTTCTCGAAGTCTCCCTTGCGGTCGAACGCCCTGACCCACCAGCCGTGCCAGCGGGAGATCTGGCCGGGGCGGCCGAGACCGAACGCGGTGTGCAGCTCCGGCAGCACCTTCTCGGCGGTGTCGGAGTCCACCATCCGCACGCGGCCGACCGGGGAGCCGGGGATCACGGCCTTGCGGGCGTCGACGCGCAGGAACCGCACCCGACCGGCCAGGCCGTAACCGAAGCGGCCGTAGATGCGGCCCTCCGACGCGCGCAGCGTGGCGACGGGATCGGGCAACGTCGAGAGTTGCTCGCGCATCAGACCGCTCAGGACGCCACGGCGCGTGTAGTCCGCACGCACACCTACTCGTGACACAGCGGAGTGCGGCACCACGGCACCGCCGGGCACGACCATCGTGCCGCCGAACGTCTGCGTCGAGCCGACCATGAGGTCGCCGTCGAACGCGGCGAGCACGCGCCCCGGCTCGTAGGACGGCTGGGTGACCTTCCACTGGTCGTCGGTGGGCGGGCCCCAGTGCATCGCCCGGCGGAAGAGCGTGCTGTGGGCGCGGTACTGCGCATCGTCGGTGAGAACGCGGATCTCCGTCACGCCCGCGATCGTCGCTCAGGGCGCGACGGAACGCACGTCAGTTTCCGGGCCGCCCGTACGCACGGCGCTGTAGTCGTGACCACTCGTCGTGCAGCCGCATGTACTCGCGCGCCTCGGCCTCCGTGACCGGCAACTCCACGTCGTACCAGTTGTGCTCCCGGATCACGTCCCGCTGCCGGAAGGTCATGCCCCAGTCGCCGCCGCCCCGCCACTCCTCCTCGACCGCCCGGGTCCCGTCCGGGTACCGCAGCAGGTACTTGGCGCGCATCAGGTCGCCGCACTGCTGGAACTCCTCGAAGACCAACGCGTAGACGCCGTCCCACTGGGCCGTGCGCACCCGTTCACGCGTCTCCGCGCACACCGCCATCGCATTCACCGCCCGGACGAACTCCCGAGGTCCGGCCCA
Organism: Lentzea sp. NPDC058450; assembly: GCF_042721395.1. Classification (NCBI taxonomy): domain Bacteria; kingdom Bacillati; phylum Actinomycetota; class Actinomycetes; order Pseudonocardiales; family Pseudonocardiaceae; genus Lentzea; species Lentzea sp. NPDC058450. The sequence goes on from NZ_JBHXLO010000015.1 coordinate 15,350, forward strand.
GTCGAACGGCTCCCAGCGCAACTCGTCGGTGAACACCTCCGTGGCACCGTCGGCGTGCTCCCGTGCGACGCGGTGTCACGTCGTCGGCCGGCAGGAGGAACCAGCGCGGCGCCCAGGCGATCCCGCGCGCGTGGGTGCCCAGGTCCTGTCATGGATGAACACCTCCTTGACGTCCTGGTTCGTGCGGTACAGCACGGACGCCTTGTCCAGGTCGAAGACATCGGACCGCCGCTCGAACCACACGTATGTGGTCCACCTGCTGTACGGCTTCTCGTTCCGTTCTGACCGCACGTCCACGATCAGGTCGACGAGCATCTGCTCAGCGTCGTCGGCCGAGATCTCGAAGAAGGTCGGCTCACCGCTCAGCCGCGCCGACAGGTCCGGCGGCCCCCACTCCAGCGACCGGGCACCACGTCGTCTCCTCGGCGCGGACCACGAAATACCGCACAGACACGAAACCTCCCCCAAGGTCACCTTGAGGGAGGTTAGCGCGAAGAAACAGATCAGCCGGTCGGCTGGCCGACCTCGTACTCGCCGTCCTCGGTCTTGACGACGATCTTGACCTTCTTGTCCTTGCCGCCGACCTGCACCTTGCACTCGAACGAGGTGTTGGGCTTGACCTCGTTCTCACCGGAGCAGCTCGCCGCGCCGACGTCGGAGATCTTGTACTCGTCCTTCAGGATCTGGACGATGCCGGTCTGCACGGCCGTGTTGTCGAAGATCTTCTTCTTGAAGAACGCCGGCGCCACGAACCCGGTGAACAGCACCGCGCCCACGAGCAGGACGACGACCACCGCGGCGACCCAGATGCCCGCGCTGGACTTCTTCTTCGGCGGCATCGGCGGGCCGTAGCCCGGCTGCTGGCCGTACGGGTTGGGCTGCTGCTGGCCCGGCATGCCGTACTGCTGCGTCTGCTGGCCGTACGGGTCCTGGGCAGGGGTGCCGTACGGGTTCGACTGCGGCTGCTGACCGGGCACGCCGTACTGCTGCGTCTGCTGCTGCGACGGGTCGAAGCCCGGGTACGGCTGCTGCTGACCCGGCTGGGGCTGCGGCGGGCCGTAGGGGTTCTGTCCCGGCTGCTGGGCCGGGAACCCGCCGGACGGGGTGCCGGGAGGGAAACCGCCTCCATAGGGCTGCTGCGGCGGTTGCGGCTGCTGGCCCCAGGGCTGCTGCGGATCGTTCCCTCCGGACGGTCCGTACGGGCTGCTCATCTGTCGACCTCCGTGTGTACGACGTTGCGGCGAAATCCAATCACACCGTGCAGGCCAGTCTTTACTCCGACTCGCAAAACCTTCGTCAGGCCCATGTCACATCATCGCCACAACTCCGCGCCGCAGCGCGTCGACGGCCTTGGCCGCGGCCGCGCCGACCGGGTCCTGTCGGCCGACCACCTCACGGATCTGGTCCAAAAGGTCGATCACCTGCCGGCACCAGCGCACGAAGTCGCCCGCGCCGAGCTCGTTGCCGCCCGCCTCGGCCGCGCTGAGCACCTTCTCCAGCGACTCGCCGCGCGCCCAGCGGTACACCGGCCACGCGAAGCCGGGGTCGGGCTGGCGGGTGATGCGTTCGAGCTTGTGGCGACGCTCGTCGTCCTCGATCTCCGCCCACAGCCGCACGGTCTTGAGCATCGCGTCCGCGACCGGGCCCTGCGGCAGCCGCGCCTCGACGGGACCGTCCCGGCGCGCCTCGTAGACCAGCGACGACACGACCGCGGCCAGCTCCTCCGGCTTGAGGCCCTTCCACACGCCGTTGCGGATGCACTCGGCCGCTAGCAGGTCCGACTCGCTGTAGAGCCTGGTCAGGCGCTTGCCGTCGGAGGTGACCTCCTCGGCCTCGCTCAGGTAGCCGCGCTCGCGCAGCAACGCGCGGATGCGGTCGAACTGCCGCGCGAGCGAGTGCGTCGTCGCCGCGACCTTGCGTTCGAGCTGCTCGGTCTCGGCCAGCAGCCGGTGGTAGCGCTCTCCCCAGCGGGCGTGGTCCTCGCGCTGGTCGCAGCCGTGGCACGGGTGCGCGCGCAGGGCCCGGCGCAGCGTCGCGAGCTCGGGGTCGTCGTCCGCCGTGGTCTGCCTGCGGCCCCGCGACGGCACGGTGATGCCCGTGTTGCGGATCGTGGACGCGAGGTCGCGGCGCGACTTGGGCGAGCGCACGTCGACCTGCCGGGGCAGCCGGACGTGCCCGAGCACCTCGACGGGCGCCGGGAAGTCCGCCGACGTGAGACGGCCCGACCAGCGGTCCTCGGTGACGACCAGCGGCCGCGCCTCGCCCAGCGGCTCGATGCCGGGGTCGATGACGACGGCGAGACCCGACCGGCGGCCGGACGGCACCGCGATCACGTCGCCCTTGCGCAGCCGTTCGAGCGACTTGGCGGTCTCGATGCGGCGCGCGTTCGTGTTCTGCTTCGCGAGCTGCTTCTCCCGGTCGCCGATGCGGCGGCGCAGCGACGCGTACTCCCTGAAGTCGCCCAGGTGGCACGTCATCGACTCGGAGTAGCCCTCCAGGGCCTCCTTGTTGCGGTCGATGCGGCGCGAGAGCCCGACGACCGAGCGGTCGGCCTGGAACTGCGCGAACGACTGCTCCAGGATGACGCGCGCGGACTCGGCGCCGAGTTGGTGCACGAGGTTGACGGCCATGTTGTAGCCGGGCCGGAACGACGACCGCAGCGGGTACGTGCGCGTGGACGCGAGCCCGCCGACCGACTTCGGGTCGATGCCCGGCTGCCAGACGACGACCGCGTGCCCCTCGACGTCGATGCCGCGACGGCCCGCACGGCCCGTGAGCTGCGTGTACTCACCGGGCGTGAGGTCGACGTGCGCCTCGCCGTTGTACTTGACGAGCTTCTCCAGCACGACCGTCCGCGCGGGCATGTTGATGCCGAGCGCGAGCGTCTCGGTCGCGAACACGACCTTCACGAGACCCCGGACGAACAGCTCCTCGACGGTCTCCTTGAACGCGGGCAGCAGCCCGGCGTGGTGCGACGCGATGCCCCGCTCCAGCGCCTCCCGCCACTCCCAGTACCCGAGGACCATCAGGTCGGCCTCGGGCAGGTCGCGCGTCTTCTCGTCGATGATCCGGCGGACCTCTTCGGACTCCTCCGGCGTGTTGAGCCGCAGCCCCGCGCGGGCCGTCTGCGCAACCGCCGCGTCACAGCCAGCCCGGCTGAACACGAACACGATCGCGGGCAGCAGCGACGCGTTGTCGAGCCGCTGGATCATGTCCGTGCGCGACGGCGGCTTGTACCCGCTGTTGCGCGACGGCCGGCCCGTGCCGCCGCTGCGGTTGCGGCCGCGGCTGAACGGCACGTGGTACCGCGCCAGTTCCTCGGTCTTGCGCAGCACCTGGGAGTTGATCCGCGCGTGCGTCTGGTCGCCCTCGAACAGGTCGAGCATCTGGTTGCCGACCATCATGTGCTGCCACAACGGCACGGGCCGGTGCTCGTCCACGACCACCGTCGTGTCGCCCCGCACCTCGACCAGCCACTCGCCGAACTCCTCGGCGTTGCTGACCGTCGCGGACAGACCGACGACCTGCACGTGCTCGGGCAGGTGCAGGATCACCTCTTCCCACACGGGCCCGCGGAACCGGTCGGCGAGGTAGTGCACCTCGTCCATCACGACGTACGCGAGACCGTCCAGTGTGGACGAACCCGAGTACAGCATGTTCCGCAGCACCTCGGTCGTCATGACCACGACCGGCGCGCCGCCGTTCACGCTCGTGTCGCCGGTGAGCAGGCCGATGTTCTCCGGCCCGTACCGCGCGGTGAGGTCGGCGAACTTCTGGTTGCTCAACGCCTTGATCGGCGTCGTGTAGAAGCACTTGCGGCCCTCGGTCAGCGCGAGGTGCACGGCGAACTCGCCCACCACCGTCTTGCCGGCACCGGTGGGGGCGCAGACGAGCACTCCGTGGCCGTCCTCCAGGGCCTCGCAGGCCTGGCGCTGGAACGGGTCCAGCTCGAACGAGATCACGGACAGGAAGTCGGTCAGCTTGGGCCGTTCGGCACGACGCCGGGAGTCGGCGTAGGCCTCGGCCGGGGACCGCGAAGCACTTGACACCCCATCAGGCTTTCACATCACACCGACAATTGCCGTCGAGATAGATTAACTTCAACCAACACTGAAACGACAGAGGGCGATGCCTCCACGACATCGCCCTCCACCTGCGGTTTCGTCAGAACGTGCGCTGCACCCGGTCCGCCACCAGCGTCACGAAGCGGGACGGATCGGCCAGCTCGCCGCCCTCCGCCAGCAGCGCCAGCCCGTGGATCAGCTCCGCCGTGCCGGCCAGCGAGTCGCGTTCGCCCGCCGCGAACGCCCCGTGCAGCCCCTCCACCAGCGGGTGCGCCGGGTTGAGCTCCAGGATGCGCTTGATCTTCGGCAGTTCCTGCCCCATCGCCTTGTACATCTTCTCCAGGGTCGGAGTGATGTCGTGGGCGTCGCCGACGACGCACGCGGGCGAGGTGGTCAGGCGGGAGGAGAGGCGGACCTCCTTGACGTCGTCCGCCAGCTGCTCGCCCAGCCACGTGAGGAGGTCGGAGAACTCGACCGCCTTCGCCTCGTTGGCGGTCTTCTCCTCCTCCGTCTCCAGGTCCACCTGCCCCTTGGCGACGGACTGGAGCTGCCTGCCGTCGAACGACGGCACGGAGTCGACCCACATCTCGTCGATCGGGTCGGTGAGGACGAGGACCTCGTACCCCTTGGCGCGCAGGGCTTCCATGTGCGGCGACTTCTCGACGGCGACCCGCGAGTCACCGGTCATGAAGTAGATGTGCTCCTGGCCGTCCTTCATCCGCGCGACGTAGGAGGCGAGCGTCGTCAGCTCCGTCTCGGACTCGGTCGAGGCGAACGAGCAGATCTCCAGGATCGCGTCGCGGTTGTCGCCGTCGGAGAGCAGGCCCTCCTTCAGCGCCGCGCCGACCTCGCCCCAGAGCTTCGCGTAGTCGTCGGGACGGGAGCCCATCAACGATTTGACCGACGACAGCACCTTCTTCACCAGGCGGCGGCGCATCAGCTGGATCTGGCGGTCCTGCTGGAGGATCTCGCGCGACACGTTCAGCGAGAGGTCCGCCGCGTCGACGACACCCTTCACGAAGCGCAGGTACTCCGGCATCAGCTCGGCGCAGTCGTCCATGATGAACACGCGCTTCACGTAGAGCTGCACGCCGCGCTTGCCGTCGCGCATGAACAGGTCCATCGGGGCCTGCGACGGCAGGAACAGCAGCGCCTGGTACTCGAACGTGCCCTCCGCCTGCATGCGGATGGTCTCGAGCGGCGCGTTCCAGTCGTGGCTGATGTGCCGGTAGAACTCGGCGTACTCCTCCTCCGTCACCTCGGAGGCCGGGCGCGCCCACAGGGCCTTGCGGGAGTTGATCTCCTCGCCGCCCAGGCGCACCGGCCAGGTGATGAAGTCCGAGTAGCGCTTGACGATCTCGCGGATCTTCGCCGGCTCGGTGTAGTCGGGCAGGCGGTCCTCGTCGTCGGACGGCTTGAGGTGCAACGTGACCGAGGTGCCCTGCGGCGCGTCGTCGACGTCCTCGATCGTGTACGTGGCCGCGCCCTCGGACTCCCAGCGCACGCCCTTCTCGGCGTGCGGGTGCCGCGTCACGAGGGTGACCTTGTCCGCCACCATGAACGACGAGTAGAAGCCGATGCCGAACTGGCCGATCAGGTCGGACGTGTTGCCCGACTGCTGTTCCTTGAGCTGCTTGAGGAACTCGGCCGTGCCCGACTTCGCGATCGTGCCGATGAGCCGCACGACGTCCTCGCGCGTCATGCCGATGCCGTTGTCCCGCACGGTGAGCGTGCGCTCGGCGGGGTCGGACTCGATCACGACGTGCAGGTCGTCGACGTCGACGCTCATGTCCTTGTCGCGGAACGACTCCAGTCGCAGCTTGTCCAGCGCGTCGGAGGCGTTCGAGACCAGCTCGCGCAGGAACGTGTCCTTGTTCGAGTAGATCGAGTGGATCATCAGCTGCAGCAGCTGACGCGCCTCGGACTGAAACTCCAGCGTCTCCATGAATCCCTACCGAAGAACGAAAAACGGACCGAACAGCCGTCTAACTTAGCGACCCACGACGGTGAGAGCGTCCGGAACCGTCCGAACGGTGACGGGCAGGGCCTCCATGCGTTCGCCGTCGGCGTAAGCGATCCAGCCGTTGCCACCGGTCAACGACACTTCGCGCGCGCGGAACGTCCGCACGGCCGGATGGTCGGTGTGCGTACCCGTGCGCAACGTCGGCAGCATCCGCACCAGCATCGACCGGGTGGCGTGCTCGACGACCGTCACGTCGAACAGCCCGTCGTGCGCGTCCGCCCCGGGACACACGGGGATGCCGCCGCCGTAGTTGGGCGTGTTGCCGATGGCGACCATCGTGGCGTCGAGCTCGAACGTGCCGTCCTCGGTCGTCACCTGGAGCGGCGCCGACGTCAGCGAGGCGAGCTCGGCCAGGATCGCGAGGTCGTAGCGACGGGGACCGGCGGGCCAGCGCATCGCGTTCGCCCGCTCGTTCACCGCGGAGTCGAACCCGGCGCACAGCACCGTCGCGAACCACTGCCCGGTCGACAACCGGCCGAGGTCGAGCGTCTTGCGGGTGCCGAGCACGACGTCCTCGACCGACCGCGACCCGATGGCCGCCGCCAGGTCGTTGCCGGTGCCCGCCGGGACGATCCCCAGCGCCGTCGAGGTGCCCGCGCACGCCTGGATGCCCAGGTGAGCGCCACCGTCACCGCCGAGGACGACGAGCAGGTCGATGCCGGAGGCGACGGCCTGGTGCGCCATCTCCTGAGCGCCTTCGGCGTCGTGCGCCACGAGCTGCGTCAACGACGAGAAGTGCGGCCTCAGCGCCGCGGCGGTCGACCCGGCCATCCGGGCCGCCCGCCCCTTGCCCGACGCGGGGCAGACCAGTAAGGCTGCCCGCGTCACGTGGCGTCGTCGTAGTTCACGCGCTTCGGGGTGTCCGCGGGCTTCGCGGGTTCCGCAGCGAGGGCCTTCTCACCGGGGTCGTTGCCGTCCGCGTCGGACGCGACGTAGTTGAACGGCGCCGCCTCGTCGTCGTCGAGCTCGTCCCAGCCGTCGGCCGAGCGCAGCTTGGCCTTGCGCTTGTCGTGGACGCGCGCGATCTGGATCGCCATCTCGAACAGCAGCACCAGCGCGAGCGCCAGCACGACCATCGAGATCGGGTCGGTGCCCGGAGTCGCGATCGCGGCGAAGACGAACAGGCCCATCATCAGGCCGCGCCGCCACTTCGCCAGCCGCTCGTACGAGAGCACGCCCGCGCGGTTCAGCATCACCACGACCAGCGGGATCAGGAAGCTCACGCCGAAGATGAACAACATCGTGATGACGAAGTTGATGTACTTGCTGCCGGTGAGCGCGGTGACCCAGTTGTCGCCACCGAAGCCGAGCAGGACCTTCAGGCCCTCGGGCACCACCAGGTACGCGAGCACCGCGCCGGCCACGAACAGCAACGCGCCCGCGCTGACGAACAGCCGCGCGAACTTGCGTTCCTTCTGGTAGAGGCCGGGCGTGATGAACGCCCAGATCTGGTACAGCCAGCCGGGGCTGAGCAGCACCGCGCCCGCCGCCGTACCGACCTGCAGCCGGACCATGAAGATCTCGAACGGCTCGGTCTGCAACAGCGCGCACTTGCCGTTGTTGCTGATCTCCGCCCGGTACTGCGCCAGGTCGGGCTGGCAGTACGGCCCCGTGAGGATGTCACCGAGCGACGGGATCGGGCCGAGGCGCACCTCGAACCAGATGAAGCCGAAGATGGCGCCGATCGAGACGATCAGCATCGCCATGCCGAGCCGGTACCTCAGCTCGTACAGGTGATCTTTGAGCGACATCGTGCCGTCGGCGTTGCCCCGACGGCGCCTGCCGCGTTCCCGGCGTTCAGCGAACCACCGGAACGGACTCGCCACCGCGTAGACCGTCCTTAGAAGTCAGGGGACCGGAAGGTCAGTTGTTGGCGGCCTTGTTCTGGGTGGTCTGCTCGATGGGAGGAGCGACCTGGGGCGCCTGCTGGGCCGGCGGCTGCGGCTGGGCCGGAGGGAGCTGCTGCACCGGCTGCTGCACGGGCTGCTGCTGGACCGGCGCGTCGTCCGACGAGTCCTGGTCGCGCAGACCCTTGGTCTCCGCCTTGAAGATCTTGGCCGACTTGCCGAGCGAACGCGCCATGTCGGGAAGCTTCTTCGCACCGAACAGCAGAATGATCACCACAGCGATGATGATCAGCTCGGTGGGTCCGAGGTTACCCATTGGTGATCCTCCTGTCTGCCCCGCCACGACGATCGTACGCGGGGTTCGCCCTGGTGCGGGCCTGTTCCGTGGTGCGCCGCTCCGCCAGGGCCACCTTCAGCGCCGCGGATCGCGCCTTCAGCAGACCGACGCGGTCCCCGACCCTGTCCCTCACCAGAGTGCGGGTGCGGGCGAATCGGCGCAAGGATCGGAGGACTCGGATCGCGGCGATGACGAGCACGATCAGGGCGACGACGATCAGCGCCAGGGTCGGTGTGGACGGCACAAGCACACGTTATACGTCTTAGGTGGACAACAGGTGATCTGCCCGCCGCAACGCCTCCGCCGCCTGCCGAACGACCTCCTGCGCGAGTTCCGCGGGCTGCTCTACGTGCACGTCACCGCCCAACCCGAGGAGCAGGCGGACCATCCAGGACGGGTCGTCGTAGCGCATGAGGACACGCGTGCGGCCGTCCGAGAGCTCCGCCGAGTGATCAACGGGGTAGTACTCGGCGACCCAGTGCGCGTCCGGTTCGAGCAGGAGGACGGCGATCTTCTGATCCTCCCTCGGCTGGAACAACCCCTCCGACGTATCGGTCAGCTGGGCGTGCGGCGGCGGCGCGGACGGCTCGTCCAGCACCTGCACCTCGTCGATGCGATCGAGCCGGAACAACCGCACGCCGAGCGCCGATCGGCACCATCCTTCGAGGTAGCCGCGCCCTTCGACGAGCAGCAGACGCATCGGGTCGACGACACGGTCGCTCATCGCGTCGTGTGACTGCGAGTAATAACGGATGCGCACGGCCCGTTCGCGCTTCACGGCGTCCTGCACAGCGGACCGGACCTCGGTGGTTTCGCCCCGTTCGAACGCGCCGAGCCCGACCACCATGCCCGCGGGCTGCGCCTTGCCGACGGCCGACTCGATCTTCGCGAGCGCCCGCTGCACCGCGTCCGCGTCGACCACGCCGGGCGTGTCGGCGAGGGCCCGCAGCGCCACCAGCAGCGACGCCGCCTCGGCCGCGGTGAGCCGCAACGGCCGGTCCAGGCCCGCGTCGAACGACACGGTGATCGTCTCGCCCTCGAACGACAGGTCGATGAGGTCGCCGGGGCCGTAGCCGGGCAGGCCGCACATCCACAGCAGTTCGAGGTCCTTGCGCAGCTGCTTGGGCGTGATGCCGAAGTCGGCGGCGGCTTCCTTGACGGTGATGGCGGGCCGGTTGAGCAGGTACGGCACGAGTGCGAGCAGGCGCGGCAGCCGTTCGTTCGACGCGGTCACCGCGCTCCTTCCAGTGCGCCCTGCAGGCGGTCCCGGACGGACTTGGCCAGCACCTCGGGCTCCAGCACCACGACGTCGGGCCCGAACCCGGCGAGCCACTTGGCCGCCGAGTCGGGGAACTTCAGGTCGATCTCGACGACGTCGCCGCCGTCGCGTTCCTCGACGACCTTGGCGTGCCGGCGCACGCCCTGCGCCCGGTTCTTGGCGACCCAGATGCGCGCGGGCGCCGTGTGGTGCGGATCGACCTCGGTGCGCGCGATGAGACTCATCAGGTCCGTGCCTTCGGGCACCGTGAACGCACCGGGCTTGCCCACGGGCCGTACGGCGCCCACGACCCGTGAGAGCCGGAAGCACCGCGTGTCCTCACGTTCGCGGTCCCAGCCCACGAGGTACCACTTGCCGCGCCACGCGACGACGCCCCACGGCTCGACCGTGCGTTCCTTCTGACCACCGGGCGGCGGCTTGCGGTAGCCGAACGACACGGCCTGCCCCGCCTGCACCGCCTGCAGCAGCGGCGGGAACGCGGGCTCGCTGGCGCGCACCTTGGGTTCGACGGCCGCGGGCGTGTCCTGGTCGACGTCCACCCCGGCCGCGCGCAGCTTGATCAACGCGCCGTGCACGGCACCCGTGAGCTGCGGCGAGTCCCAGAGCCGCGCGGCCAGCGCCACGGCGGCCGCCTCGTCGGGTTCGAGGTCGATGTCGCCGAGCTCGTAGTCGCGCCGCGCGATCCGGTACCCGTCCTCCGCGCCCTCGGCGTTCGACTGGCGCCCGGTCTCGAGCGGCACGCCGAGGTCCCGCAGCTCGGACTTGTCGCGTTCGAACATGCGGAAGAACGCCTCGTCCGTGGGGGCTTCGTGATAGCCGGGGACGATGGCGCGGATGCGCTCCGCTGTCAGGTACTGACGAGTCGACAGCAGGCACAGCACCAGGTTGACGAGGCGTTCGGCGCGTGCGATGGCCACGGACAAACCCTAACGCGTGCGCGCACCGAAACCTCATCACCACCTGCCGTCAACGGTCCGTTCAGAACGGACGGCGGTGCTGGGTCTGCGGCGCGAGTGGACACGACTCCGGAAAACGAGAAGGACCGGTGGCCCTGCACCACCGGTCCTCACGCTCGGCAAAACCTCTTCGGCGTCCCTGCAACGCGTCCGAGAGTCTTCGTTCACCTACTGGGGGTTACCCCCGCGAAGTGCGGCCGACACACGCTCTTTCGCTGCAGCCCCCGCAAGCGTTACCACCCGCTCCGATCAGATCTGGAACACGAGCGGGGAGTTCTGCGGGAGGATCGTCCACCGCTGGTTCGCACCACCGTTGTACGGCCAGTTGAGAGCCCTCCGGTCGGTGCCGGACGCGTCGAGCACGTGGTTGTTCAGGTACGACACCCAGAAGTCGCCGTCCAGCGCCCACGCCTGGTTGTTGCCCCCGTGGCACGGGTGCCGCACCAGGTCGGGCCCGGCGTTGTTGAACACGTCAACACAGGTGTTGTTCGCCGTCTCCGGCCTGATCGTCCACCGGTTCAGCACCGAGTCCTTGCGGAACCGAAACCTCTGGGTGTCCCCGAAATGGCAGGCGGAATGCAGCATTCGAGTACCGAGACGCCCGCCTACCGTTTCGACGTCCAGACATCTGCCGTTGTTGTTCCTCATGTATCCGACCACATCGACCAAGGGCGCGATCTCCTGCGCCCGCGCGGGTGCCACCACGAGCACCGACAACACGACGACGAGCAACGCCACGACCTTGCGTTTCACCGCGATCCTCCCTGTTCGGCGACAGGCAGAACTGCCCCCGAGAAACAGAACGATTACCCCTCCGCCCCCAGCGGGTAACGCCTTTCAAAAAACCGTATCCGCCCCCGCCGGAACATCACAAGGGACCGGTTGCACACTTGCCAACCGGCCCCTCGACCCGAATTGTTTCCAGTCCGCATGGACTCAACGGCGAATGCCGACGCGCCCCTTCTCCCCCGCCGCCCAGCAGGTGAACCCGACGCAGTCGACGGTGTCGAAGCTCCCGCCGTCCGCCACCTTCCAGGTCTTCCCGTCCTGGGACACGTCCGTGCCCGACGGCCCGACCGCCACCAGCCCGTTCCCGCGATAGGCGATCCCGGACCGGTACCCGACCGGCGCCTGCTTCCCGGCGACCCACCCGCGCCCGTCGTTGGTCGCGAACGCCGGCGTCGGATCGGTCGGCTTCAGGTAGTCACCCCCGATGGCCACCCCGCGCCACGGCGTCTTGAACGCCACCGCGAACACCCCGGCGGCCTCCCCGGAGGGCAACGGCACCTTCGACGCCTTCCACGACCGCCCACCGTCGCGCGACTCCAGCACCCGTGCCTTCGCCCCGCCGCCGGTAGCGATCCACGCGTGATTACCACTGGTCGTCACGCACTGCCCGGACGCCGCGAACGCGAACTCGCCCGGCAACGCCTCAGGCATGCCCTTCGTGTCGTTGACGTGCCACGACCGCCCACCGTCCCACGTCCTGAGGACCCGGAACTTGCCGTCGACGGGATCGCTCAACGCCAACCCGCGAAACCGGTCGAAGAACGCGACGCAGTCGTAGAACGCCTTCGGATCCGTGTTCCGGAACTCCTCCTGCCACGACTTGCCACCATCGGCCGTGCGGTAAATCCGCGACGACTCCCCCTCACCGATCGACAACGCCACGGCGTTGCGCGCGTCGAAGGCCTCGATGTCGCGGAACTCCAACGCCTCGGTCCCGGGCGGCCCGACGGACTCCCACGTCCGCCCGCCGTTGGTGGTGCGCAGCACGGTGCCCTTGGACCCGCTGACCCAGGCGACCTGGCCGCTGACGGCGGACAGGCCCCGGAAGCGGGCATCGGTGCCGGTGGGCTTGAGCTCCCAGTAGGAGTCGGCCTGCGCGACTCCCGGCAGAACCAGCAATGCGGCGAGCGCCGCCGCGATGATCCTCATGCGGACACTCTGGTCCAGCCGGTGTCCACTTCCTACCCGCTGATCGGCCGGACACGGCTGAACGGGTGACCTAGTCGCGTCGATCGTGCCTTTCCGCTTGGACACGGCAGAGGATCGTCCGCATGCAGGAGAGCGGCCCGCACATCGTGATCGGAGCAACAACCCCAACTCGATCACTTGTCGAGACCACAACACCACATCCGTGGGTTACGGCAACGCGGGACTACCTCGGCCCGAACAACACGCAACTGAAGGCCTGCGTTGCCGTGATTGCCCACCTGGCTTCCGACTGGGAACGCAACCGTACAGAAGACCCGTGGCTGGACGGCGAGTTCGCGGAACGGTTCAACGTGCGGCTCGAGTGGTTGAGAGAGCTGGTCTTCACGTCGGCGACATCGGAGGCATCCGATGTCGAAACCGCGCTTCTCGTCACCTTCCCTTACCTCCACCAGACCTTCTGGGCAAAGCTCGCGACGGCAACGTTGCAAGGCGCGGATCCAGCCGTCGAGGCGTTCGCCAGCACAGGTGAGCTGCGGAAGTTCAGCGCGTTCGCGGCAGAGCACGAGCTGTTGCACCGGAGGGGTGCCCGTCTCTTCGAAGCCGGCGATCCTGCCGCACATGCCATCGCGTGGTAGCTGTTTCGACGCTGGCTCGTCGAGAACCCCGAGTGCTACAGCCCCAAGAACATTGCCGCGATGCTTCCCCCGACCATCCCAGAGCCCCTCAACGACGTTCTGACCCCCAGCAGGTTGACCGAGTTGATGCGCGTCGTACAGATCGACTCCGCTTTCCTGCGGCGAGCGGACCGTCGCTCGCGGCTCGAGTCGATCAAGCATTTCAACGGCGGCAGCAGACACGAGCAGTACCTGCGGGAGCAACTGCTGGGTTACCTGCTGGTGGTCGCCCATCGCACAGCGATCGATCCGATCACGCTGCCGAACGACATCGTCGACCACATCGGCATCGACAACGAAGGAGTGCGCCTGGACGAGGTGCTGACATCGATCCGCAAGGCGGGGTGGCCGAGCGGCCGGACCAGAGTGCTGACCACTGTGTGCACCCATCCGGCTACGGCGAGGGCATTGCGCCTACACGCAGTGCAGGTGGACGCGGTGCTGGCCGAGATCGCCTTCGTCTCCGAGGAGCCTGGGCATCTGAAGCCCCTCGAAGCCATGCCCGCCCACGCCTCTGCGGACGGGCTCACGATCAGACAGGGCGACGACGCGGAACACGCGCCCGCCTCCTTCGGGCATCGGTTCCAGCTCGCCGACGACAAGATCCAGCGATTGCTCATGGGCAGACAGCTCTACGGTTCGACCGAGCTCGCCATCCGTGAGCTGTACCAGAATGCACTCGACGCCTGCCGTTACCGGCAGGCGCGCACGGCCTACCTCCGTCACCCGAGTTCAGGGGTGAAAGTGAGTCTTCCGGATTGGACAGGCGAGATCGCCTTCAGCCAGGGGGAGGAGAACGGCCGTCCGTTCCTCGATTGCAAAGACAACGGCATCGGCATGAGCGATCGTGAACTGATCGATGTGTTCGCTACGGCTGGTGTCACGTTCACCAAAATGCCCGAGTACCTGGAAGAACAAGCTGACTGGGCTAGCGCGAACATCGAGTGCTATCCGAACAGCCGATTCGGCATCGGTGTCCTCAGCTACTTCATGCTGGCCGATGAGATCACCGTGAAGACGTGCCGACTCAACCGCGAAGGCCGGCCGGGGCAACTGCTCAAGGTGCACATCGCAGGTCCTTACGCGTTGTTCCGGGTGAAGAATCTGGGGCAGGGGACGGACTCGGACGTAGGTACGACCGTTCGACTGCACTTGCGCCAGGACGAGAACGGCGTCCTGTGCACAGACCTCCTGCGCCGGATTCTCTGGGTTAGCGACTTCCTCGTCACGTCCGGCCACGCGAGTGGTGAGCAGACGTGGGAACCTCGCCAGCTGTCACAGATGGCTCCGATCGGTTCCAGCGATGCGCTTGACGCAGGCGCTCGCAGAGAAGCAGGCGTGGTCGTGCCCGCTCCGAGCGGCGTGGTCTGGTGGTGCGACACCGAGGGCGCTGTGCTCGCCGATGGACTCTGGGCGGGAACCGGTCAGTTCGGAGCGATCGTGAACCTCACGAGGGCAAGCGCGCCGCGGCTCACCGTCGACCGCAAGACGATCATCGACCTGGACCGCGAACTGGTTGGGCGACTCCTGCAAGCCGCAATCCCAGCGTTGTTGGAAGCACCGGAATCGGCGCTGTCGCACTCGTGGCTGTCGGAACTCAGCGACTCCATGCCGCGACTCGCGGATGAAATCTGCGAACGCGCGATAGAAGCCAGATTTCGCCCATGGCGGATTGCTGGCGTGGACGTTCCGATCGAGGTGGCTGGTTGCTTCCCCAGCGACGCAGAATTCGTGGAGTCGGGACGCGAAGCACGGATGTTGAGCAAACGCATTGGCAGCTGGAGACTGTCCGCGTTGCACTCGTGGTGGTCGAACAACATCGCACCTGTCACCTCGGTCGCAGTGGTGCCCGCGAGGCCATCAGACGAAGTCATTCTTTCGGCCGGCAACACCGAACACTACGACGGCATCGAATGGCTACCTGACGAAGCTCCCCCCAGCCTCGGGCACATTCTGTCGGTCGCACACAGTGCTCAACTGTCTCCCGCTGAAGTAGCAGCGCGGCTCGACGTGTTGGGTCATGACATGTCCGACTGCGAGAGGCTCCCTCTCGACTCATCCGACATTGACCCAGTCCTGCTCAGCAAGTCACATGCAGGCACTCCCCCGTGGTTGCTTCCTGGCGACCCAGTCACACATGACCATGTGATCCTTTCCGCGATCGCGGCGGGGATCACCCCTGATCGGGTTGTGAAACGCCTTGAAGAGCTCGGGTTCAGGATCCCGTCGAAGCATCGACTACCCTCCACCGTCCATCCATCCGACCGCAGGGTGGTCCGGCCTGTCGGCATTCCCGATGGCGCGTTGGAGCCCAATGTGACCATTCCAGTGGCTCACATCCTGATCGCAGCGACCGCTTCAAGCCGGACACCAGCCGAGGTGACGCGTCGCCTGGACGAACTCGGATACTCCGTCCCGTCCACGGATGATCTACCAAACGATCGCGACCGCGACGACGTCGAGGTCTTCGTAGACGCTGGTGCCTACGTCCCGAAATCGTATCGCCCGCGCAGGTATCGCTCACGGCCATCGCCTCATGCAGGCCTCTCGCATGGGTTTCAGCACGACTCGAAGCAGCAGGGCACAGAGTGCTCATGGGCGATAGATTGCCCGTGCTTCAGCCGTCTGACCATGTACTCACTCGCAGCTATACAAGCCAAGGTGACAGCGTCGGCCCCGTCACGGCGTCGACCGCGATCACTGTCGGACACGTGCTCTGCGCTGCCTCCAAGACCACTCTCTCACCCACCGAAGTAGCTCTTCGGCTTGCCGAACTGGGCTTCGAGCGACCTCCTCTGAGTCACCTTCCCGACGAAGTGAAAGAAGGTGACCTGATTCTGAGCAGTTCGGAGATCGGCTCATTCAGGTCTCGGAGGATGAACAACGATCATTGGCTCGCCGTCGGTCAGACGATCTCTGTGCAACACATCGCCATCGCGGCGGTGCAGACCCGGCTGTCTCCGCTCGCTGTGAGGGCCAGGCTCGCACGTCTCGGGTTCGACGTCCCTCCGGAACACCGGCTGAAGTTCGAAAGCGCCCGAGATGACCTGACCCTGCTGAGCGCTGATCTCGAAGGTGTCGGGTCATGGCTTCATGCAGGCCATCCAGCGCTTCAACGCCCTGGTACGACACTGCCTGTTGGACACGTGCTCGCTGCAGCCGCACGCATCGGTGTGAGTCCGGTTGGGGTGGTCGAGCGGCTGGAGACTCTGGGATTGTTCTGCGAGCCTGCGGACCTTCCAGCTCGGGTCGACGGACTGGACGGCAGACTGCTGCGTCGAGTTGAAGACCTCGCACTCTGGCAGAACGAACACTCGGGGGAATTTGCTTGGCTCAGCTGCTCCGAGCCGGCAGACCGGAGGCACTTGCTCATCTGTGCGGGCAGGACTGGATTGTCACCAGCGGATGTAGCACGGCGCATCGACGCGCTCGGCATACCGACAGCGGATCCCCAGGGTCTTCCGCGTCAGGTCGACCGCGAAGACTTGGTTCTGCTGAGCCGCGACCTGGATGCCCAAGCCCCGTTCACTTCCTTGGACGACACGTTCACCTGCGGCAAGGTTCTGGCCGTGGCGATCGCCACTCGGCGGACACCTGCTCAGGTGATCGGCCGGTGTGAACAACTAGGAGTCCACGTGAGCAACTGAGCGGGCGAGACCCGGAGGTCCCGCCCGCTCAGGTCCGAACAAGCCTTACAGCGACGAGATGAGGCGCTCCACGCGCTCGTCCACCGCCCGGAACGGGTCCTTGCACAGCACGGTCCGCTGCGCCTGGTCGTTCAGCTTCAGGTGCACCCAGTCCACGGTGAAGTCGCGCCCTGCCGCCTGCGCCGCCGCGATGAAGTCGCCGCGCAGCTTCGCGCGGGTGGTCTGCGGCGGGGTGTCCTTGGCGGCCTCGATCTCGCCGTCGTCGGTCACCCGCTCGACCTGGCCCTTGCGCTGCAGCAGGTCGAAGACGCCCCGGCCGCGGCGGATGTCGTGGTAGGCGAGGTCGAGCTGCGCGATGCGCGGGTTGGACAGGTCCATGTTGTGCTTGGCCATGTACCTGTTCATCAGGCGGTTCTTGATGGCCCAGTCGATCTCGCGGTCGATCTTGGACAGGTCCTGCGACTCGACGGCGTCGAGGGTGCGGCCCCACAGTTCGAGGACGCGCTGCGCCATCGGGTCCGGGGAGCGCTTGGCGACGTGTTCGACGGCCTTCTCGAAGTACTCGCGCTGGATGTCGAGCGCGGAGGCCTCCTTGCCGCCCGCCAGGCGGACGGTGCGGCGGCCGGTGAGGTCGTGGCTGATCTCGCGGATGGCGCGGATCGGGTTGTCCAGGGAGAAGTCGCGGAACTGGACGCCCTGCTCGATCATCTCGAGCACGAGGTTGGCGCTGCCGACCTTCAGCAGCGTCGTGACCTCGGACATGTTCGAGTCGCCGACGATGACGTGCAGGCGCCGGTAGCGCTCGGCGTCGGCGTGCGGCTCGTCGCGGGTGTTGATGATCGGGCGGGACCTGGTCGTCGCGGACGACACGCCCTCCCAGATGTGCTCGGCGCGCTGCGAGAGGCAGTAGACGGCGCCGCGCGGGGTCTGGAGCACCTTGCCCGCGCCGCAGATCAGCTGGCGGGTGACGAGGAACGGCAGCAGCACGTCGGCGATGCGCGAGAACTCGCCGGCCCGTGCGACCAGGTAGTTCTCGTGGCAGCCGTACGAGTTGCCCGCGGAGTCGGTGTTGTTCTTGAACAGGAAGATGTCGCCGCCGATGCCTTCGTCGGCGAGCCTGCGCTCGGCGTCGACGAGCAGGTCCTCGAGGATCCGCTCACCCGCCTTGTCGTGCGTGACGAGCTGGGCCAGGTCGTCGCACTCCGCCGTGGCGTACTCCGGGTGGGAGCCGACGTCGAGGTAGAGCCGGGAACCGTTGCGCAGGAAGACGTTGGAAGAACGCCCCCAGGAGACGACCCGGCGGAACAAGTACCGCGCGACCTCGTCCGGGGACAGACGACGCTGCCCGTGGAAGGTGCAGGTCACCCCGAATTCTGTCTCAATGCCGAAGATCCGCCGCTGCATCCCTCAACAGTAGGCGACGTGGAGGTGCAGCAGGGTGATCCGTTCGGGCGGCACGCCGGTTGCGGTTTAGTGTCAGAGGGGTGTGGAAACGGGTCAGCGCTCTCGACAAGAAGCTCATGAGCTCCTCGGCTGCACTGCGTCCGAGCAGGCTCGACCGGGGTTTGAAGAGACTTTCCAAAGCCGCCAACCACAGTCTGCTGTGGTTCGTGATCGCGGCAATTCTGGCCGCGCGGAAAGGCCCGTTCCGGCGGGGTGCGCTGCGGGGTCTCGCGGCCATCGCCGGGGCCTCTGCCAGCGCGAACCTGGTCGGGAAGTCACTTTTCCCGCGCCGCCGGCCCGCCGCGGATCTGCTCGCGATGCCGCGCCGGCTGTCGAAGCGGCCGACGTCGTCGTCATTCCCGTCCGGTCACTCCGCGTCAGCGGCCGCTTTCGCCACGGCGGTGGCGCTGGAATCCCCCAAAGCAGGTGTGGTGGTCGCGCCGATCGCGGCCGCCGTGGCTTATTCACGCGTGCACACGGGCGTTCATTGGCCGACGGATGTCGCGGCCGGCGCTGCCGTGGGTGTCGGTGCGGCGTTCCTGACGCGACGGTGGTGGCCGCTCGGCCTGAACGAGCCCGCGTCGGCCTACGAACACGCCGACCTGACGTCGCTGCAGGACGGCGAGGGCCTGGTCGTGGTGGTCAACCCTTTCTCCGGCGTCGGTCCTGACCCGACGCCGCAGATCACCGAGGAGTGGCCCAAGGCGCGGGTCGTGTCGGTCGAGGAGATCGACGACCTGCCGGACGCGAAGGCGCTCGGCGTGGCCGGTGGCGACGGCACGGTGGCCGCCGTGGCCGCGGCCGCCGCCGAACGCGACCTGCCGATGGTGCTGATCCCGTCCGGCACGCTGAACCACTTCGCACGGGACGTCGGCATCACCGGGCTGCACGACACCGCGCAGGCCGTGGCGGACGGAGTGGGTGTGCGGGTCGACCTCGCGCAGGTCAACGACCAGTGGTTCGTGAACACCGCGTCGCTCGGCGGCTACCCGGACATGGTGCGGATCCGCGAGAAGCTGGAGAAGCGCTGGGGCAAGTGGCCGGCCGCCGCGATCGCGATGTTCCGCGTCCTGCAACGCGCGAAGCCTCTCGAGATGACCATCGACGGCGACAAGCACCTCGTGTGGATGCTGTTCGTGGGCAACGGGCCGTACCGGCCCAAGGGCTTCGCGCCGACCATGCGCCCGCGCCTCGACGACGGGCTGCTGGACGTCCGGTACGTCCGGGCGGACCGCAAGTACTCGCGCACCAGGTTCTTCATCGGCGCGCTCCTCGGCGCGTTGGAGCACTCGCGCATGTACACGCATCTCGAACTGGCGTCGTTGAACGTCGAGGTGCACGGCGCGCCCATCTCGATCGCGACGGACGGCGAGGTGCGCGAGAGGGCCAACCACTTCAAGTTCCGCTCGCGTGCGGCGGCTCTGGGCATCTACCGGCCCTGACCCACCAGCCATCGCACGTTCGACAATGCCGCTACGTGTTCGACATTGTCGAACGTGCGCAGCTAGAGTGGGGTGCGTGCCCGGACCCATTCAGTCCATCAAGCGAGCCGCGGAGGTCCTGAAGCTGCTCGCGCACGGCGGCGCGCACCAGCTGAGCGTCGGCGAGATCTCCCGCGCCCTCGACCTCGCGAAACCGACGGTCCACGGCATCCTGCGCACGTTGCAGGAGGTCGGGTTCGTCGAGCAGGAGGTCGAGGGCGGCAAGTACCGCCTGGGCGCGGCGCTGTTCCAGATCGGCACGAGCTACCTGGACGGCAACGAGCTGCGCGCCAAGGCGTTGAACTGGTCGGACACGCTCGCGATGCGCGCACGCGAGGCGGTCCGCATCGGCGTGCTGCACGGCAGGCACGTGCTGGTCGTGCACCACGTGTTCCGGCCGGACAACAGCCGGCAGACCCTCGACACCGGCTCGCTGCTGCCGTGGAACGCGACGGCCCTGGGCAAGGCGCTGGTGGCGTTCAGCGACGACTGGCCGGAGGGCGAGGAGATCACGCTCTTCACCCCGCACACGCTGAACACCGATCAGCTGGCCACCGCGATGCACGAGGTCCAGCGCCGCGACTGGGCCTACGACCTGCACGAACTGGTCGAGGGCGAGGCGTCGGTCGCGGCGCCGATCCGCGACCGGCGGGGCGTCGTCGTGGGTGCGATCGGCATCTCCGGTCCGGTCGAGCGGCTGTGCGACTCCCCCGACCTGCCGCCGCGCCTCGAGCTCGTGTCGTACGTACGTGAGGCAGCTCGCAGCGTTTCGAGGGAGCTCGGCGGCCTCTCCTGGTAGTAACCTGACACCGTTCGACATTGTCGAACGGCACAGAGAGGTGCTGACCAGGTGAGCTACATCGCTGCGATCGACCAGGGCACGACGTCGTCCCGGTGCATCGTGTTCGACCAGTCAGGCGGGATCGTGTCGGTCGCCCAGCGCGAGCACCGGCAGATCTTCCCGAAGCCGGGCTGGGTGGAGCACGACGCGACCGAGATCTGGACGAACGTCCAGGCCGTCGTGCGCGACGCCCTCTCTCACGCGTCGCTCACGTACGCCGACATCGCCGCGTTCGGCATCACCAACCAGCGCGAGACCACGGTCGTCTGGGACCGCGAGACCGGCGAGCCCGTGCACAACGCGATCGTCTGGCAGGACACGCGCACGGACGCGCTGATCAAGCAACTGGGCGACCAGGACAGGTTCCGCGAGCGCTCCGGCCTCCCCCTCGCCACGTACTTCTCCGGCCCGAAGCTCCGCTGGCTGCTCGACAACGTCGAAGGGCTGCGCGACAGGGCCGAACGCGGCGAGGTGCTGTTCGGCACCATGGACACCTGGCTGATCTGGAACCTGACCGGCCGGCACGTCACCGACGTGACCAACGCGTCGCGCACGATGCTGATGAACCTGGAGACCCTCGACTGGGACCCGGAGCTCATCGCCGCCATGGACGTGCCGCGCGCGATGCTCCCCGAGATCCGGTCCTCCTCCGAGGTGTACGGCAGCTACGAGGGCGTCCCCGTCGCGTCGGCACTCGGTGACCAGCAGGCCGCGCTGTTCGGCCAAACCTGCTTCGCGCCCGGCGAGGGCAAGTGCACGTACGGCACGGGCGCGTTCCTGCTGATCAACACCGGCGACCAGCCCGTGCACAGCCAGAACGGCCTGCTCACCACCGTCGGCTACCAGATCGGCGACCAACCGGCCGCGTACGCGCTGGAGGGCGCCGTCGCGGTCACCGGCGCGCTGGTGCAGTGGTTCCGCGACAAGGTCGGGCTCATCAGCTCGGCCGCGGAGATCGAGACCCTCGCCCGCACGGTCGACGACAACGGCGGCGCCTACTTCGTGCCCGCGTTCTCCGGCCTGTTCGCCCCGCATTGGCGAAGCGACGCACGCGGGGTCATCGCGGGCCTGACGGGTTACATCTCGCGCGGGCACCTCGCACGGGCCGTGCTGGAGGCATCGGCGTGGCAGACGCGTGAGGTCGTGGACGCGATGAACGCCGACAGCGGTGTGGACCTCACGACGTTGCGCGTCGACGGCGGCATGACGGCGAACAACCTGCTCATGCAGTTCCTGTCGGACGTGCTGGACGTGCCGGTGGTGCGTCCGATCGTGGCCGAGACGACGTGCCTGGGCGCGGCGTACGCGGCGGGACTCGCGGTGGGCTACTGGGGCTCCACCGACGAGCTGAAAGCCAACTGGCACAAGGCGGCCGAGTGGGAGCCGTCGATGGAACCGGCCGCCCGTGCGAAGGGCTACCGGAAGTGGAAGAAGGCGGTCGAGCGGACCGTCGGGTGGATGGACGAGGACGATGACTGACTCAGCACAACGCTCACGCGCTCGCGAAGAGCTCCAGCACGGCAGGTTCGACGTCGTCGTGATCGGCGGCGGCATCCTGGGCATCGCCACGACCTGGGCCGCGGCGCGGTCCGGCCTGCGCGTCGCCCTGGTCGAGAGCGGCGACTTCGCGGGCGCCACGTCGTCCGCGTCCTCGAAGCTCGTGCACGGCGGCCTGCGCTACCTCGCGATGGGCCCGTCGGCCGTGCCGATGGTGCACGAGAACCACAAGGAACGCCGTGCGCTGGGCGACCGCCTCGCGCCGCACCTGGTGCGCCCGCTGCCGTTCCTCGTCCCCGTCTACAAGGGCGGCCCGCACAGCCGGTTCGTGCTGGGAGCGGGCGTCACGTTGTACTCCGCGCTGTCGGGTTTCGGCGACGGCATGGGGAAGGTGCTGTCGGCGCGCAGGGCCGCGGAGTGGGTGCCTGACCTGCGCGCCGACGGTCTGCGCGGGGCCGCGATGTACTACGACCACCAGATGAACGACAGCCGCGTGGCGATCACCGCCGCGCGCGCCGCCGCCGAGGCCGGTGCCGTGCTGCTCAACCACATCTCGGTGGTGGGTCTGCGCAAGACCGGTGACCAGGTCACGGGCGTGGACCTGAAGGACGCCCTCGGCGAGTTCGGCGTGGACGCGAAGGTCGTCGTCAACGCCACCGGGCCGTGGCTGGACGTGCTGCGGCGCATGGAGGACCCGGCCGCCGCCCCGTCGATCCGCCTGTCCAAGGGCTCACACCTGGTGCTCCGGCAGACCTCGGAGTGGAAGGCCGCGCTGACGATCCCCGTCGACGACGTGCGCGTGTCGTTCGCCATCCCGTGGGAGGGTCACCTCCTCCTCGGCACCACTGACGAGGCGTACGACGGTGATCCGGCCGAGGTCGTGTGCACCGACGCCGACGTCGACCAGATCCTGAGCGAGGCGGGCACGGCCGTCACGGGCCTGGACCGTTCGCGCATCGCGTACACGTTCGCGGGCCTGCGGGTGCTGCCCGGTGGTCCCGGCGACACCTCCCACGCCAAGCGCGAGACCGTGATCACGGCGGGGTCCGGCGGCATGATCAGCGTGGCCGGCGGCAAGTGGACGACGTTCCGCAAGATCGGTGCCACCGTGCTGGCCAGGGTGAACTCGGAGCTCGGCCGCACGTTCGACGGCCCGCTGGACGGCGTCGCGCTGCCCGGATCGGCCCTGCCCGACACCGTCGGCTCGGTGCTGGGCCACGCCTACGACGCGCTGCCCGACGACGTGGTCCGCCACCTCGCCACGCACTACGGCACGACGTCGCACGAGGTCGTCGCCCTGGGCCTGGAGAACCCGGCGCTGCTGGAGCGCGTGCACCCGGACGGCCCGGACATCTGGGCGCAGGTCGAGCACGCGCGCCGCACCGAGTGGGCGTCCGAGGTGGACGACGTGCTGCGCCGCCGCACGACCGTGATGGTGCGCGGCCTCGACTCGCCCGAGGTGCGGTCGCGGGTGTCGGAGCTGCTCGCCTCCTAGCAACCCTCCCGACCCGTGCCGCTGCTCAGCGGTACGGGTCGGTGATCTCGCCGAGCATCTCCAGCGCCTCCCGCAGCTGCGTCATCCGCCGCCTGCCGAGGTGTTCCTCCCACTCCGCCTCGATCTTCGCGAGCTCGGCGTTCGCGACGGGCACGGCGTCGAGCGCCTTCGCGGTAACCTTCACCAGACGCGCCCTGCCGTCCGCCGGGTCGGGCACGCGCTCGACGTACCCGGCCTTCTCCAGCTGGTCCACCAGGAACCCCGCCGTCTGCTTGGTCACCTGCGCCGCCTCCGCGAGCACGGTCAGCCGGGTGCCTTCGGGATCGATCCGCATCAGCACGCGCGCCTGGGCCTGCGTCACGTCGAAGCCCGCCGCGTTGACCGCCGCCAGGACGCGGTTCTCCACGTCGCGGTTCGGGATGAAGAGCAGCAGGCCGATGTTCACGCGGACCCCCGTTGCTTTTGGTCAGAGACTCTGATTAAAGTAGTCAGTCTCTCGAACCAAATCAAGCGGGAGGCAGACCATGGACGAGACCCGGATCTGGCAGGTCGTCGCTGCCGAACGCGCGGCGACCGCGGACCTGCTGGCGGGCCTGAGCGACGCGCAGTGGGCCCACCCGTCGTTGTGCGCGGGCTGGACGGTCCGCGAGGTGGCCGCCCACCTGACGCTCGGGCCGCGGATGCGGATCGGCGCCACGCTGGGCGCGTTCGCGCGGGCCCGCGGGAGTTTCAACCGCATGGTCGACCAGACCGCCAGGGCCGAGGCGCGCAGACCTTCCGGCGAGATCGTGGCGAGCCTGCGCGACATCGCCGGGTCGCGTCGGCTCGCGCCCGGTCAGACGTTGCTGAACTGCCTGATGGACACGCTCGTGCACCCCCAGGACATCCGGCTGCCGCTGGGGATCGAACGGCCGATGCCGGTCGACGCCGCCGTCGCCGCGGCCGCCGACCTGTGGCGGATCGGGTTCCCGTTCCACGCGCGCCGCCGGTTCGCGGGGCACCGGCTCGTCGCGACCGACGCGGAGTGGTCCGCGGGCGAGGGCGCCGAGATCAGCGGGCCGATCGAGGCGCTGGTGATGCTGCTCGCCGGGCGCACCGCGACGATTCCGCGACTCACCGGCATCACGGCCTGAGGTCGCGCACCACCCTCCGGCACACGTGCACGCGCTCGAACCGTTGGCGCATCTCGGCTTCCCGTTCGATCCGGGCGTGCAGCACGGCGCCGGACACCACGAGCCCGTGCCTCGCGATCACGGCCGTGTCGACCTCGTCGATGGACGCGTGGATCCGCACGTAGGCCTCGGCCTTCACGAACCCGTTGCGCGCGAACCAGTCCAGAGCGACCCCGTCCTCCAGGATCCACGCGTCGAGGCTGCGCACCCCGCACCGTTCCAGCCGCGCGACCGCCTCCTCCAGCAACGCCGTCGCGATCCCGGCGCCCTGGTGGTCCGGGTGCACGACCACGGTCTCGATCGTGGCCTCGCCGGCGGGCACCGTCACGTCCAGGATCCCCTCCACCACACCGGCTTCCAGCGCGACGAGTTCGAGATCCGTGCGGCGCTTGGACTGCCACACGTCGTCGTAGTAGTTCGTCTCCAGCAGCCCGAGGACCCGGCACCTCAGCCACGAGGCCTCGTCCGCCGGTTCGTAGCTCCTGATCTCCGCGGGCAGTCCCGGCGTCACCCCGGCCCGGCCCGATGTTCCCAGCAAGTGCACTTCCCCAGTTCGTTTCCCCGTGGCGTCGACCACGACGTCCCCCAAGTTCACCTGACCTCAGCCGGACGTCTCCGGCACTGTCCAGGGTTCCTGATGCGAGGCCTGCCCGCACGTGCGTTCGAACGGTCACCGTTGCCAGGAACATACTCAGTATGCATACTCAGTAGGTATGTCGGTCAAACACGGTCTGCTGGCGCTGCTGAAGCGCGGACCCATGTACGGCTACCAGCTGCGCGCGGCCTTCGACTCGGCCACCGGCGGCACGTGGCCGTTGAACATCGGGCAGGTCTACACGACGTTGTCCCGCCTGGAACGCGACGACCTGGTGGCGGCCCTCCCGGAGAGCGAGGGCCAGCGCCCCTACGAGCTCACCGACCTGGGCCGCGACGAGCTGAAGAAGTGGTTCGCCACGCCCGTCCAGCGCGCCGACCGCCCGCGCGACGAGGTGGCCATCAAGCTCGCGCTGGCGATCACCACGCCGGGCGTCGACGTGGCCAAGGTCGTGATGACGCAACGCACCGCCACGATGCGCACGCTGCAGGAGTACACCCGGCTCAAGACCCAGCCGGCCGACCTGCCGTGGCTCCTCGTGCTGGACGCGATGATCTTCCAGGCCGAGGCCGAGCTGCGCTGGCTGGACCACTGCGAGACCAGTCTCCTGCGCCACACCCCCGCCCCCGCGCCCATGGCGACGGACGTCGAGGTGCCGAGATGACCGCGCTCGAGCTCCGCGACGTCCACCGCGTGCACGGCACCGGCGAGACGCGGGTCAACGCTCTCAACGGCATCTCGCTCACCGTCGCCCCCGGCGAACTGGTGGCGATCATGGGCCCGTCGGGGTCGGGCAAGTCGACGCTGCTGAACCTCGCGGGCGGCCTCGACAGCCCCACCAGCGGCGAGGTGCTCGTCGACGCGACGAGCCTCCAGTCGTTGTCCCGCAAGCAACTCGCGGCCTGGCGCCGCAAGCGGATCGGCTACGTCTTCCAGGACCTCAACCTGATCGCGAGCCTGACCGCCGCCGAGAACGTGGCGCTGCCGCTGGACCTCGACGGCGTCCGCAGATCCCGTCAGCAGGCCGAGCAGGCACTGTCCGAAGTGGACCTGGACGGCTACGCCGACCGGTTCCCGGACGAGATGTCCGGCGGCCAGCAGCAACGGGTCGCCATCGCGCGGGCCCTGATCGGCGAACGCCGCCTCGTGCTGGCCGACGAACCCACCGGCGCCCTCGACTCCCGCACCGGTGAGACCGTCCTGCGCCTGCTGCGCGCCAAGGTGGACGCCGGCGCCGCGGCCGTGCTGGTCACCCACGACGCCCGGCACGCGGCCTGGGCGGACCGGGTCGTCTTCCTGCGCGACGGCGTGGTGGTCGACGTGTCGTCCTGCGACCAGCCAGAAGAACTGCTGAGCACCCCGTGAGCGGCTGGCGCGCGGCACTGCGCATCGCCCGGCGCGAGGCCCGCAGGTCGGCAGGCCGTTCGGCGCTCGTGATCGCCCTGATCGCGGTCCCGGTGGCGGCCCTGTCGTTCGCGGCGATCGTCCAGGACTCCACCACCCCGACGCCGACCGAGGACGCGAACCTCCGCATGGGCGCCGCCGAGGCGTTGGTGAGCTGGCCCTACCGCGGCCCGGTGATCCAGCAGCCCACCAGGGACTTCGCGATTCCCACCACCAACACCGAGGGCGAGGAGCCGTCCGAGACCCGGCTGCGCGCTCTGCTCCCCGGCTCAAACCTGGTGCCGGTGGACCGCGGCGGCGTCAACATCCGCACCACCGCGGGCGTGGGCCGCGCGGGCGTGCGCATGCTCGACCTGGCGAACCCGCTCACCCAGGGCATGATCACGCTGCTGGAGGGCCGGGCGCCCGCGTCGGCGGGCGAGGTCGCGTTGTCCCGCAAGGCGCTGGACCGCACCGGTACCCAGGTCGACGGCACCCTGACCACCGAGGACGGCCGCACGTTCCGGGTCGTGGGCGCGATCGAGGAACCGGACCGGCTCGACAACACCACCGTCGTGGCGCTGCCCGGCACGTTCGACGCCACCGACCGCGCGTGGCTGGCCACGACCCCGCTCAGCTGGTCGAAGGTCAAGGACCTCAACAGGTCCGGCATCGCCGTCCTCTCCCGCGAGGTCCTGAACAACCTGCCGCCGCGGTCCGAGCTCTACCCGGAACTCCCCGACTCGAACGAGCTGACGGCGGACATCCTCATCCTGGTGGCAGGCCTGGCCGTCCTGGAGATGTCCCTGCTGGCGGGCTCGGCCCTGGCCGTAGGAGCCCGCCGCCGCAAACGCGATCTGGCCCTGATCGCGGCCGTGGGCGGCTCCCCGTCGCACGTCCGGCGGGTCGTCCTGGCCGACGGCGTGGTCATGGGCACCGCGGCGGCCCTGGGCGGCGTCCTGCTGGGCGTCCTCGCGTCCGTCGCCGCCCGCCCGCTGGTCGAATGGCTGCTGGCAGAACGCTTCGCCGCGCAACGCTTCTTCCCGTCGGCCCTGGCCGCACTGGCCCTGCTGGCGATCATCACCGGCGTCCTGGCCGCGCTGGTCCCGGCGTGGATCTCGTCCCGCCAGGACGTCGTGACCGCGCTGGCGGGCAGGCGAGGCATCACGCGTTCCCGCCGCCGCTGGTTGCTGCTCGGCCTGATCCTCATCGCCACCGGCGTGGCGGCCGGGGTGCTCAGCGCGATCAACATGCTGCTGCCGGGCATCCTGGTCGCCCTGATCCTCACCGAGGTGGGCCTGGTCCTCTGCACCCCGTCCCTGCTGGGTCTGCTGGCCCGCGCGGGCAGATGGCTCCCGGTGCCGCTCCGCATAGCCCTGCGCGACGCCTCCCGCAACCGAACAGCGGCGGCCCCGGCCATCTCCGCCGTGATGGCAGCGGTGATCGGCTCGGTGGCCGTGAGCGTCATGCTCACCTCCCAATCCCAGCAGGAGGCCTCCCAGGTCGCCGGCGGCATGGGCGACGTGACCGTCTACCGCCTGGACGACCTGACGAAGTCGACCACGAACCCGATCCCTGCTTCCGTCACCACCGCACTGCGCAACACCATGCCCACAGCCGAAACCCACGAACTCAAGCTCCTCTCGTGCGACGGCGGCCCGTGCTTCGCCCACCTGCGCCCACCACCGGCGCGCGAGTGCCCGTACACCCTCGACGTACTGCACCGGGACCCCACGGAGTCCGAACAACAACAGGCCCTGGCCGACCCCCGCTGCACCGGCGTGAACAGAACCCACCGCTACTTCGGCATCTACACCACCCCGAACGGCTTCCTGGTGGTAGCGCCCCCGGCATCCGTCCAGTCGCTGCTGAACCTGACGCCGTCCGAAGCCGCCACGGCCGCCGCGGCCCTGCAAGCGGGCAAGATCGTCGTCAACGACCCGTCCCTGGTGGAGAACGACAAAACCCTCCTGGCAACGGGCACGAACGCCACCACCACCGAAGCCCCGGCCTACGCAACACCTTCTTCGGGCGGCGCCCCTCTAGCCGTGATGACCGAACAAACCGCACGCGCGTTGGGCTACAACGTCTCAACGTTCACCATGTACGCCACCACAACCCGAATGCCCACAGACTCCGAACAGGAGGCCCTGACGGCAGCCCTGGGCGGCGAGTACGAGGTGACAGTCACCCGCCCCACGGAATCCGACGTCCAACAAGCACTGACGATCCTCGGCCTGGTGGCAGGCGTGATCACCCTCGCGGCAGCAGCCCTGGCCACGGGCCTCGCAGCAGCAGACGGCCGCCGGGACCTGACGACGCTCGCCGCAGTAGGAGCCACACCCACCCTCCGCAAACTCCTGTCCCTGAGCCAGGCGGGAGTGATCGCGGGCCTGGGCGGCCTCCTGGGCACCACAGCGGGCACCGCCTCAGCCCTGGCCCTGCTGGCAGCGCTGAACCAGGGCTACCGAAACATCTGGCCGCAACCAGACCTCAACCCGCTGACAATCCCTTGGCCCACCATAGGAATCTCCCTTCTGCTGGTCCCGGCGGTGGCGATGCTGGGCGCGGCCCTCTTCACCAGATCCCGCCTCCCGATCGAACGCCGCGAATAAGCTCCGACCATGACCACCTTCGCGATCGCGCACGGAGGGGGCGACGTGGGTTGGTCCTGGCACCTGGTAGTGAACGAACTCCAGGCCCAGGGCCACACCGCGGTAGCCCCGGACCTCCCCATCGAGGACGACACCAAGTCCCTGACCGACTGGGCCACCGCCCTAACAGACGCCCTGCCGTCCACAGAAGACGTGGCAATCGTGGGCCACTCCTTCGGCGGCCTGGTGGCCTCAATAGCCGCAGCCCGCCTCAACGCCCGCCTGATCTACGTCACGGCAATGCTCCCGGCCGTAGGCGAAACCCCAGGCGACTGGTGGACGAACACGGGCTACGAGGACTCGGGCCTGGAGGACCAGTTCTTCCACGACGTCCCACCAGACCTGGTGGCAGAAGCCCAAAAACGCGAACGGGGCATGTCCGAGGCGAGCATGGCAACACCATGGCCACTGGACGCCCTACCGCAGGTGCCGACCCACTTCGTGCTGTGCACAGAGGACAGGTTCTTCACACCGACGTTCATGCGCAAGGTGGTGGCAGACCGCCTGCCGGGAGTCACGCCAGTGGAACTGGCCGCAGGCCACTGCGCCGCACTGAGCAAACCGAAAGAACTGGCAGCCCTGCTGATCGCCTGCGCAGGCTGACGCAAGGCACCGCGAAGCCGAAGGCGAGCCCGAAACTCCTAGCTCATCACAGAAGCGGTGTGGTGACGTGCCCGCCCAACTCAGCCACGCACAAACGAGATTGGGGCTTGACTTTGGGTGCGAGGTGCTAACCTCGCGGATCGGCCGGGCGCTTTTCAGCCCGGCTTTTACGGCCGATGAGCGCCTCGCAAGGGCCCCGAAGTCAAGCCCCAATCTCTATCGTCGCGCAGCGGCGATGACTCGACCACGCTCGTCAAAGTCTTTGCACCAAACGCAACCACCGCACTGGCGACATGCAAAGGCCCCCAGGGCGAACCCCAGGGGCCAAAGCGTCAAACCAAGCTACTTCGAAGCGTCGTCAGACGGATCCGCAGGCAACTCAACGTCCTCAACAGCCTTGCCATCCTTCTCAGCAGCAGGCATCAAGGCGTCCAAAGCAGCCCCGGCGATCCGCCGGAAAGCCCGGCGAGGCCGAGCCCGCTCCAACACCGCCACCTCCAACTTGGCGGCCGGCAACAACTCAGCCGACCCGTTCCCAGTGGAAGGCGACCCAGCCGACAGTGCCCGAACCGCGACCGGCACGGCCTCGGCCAAGGTGAGCCCGTCCGCGAACGCCTCTTTCAACGCCGTGTTGGCGGCATCGACGGTGCCACCCATCACGATGTACTGAGGTTCGTCCACAATGGACCCGTCATAGGTCAGCCGGTACAACGTGTCCGAAGCGGACGAGTCCCCGACCTCGGCCACGCAGATCTCCACCTCGAACGGCTTGATCTGCTCGGTGAAGTAGGTGCCCAGCGTGGTCGCGTACACGTTCGCGAGAGAACGGGACGTCACGTCGCGCGGGTCGTTCTGGTAGCCGCGGACGTCGGCGAACCGGATGCCCGCCTGGCGCAGGTTCTCGAACTCGCTGTAGCGGCCGACGGCGGCGAAGCCGATGCGGTCGTAGATCTCCGAGACCTTGTGCAGCGTGCTGGACGGGTTCTCCGCTACGAACAGAATCCCGTCGGCGTACTTCAGCACGATGACGCTGCGACCCCTGGCGATGCCCTTGCGGGCGTACTCGGAGCGGTCGCGCATCACCTGCTCTGCCGATGCGTACAGCGGCATCGTCATGGGTGGTGCTCCTGACGTCGAACGTGTGGGGGGACTCAGCCTGCGGGACGAGCTCGACGGCCTTCGACGACCGCGTCCGCGACCGTGGAGACCTGCGACTCCGGCACCTCGACGGCACCGTCGGCGCCGTTGATGGTGACCACGACCGGGTAGAGGCGGCGGACCGGGTCCGGGCCGCCGGTGGCCGAGTCGTCGTCGGCCGCGTCGTACAGCGCCTCGACCACGGAGCGGATGGCCGTGTCGACGTCGGCGTCCGGGTCGTAGAGCTTCTTCAGCGCCGACTTGGCGAAGAGGGAGCCCGAGCCCACGGCCTGGTAGCCCTGCGACTCCTCGTAGCGGCCGCCGGTGACGTCGTAGGACACGATGCGGCCGGCGCGGTCGGGATCTGCGGCCGAGGTGTCGAAGCCCGCGAAGAGGGGCACCACGGCGAGGCCCGCCATGGCGGCGTCGAGGTTGCCCCTGATCATGGCGGAGAGGCGGTTCGCCTTGCCGTCGAGCGACAGGGGCACGCCCTCGATCTTCTCGTAGTGGCGCAGCTCCACCGTGTACAGGCGCACGATCTCGATCGCGATGCCCGCCGTGCCCGCGATGCCGACGGCCGAGTGGTCGTCGGTCACGAAGACCTTCTTCATGTCGCGCTGGGCGATGACGTTGCCCATGGTCGCGCGCCGGTCACCGGCGATCACGACACCACCCTTGTAGGTGGCCGCGACGATCGTCGTCCCGTGCGGGGCCTGGATCGTCCCCTCCGGGAGCTTCCGGGCGCTCGGCAGCATGTCGGGTGCCTGGGCCCGCAGGAAGTCCGTGAACGACGACGAGCCCGGCGTGAGGTACGCCGAGGGCAGCGCCGCGGCCGGGTAACGCCCGGTCGAGCTGTTGTCCATGTGTTGGTTGTTCTCCCGTCCCCGAGGTGGTCCGCAGGCCCCCGAAGGCCTACTGACCGCCCTTCTGCACGTAGGCGCGGACGAAGTCCTCCGCGTTCTCTTCCAGCACGTCGTCGATCTCGTCGAGGATCGCGTCCACGTCCTCGCCGAGCTTCTCGCGGCGTTCCTGACCGGCTCCGGCGGCGTCGTCCGCACCGTCGTCGCCGTCGCCACCGCCCTGGCGCTGCTTCTGTTCCTGGGACATCTCGGCCTCCCACTGACTCGCCTGACAAGAACACTACCCAGCGGCACCGACAAAAATCCTGAGCCACTCGGGTAGACGATCACCCGCGAGTCAGCGCGTCCACCAGCTGCTCGGCGGTGTCAGAGGCCTCCAGAAGGGCTCCGACGTGCGCTTTCGTCCCGCGAAGGGGCTCCAGCGTCGGGATTCGCACGAGGGACTCTCGACCGAGATCAAAGATCACCGAGTCCCACGACGCGGCCGCGACGGAGGTCGGGTAGCGCTCCAGGCACCGGCCGCGGAAGTACGCACGCGTGTCCTCCGGCGGCGTGGTGATGGCCGCGCGGACCTCCTCCTCGCTCACGAGGCGCTTCATCGAGCCGCGCGCGACGAGACGGTTGTAGAGGCCCTTGTCGAGCCGCACGTCGGAGTACTGCAGGTCGACCAGGTTGAGCCGGGCCGCGCCCCACTCCAGGCCGTCGCGCTGCCGGTAGCCCTCGAGCAGGCGCAGCTTGGCGACCCAGTCGAGCCGGTCGGCGCACTCGGACGGGTCGCGGGCCAGCGCGTCGAGCACCTCGCCCCAGATCCGCAGGACGTCGCGGTCGCCGACGCCCTCCTTCTCGACGAACGCGAGCGCGCGCTCGTGGTAGGCGAACTGCACGTCGAGGCCGGTGAACTTGCGCCCGCCGGTCATCTCGACCTTGGTCTTCAACGTCGGGTCGTGGCTGATCTGGTGCACCGCGCGCACCGGGTCGACCATGCGCAGGTCGTCGAACCGCTGCCCGGCCTCGATCATGTCGAGCACCAGCGA
The DNA here is from genome assembly GCF_042721395.1 of Lentzea sp. NPDC058450. Classification (NCBI taxonomy): domain Bacteria; kingdom Bacillati; phylum Actinomycetota; class Actinomycetes; order Pseudonocardiales; family Pseudonocardiaceae; genus Lentzea; species Lentzea sp. NPDC058450. The sequence continues at coordinate 48,310 of NZ_JBHXLO010000015.1, forward strand.
GGTGGTGCCGACCTTGAGGAACGTGGAGTACTCGGCCAGGTTCGCGTCACCGATGATGACGTGCAGGCGGCGGTACTTGTCCGCGTCCGCGTGCGGTTCGTCGCGGGTGTTGATGATGCCGCGCTTGAGCGTCGTCTCGAGGCCGACCTCGACCTCGATGTAGTCCGAGCGCTGCGAGAGCTGGTAGCCGGACTCCTCGCCGGACTGCCCGATGCCCACGCGGCCGGAGCCGGTCACGACCTGGCGCGACACGAAGAACGGCGTCAGGCCGGCGATGACGGCCGTGAACGGCGTCGACCGCTGCATCAGGTAGTTCTCGTGCGTGCCGTACGACGCGCCCTTGCCGTCGACGTTGTTCTTGTAGAGCTGCAGCCGGGGCTGGCCGGGCACGGACGCCGCCTTGATCGCGGCCTCCTCCATCACCCTCTCCCCCGCCTTGTCCCAGATCACCGCGTCCCGCGCGTTGGTGACCTCGGGGGCCGAGTACTCGGGGTGCGCGTGGTCGACGTAGAGCCGCGCGCCGTTGGTGAGGATGACGTTCGCCGCGCCCAGGTCCTCCACGTCGGAGTCGGCCGGGTGACCACCGGGCGAACCCAGGTCGAACCCGCGCGCGTCGCGCAACGGCGACTCCACCTCGTAGTCCCAGCGCGCCCGCCTGGCGCGCGGTATGTCCGCCGCCGCCGCGTACGCAAGAACCACCTGTGTCGAAGTGAGCACCGGGTTCGCGGTCGCGTCGCCCGGCACCGCGATGCCGTACTCGACCTCGGTTCCCATGATCCGCCGCATGCGCAACACCTTATGACCTGACCCCGGCAAAAGCGTGTGGGGAGCCTCGCGTTGAAGCTCCCCACACCCTATTCACCCAGACGCCAATCCTGCTGCAGGCCGAATCCTCGAAGCGCCGCGAGAAGGCCCGAACGCGGCCACCACCGCGAGCACCACGACCGCCGCCGCGCCGATGACCAGCGGCAACACGACTTTCAGTCCTGGCAGTGACATGTCGATTCCCGTCGAAAGAATCGCGATCTGCGCGTAGCCGAACCCGAGCACGCCGCCGCCGATCACGCCCACGAGGGCCAACATGATCGCTTCAGCGATGACTCCGCCCTGTAGCCCGCCCCGAGTGACGCCCAAGGCGCGGCGCAGCGCGAGCTCCTTGCGACGCTCCTGAACGGAGATCGTCAGCGCCGTTCCGATACCGGTCACGGCGACCGCCACGGACAGTCCGAGCAGCACCATCATCAGCACGGTGCCGAGGTGCATGTACCGCTCGGCCTCGGCGCGCTCGTCCGCGTCGGTCTCGACGATCACGGTCGGGTTGGCGGGCAGCGCGGCCTGCAGTCCCGCCCGGAACTCGGCGGGGTCGACGCCGGGCTTCAACGCGACCAGCACCTTCTCCGCCGGGCTCGAGGTCAGGCCGCCGACGATCGACGAGTAGCCCGTGAGCCGCCCCGGGATCGTGCCCACGACCTTGTACTGCTTGCCGTCCGCCTCCACGAACGGCCGGTCGTACCAGTCCGGTGCGAGCGCGTTGCCGTCCGTCAGCTGTCCGGCACCGGTCACGCCCTGCGCCTTCAGCCACGCGTTGAACTGCGCGGGGTCGGCGCCCGAGACGCCGTCGTCGATCTTGTGCAGTGCCACCGACGCCTCGACGCCGGGCTGCGAAGGGATGTTCGGCAACGGGCGTTGCCCCGCGTCCACGACGGTCGCGTCGGGCCGTTGCTCGTTGGCGAACGAGTACGTCATCTCCTGCGCGCCGCCCAGCAGGACCAGGAAGAACGTCACCATCGAACTGGCCAGCAGCAACGGCAGCGCCACCGCGGCCGACCGCTGCGGCATCCGGCGCACCTCGGCGCCGGCGAGCTTCCACTGGGTGCCACCGATCTTGCCGAACAACCGCGCGATGAACGGCACCGTGACGGGCCCGAGGATCCAGAACAGCCCGGTCACCGCGGCGATCGCGGAGAACGTCACGGCCAGCGGAGCACCCACGGTCCCCTTGGCGGCGATGGCGACCAGCGCGAGGAACCCAGCGCCAGCCGTGAACAAAATGCCGAACACGAGCCGAAGGCGACGCACGGACCGTGTCGGCACCTCGCTGTCGGCGTCACGCAGAGCAGCAAGAGGCGACACACGAGCAGCATTGACAGCGGGCCTGATGGCCGCCATCACGCTCAAGACCGCGGCGACGACGACTCCGAGGATCACGTACCCGAGCGACGGCAGCAGTTCCGGGCTGAGCTCCACGGCCCCGAACAGCGCGGAGATCCCGGTCGCGTCGAACGTCCGCGCCAGCAGCCACGCCATCGGCCCGCCGAGCAACGCCCCGCCCACCCCGGCGAGCGCGCCCGTCACGAACGCCTCGAACAGGCTCCGGCGCACCAACGGCCCGCGCTGGGCGCCGATGCACCGCAGCAGCGCCGTCTGCCGCTGCCGTTGCGCGTAGACCGCCCGGAACGTGGCAGCCGCGACGAACACCGCCGTGGCCAGCGCGAGCACGCTGAACGGCAGCAGGATGAACGTCAGGTCGTTGCCGATCTTGTCGGCGTCCGGCGCCGGGTCCGACACCCAGTACGCCGCGCCGGCCGCGCTCGTGACGGCCTCGCGCGACCCGCCGATCACCCACACCTCCCTGGTGAAGGGCTGCGGGTCGAGCTTGCGCGCGAGGTCCGGACCGGACACCAGCACCGGCCGCGAGTCGAGCCCGCCGCGCTTCATGACACCGCTGACCGTCACGTCGAACGGCTTGCCGTCCGCCGCGGCGAGCTGGATCTTGTCGCCGGGCTTGAGCCCGCGCTCGAACGCGGTGATCTTGTCGACCGCGACCTCGTTGTCCGCGCCGGGCTGCCTGCCCTCGGCGAGCGGCCAGCGCACCAGGTCGGGCTGCTGGACGTTGACCTCGGCGCGGTGCTCCCCCGCGCGTCCGTTGCCGTCGAGCAGGTCCGCCTGCGCGACCTGCACGGGCACCGCGCGGCCGACCGCGGAGAGCTTGGCGATCAGGGCGTCGTCGAGTTTCGCGGGACTGCCGCCCTGCACGTTGCGCACGTCCACCACGTGCCCGACCGAGGAGGGGGTGAGGGGCGCGCCCTCGTCGACCGACCTGGTGAGCGCGTCGCTCAGCACCAGGGCGGCCAGCAGGCAGGCCACGCCGACGACGAGCGCGACGCCGGGCAGCAGCGCGCGGCCCGGCCGGGCGCGGAACTCGGCGACGCCGAGCCGCAGGGAAGTGGACACGAATCCTCCTCGGTGACGTCTGACGTCCCCGAAGGTAGGAAGAATGGCGATCAGCGGGCGTCGGACTGGGGTAGCAAGCTCGCGTACGACCACAGGAGGACACGGGGATGATCAACCTCTACGACGAGGACGCGAACGTCATCGGCGAGGTGACGCGCGCGCGGATGCGTGCCGAGAACCTCTGGCACGGCTGCGCCACGATCGTCGTGAGGTCCGTCGACGGCGACCGGGTCTACGTGCACCGCCGCACCGACACCAAGGACGCGTTCCCCGGCCTGTACGACTGCACCGCGGGCGGTGTGATCGACGCGGGTGAGAGTCCCGCCGTGGCCGCGAAACGCGAGCTGCGCGAGGAACTGGGCGTCGAGTCGCCGCTGACGTTCCTCTTCCAGACCACCTACGTGGACGGGCTCACGCGCTACCACGCGTGGATCTACGAGACGCGCACCGACGGACCGTTCACCCACCAGCCCGAGGAGGTCGCCTGGGGCGGGTGGATGGACCTCGCCGAGCTGCGCGGCAAGATCGAGGACCCGGACTGGGCGCTGGTGCCGGATGGCCGGGTCATCTCCCAAGAGTGGTTGCGGCGCACTACGACCGGGTGAACCCGTGGCTGCGCTCCACCTTCGCCACGTGCAGCGTGTAGCTCTCGTACCAGTCGGCGCGGCCGCGCTTCTGCGCCACCCGGTGCTCGGCGTCGGTGCGCCATTGCTCGAGGGCCTCGGCGTCGCGGAAGTACCCGACGGTGATGCCGAGCCCGCCGGGGTTCTGCGCGTGGTCCATCCCGAGGTAGCCGGGGATGTCGCGCACGAGCTCCTCCATGCGCGCGTTGGTCTCGGCGTAGCCGGTCTGGTCCTGGGTGCGCACGGTCGTGAAGATCGCCGCGTAGTAAGGGGGTTCGAAGGCCGGGAGGGGTGCGTCGCTCACGGCGTCACCGTAACTAGTTCCAGCTGAGCCCGGAACGGGTTTTCCAGTACTGCTCGGCGGGCTCGGCCAGGTCGGGCAGGTCTGCCTCGACCTTCAGCGCGTCCAGGTTGGACAGCAGCTGCTCCGGGCTCGCCGCGCCGGACAGCACGACGTCCACGAACGGCTGCCGCGCGATCACCGACAACGCGACGGCGTCCGGCCCGACACCGAGCGCCTCCGCCTGTGCCGCAACCGCTTGCGGGGGCTGCACGACGAGCCGTCCGTTCGCGACGCCCTCCTTGACGATCACCCGCAGGCCGGCGTCGTGCGCCTCCCGCAACGCCTCCCCCGCCGAGGTCTCCAGAACGTTCCAAGTGGACTGGACGGACGAGAAGATCCCGAGCTCCAGGGCCTTGCGGATGGCGTCGGACTGGCGCGGTCCCGACGTCGAGAAGCCCAGCGGCACCCCGATCTCCACCATCGCGTCCTGCAATGCGCGGTCGGCGAACAACGGGCTGTCGGCGGTCAGCGAGTGCACCTGGTAGAGGTCGACGCGCGGCAGCAACGCGCGGGTTTCGGCCCACTGCCGCGTGAAGCGCGCGAGCGAGTGCTCCTTGACCTCGTGCACCTCGGCGTCCGGCCGCCAGTCCGCGACGTAGGCGTACCCCCACTTGCTGGAGACCGTCACGTCGTCGTGGCCGGGCAGCCACGACGACAGGAAGTCCTCCGACAGCCCGTACGAGCGGGCGGCGTCGACCCACCGGATGCCCGCCTCGTAGGCCGTGTCGAGCACCCGGTGGCACTGCGCGCGCATGGACTCGACGTCGCGCACGGCCGGCAGCGCGCCCTCACGCCCGAGGTTGATGTACGCGGGACGACCGAGGGAGGCGAGACCGAGCGCGAGTTGAGCCATGCCGACAACGGTAAACGGCGGCCCCGAGGGACCGCCGTTCACGTGACCCGCCGGGGTCGGTCAACCAGAGAGATCAGAAGTCATCGGCAGTGCGGATGTGGTTGCGCACCCACTTGCCGGCCTCCTTCAGCACACCCTCACCGGCGAAGTTGCTGCCGGAGCAGGTGCCGCTGTTGAACACCGCGCCCGTGCGGTGGTCGTCGGAGAAGTTCCAGTTCGTCCACGAGATCTTGGCGTCCTTCATGAACGTGATGAACTTGTTCGCCATGGTGAAGTCGTTGGGACCGTCACCGGAGGCCTCCTGCGAACCGAACTCGGTGACGAAGACCGGCACCTGGCTCGACACGGTCTTCAGCGCGTTGAGGTACGAGTCGCGGTGGTCCTTCGCGTAGAAGTGGAACGTGTACATCAGGTTCGACGCGTTGACCTTGTTCTGGCTGACCTCGTTGATGTTGCGGCCGTCGGACAGGCCGAACGTCGACCAGCCGTGCGTGCCCACGAGCACGAGGCTGTCCGGGTCCTCGGCGCGGATCGTCGGGATGACGGCCTCCGCGTAGGTCTTGACCCGCGCCCACGTCACGCCGTTCGGTTCGTTGGCGATGTCGTAGATGATGTTCGTCTTGTCCTTGTGCCGCTGCGCGATCTCCTTGAAGAAGGTCTTGGCGCGCGCGGTGTTGTGGTTCGGGTCGCCCGGCGAGAGCTGGTGCCAGTCGACCAGCGCGTACAGGCCGCGCTTCGTGGCCTCCTCGATGTAGCCGTGCACCATGTCGGTGAACTTGCGAGGGTTGGACTCGTAGCCACCTTCCTGGATGTACATCGAGATGCGGAGGACGTCGGCCTTCCAGTCGTTGGCGAGCGCGTCCAGGGACGCGGTCTTCACGCACTGCGAGTACCACTGGATGCCGTGCGTGCTCATGCCGCGCAGCTGGATCTGCTTGCCGTTCTTGTTGCACAGCTTGACGCCGCACACCTTGAGCTGCCCGTTGACCGCCGCGGGCGAACCCGGCGGCAGCGCGGCGGCGGCGAAGGTGTCACCCTCGGGAGCGGCGGCGACGGAACTGCCCGCCATCGCACCGGTCAACGGGAGCACTACTGCCGCGGCGAGCGCCACCACAGACTTCTGCCAGGACATTCAGCGTCTCCTCTCGGACTGCGGCGGCGGAGTTAGTTAGGTAAGTTTCCTTACCGATTAAAGGTATAGATGACCATAGGGCCGCCTAAAGAGGGAGTCAAGCGTCTCGTCGCAGAAGAGTCACAGTTCCGGTACACAGGGTCACCAGTGCGTAGATCGCCAAACATGCGATGGCGGCCAACGGGCTCAACGGGGCGTCCTCGATGACGCCCGCGACCTGCCACACCAGGTACGGCACCATCACGGCGGACACGTCGACGTTCCACGGGTCCGGCAGCATCGGCGTGATGGCCGGCAGTCCCCACAGCAGCACGCCGACGACCACGATCGTGACGGCCGTCGACCGCGCCGCGAGCCCGATCCCGAGCCCGGCCAGACCGGTGACCAGGATCGACAGCACGGCGGCACCCTGCCACGGCAGCACGTCGCCCAGGCCGTCCCACGGCGCGATCGGCGGCGGCCGGTCCCCCATGATCAGCCAGCTCGCCGTGGTGCTCAGGGCCAGCGCGACGGTGCCCAGCACCAGGGCAGCGGCGGCGACGAGCACCGTTTTGGCCGCCAGCAAACGCTTCCGGTCCGGCACGGCGGTGAGCGCGGTGAGCCGGGGGTCGGAGGTGGCGACCAGGGCGCCGAGCGCGGCGACCAGGAACTGGATCACCGGCGTGATCACCACGGTGGCGTCGGCGGAGGCGAACGTCTGCTGCTCCGCGGCCGTCGACGTGTCGTAGTCGCGGACCATGAACCACGACAGCAACGCTCCGGTCAGCACCATCAGGCCGATCACAGCGGTGAGCGCCTTGGGCGCCCTGACGGTCCTCAGCTTCAGCCACTCGGCGGCGAGCGCGTTCTTCACAGTCCCCTCCCCGAGGTGAGGTCCAGGTAGGCGTCCTCCAGAGAACCGTTGCGGGTCAACGCCTCCATCGGCGTCTCGGCGACCAGCTGTCCTCTTGCGACGATCACGACGTGGTCCGCGGTCAGCGCCATCTCGCTCATCAGGTGGCTGGAGACGAAGACCGTGCGGCCTTCCTTCGCGAGCCCGCGCATGAGGTCGCGGATCCACCGCACGCCCTCGGGGTCGAGGCCGTTGACCGGTTCGTCGAACATCAGCGTCCGCGGGTCGCCCAGCAGCGCGGCCGCGACGCCGAGCCGTTGCTTCATGCCCAGCGACAACGTCCGGATCCGCCTGTGCCGCACGCCTCCCAGCCCGACCTGCTCCAGCAGCTCCACGGCGCGCTTCCGGCCGATGCCGTTGCTCGCGGCGATCCACAGCAGGTGGTCGAGCGCCCCGCGCCCGTGGTGCACCGCCGCCGGGTCGAGCAACGCGCCGACGTGCGTGAGCGGCCGGGCGAGCGTCGCGTAGCGGCGGCCGTCGATCAGCGCCTCACCACCGGAGGGCCGGTCCAGGCCGAGGATCATGCGCATCGTCGTGGACTTCCCGGCGCCGTTCGGGCCGAGGAAGCCCGTCACCAGTCCGGGGTGGACGGTGAACGACAGGTCGTCGACCGCCTTCACGTCCCCGTATCTCTTCGTCAGGTTCCGCACCTCGATCATGCCGACGAGGGTTCCGGCTTCGAGGCCCGCGCGGATCGGCCCGTGCTCCGATCCCCGGAATCGGACCGTGGTCCGAGGTGGTGCGGCTCAGGGCTCGCTACGGTGCTTTCGTGATCGCGAGACTGCACCTCTACCTGGTCGACGCGGCCGCCTGCGTGGTGATCGGCGTGCTCGTCGGCTACGCCATGGTGGAGTACCAGGAAAAACCGTGGTGGCTCGTCGTGCCGGGTGCGTTCCTGGTGGCGTTGCCCGTGGCGGTGCGCCGGTTCTGGCCGATGGCCTCCCTGGTGGTGAGCACGCTGGCGACGGTGGCGGTGGTGATCAGCCAGCTGGTCCCCGTTCCGGCTCTGGGCGCCCCGGTCGGTGCGGTCGGCTTCACGCTCTACACGGTCGCGGTCGACCGTTCCCGCACGTGGTCGCTGGCAGGCCTCGTGTTCGCGACCGTCTGCGTGTCGGGCGTCTCCGGCGGCGAGCCCGAAACGTGGCTGGTCGGCGTCGCGGTGCTGGGCGCGGTGTGGGCGATGGGCTACACGACCCGCCTGCGCCGCTCGTTCCAGCTGCGGGAGAGTGCTTCAGCGGCCGAACAGGCCCTCGCCGACGAACGCCTGCGCATCGCCCGCGAACTGCACGACGTGGTGGCGCACAACCTCTCCCTGATCGCCGTGCAGGCCGGCAACGCCGCACACGTGCGTTCACCCGAGCACGCCTACGAGGCGCTGCGGGTCATCTCGGAGGCCAGCCGCGGCGCTCTGACGGAGATGCGCGGGCTGCTGGGCGTGTTGCGGTCCGACGCCTCGCTCGCGCCCTCCCCCGGCCTGGACGGGCTGGCGGACCTGGCCGGCCGCGCGTCGCTCGCCGGGGTGCGCGTGACGCTGGAGGTGCGCGGGGACGCCGTCGTGCCCGAGGGGATCGGACTTTCGGCGTACCGAATCGTGCAGGAGGCCCTGACGAACGTCGTCAAGCACGCCGCGCCTGCTTCCTGCACGGTCCTGGTAGAGGTGGAGCCCGATGCCGTTCGCGTCGAGGTGGCGGACGACGGACCTGGAGTGCGGGAGCTGGGCGTGGGGCACGGGTTGATCGGCATGCGGGAGCGCGTGGCGGTGTACGGGGGGACGTTCAGCGCCGGTCCTGGGGCCGACGGCGGGTTCCGGGTCGTCGCGTCGTTGCCGGTCCGATGATCTCGGTGCTGATCGCGGACGACCAGGCGTTGCTGCGCGCCAGTTTCCGGATGCTCGTGGACAACGAACCGGACCTGACCGTGGTGGGCGAGGCCGGGACCGGGGCCGAGGCGGTGGCGCTGGCCGCGGAGCTGAAGCCGGACGTGGTGCTGATGGACATCCGGATGCCCGAGATGGACGGGATCGAGGCGACCCGGCGGCTGTCCGGGCCCCGCGTGCTCGTGCTGACCACCTTCGACCTGGACGAGTACGTCTTCGGGGCGCTGCGGGCCGGGGCCTCCGGCTTTCTCTTGAAGGACACGCCTCCTGGTGAGCTTCTGGCCGCTGTTCGGGTGGTGGCTTCCGGGGAGTCGTTGTTGTCGCCCGGGGTCACCCGGCGGTTGATCTCGGAGTTCGTCCGGACGCCCGTTGCGCCGGTGGTGCGGGGGCTGGAGCGGGTCACCGAGCGGGAGAAGGAAGTCCTGCTGCTGATCGCTCGGGGGCGGTCCAATGCCGAGATCATGGCCGAGCTGCACGTGAGTGCGGGGACGGTGAAGACGCACGTCGGGAACCTGCTGGCCAAGCTGCACGCGCGGGATCGGGCTCAGCTGGTGATCGCGGCATACGAGTCCGGGCTGGTGCGGTAGTTCTTGGGGTTCCGTCGCCTTGCGAGGGTGGTCCATCAGGCAATGACGAGAGACCTGGGGTGTGCGATTGGGGCTTGACCTTGAGCCTCTGGCGGGATGCATTCGCGGCCTTCACAAGCCGGGGTTGAAAGCGCCCCGGCCGGACCGGACAGGTTGGCATCCCGCCCCCTCAAGGTAAAGCCCCAATCGCCTTGAGCGGCGTAACCGGCTCACGGGGTGGCATCAGCCCGTTCGGGCTCGCCTGCGGCATCGCGTGCCAGGTTTCGTACGTGGTTGGCTTTGCGTTGACGACTGTCCGGTTGACACCGCGCGCCAGGCCAAGATGGTGGTCGCCTTGCTTTGACGACTGCGGTTGGCACCGACAAGCCGATGGTCGCTAGCGCTCGTCCTCCTCCACTCCCGCCGCACGCGCCCAGCCTCACCTCCTTGCACCGGCTCGCCGTCGCCTGCTGCTGGCTCGCCGGTCAACGCGAAAACGCCCCGGCCGCTGGTGTGCGGCCGGGGCGGTTCGGTCTGACGGTCCTACAGGTACGTGCCGGTGTTCGTGGCCGTGTCGATCGCGCGGCCGGCGTCCTGGTTCTTCCCGGTGACGAGCGTGCGGATGTAGACGATCCGCTCGCCCTTCTTGCCCGAGATGCGAGCCCAGTCGTCCGGGTTCGTCGTGTTCGGCAGGTCCTCGTTCTCGGCGAACTCGTCGAGGATGGCCGCCTGCAGGTGCCGGACCGAGAGGCCGGGCTGCTTGGTGTCCAGCAGCGACTTGATCGCCGCCTTCTTGGCCCTGTCGACGATGTTCTGGATCATGGCGCCGGAGTTGAAGTCCCGGAAGTACAGGACCTCCTTGTCACCGTTGGCGTAGGTGACCTCCAGGAACCGGTTGTCCTCGGACTCCTCGTACATGCGCTCCACGGTGTGCTGCACCATGCCCTCGATGCAGGCCTTCGGGTCCCCGCCGAACTCGGCGAGGTCGTCGGCGTGCAGCGGGAGGTTCGGAGTCAGGTACTTGTTGAAGATGTCCTTCGCGCCCTCGGCGTCGGGCCGCTCGATCTTGATCTTCACGTCGAGCCGGCCCGGGCGGAGGATCGCCGGGTCGATCATGTCCTCGCGGTTGGAGGCGCCGATGACGATGACGTTCTCCAGGCCCTCGACGCCGTCGATCTCGGCGAGGAGCTGGGGCACGATCGTCGTCTCGACGTCGGACGACACACCCGAACCACGGGTGCGGAAGATCGAGTCCATCTCGTCGAAGAACACGATCACCGGGGTGCCGTCGGACGCCTTCTCACGAGCCCGCTGGAAGATCAGGCGGATGTGCCGCTCGGTCTCACCGACGAACTTGTTGAGGAGCTCGGGGCCCTTGATGTTGAGGAAGTACGACTTGGCCTGCTTGTCGGTCTCGCCGCGGATCTCCCGCACCTTCTTGGCCAGGGAGTTCGCCACCGCCTTGGCGATGAGCGTCTTGCCGCAGCCGGGAGGGCCGTAGAGCAGCACGCCCTTGGGCGGGCGCAGCTCGTACTCGCGGAACAGGTCCGCGTGCAGGAACGGCAGCTCCACGGCGTCGCGGATCTGCTCGATCTGCCGGGAGAGGCCACCGATGTCGTTGTAGTCGATGTCCGGGACCTCTTCGAGCACGAGGTCCTCGACCTCGGCCTTGGGGACCCGTTCGTAGGCGAACCCCGCCTTCGAGTCGACCAGCAGCGAGTCGCCGGGCTTGAGCGGCGAGTCGAGCAGCGGCTGGGCGAGCCAGACCACCCTCTCCTCGTCCGCGTGCCCCACGACCAGCGCACGCGCGATGGTGTCCGCACCGTCGTCGTCGGTGAGCACCTCCCGCAGCGCGCAGACCTCGCCGGAACGCTCGAACCCGCCGGCCTCGACGACCGTCAGCGCCTCGTTGAGGCGAACGGACTGCCCGTAGGCGATCTTCTCCGGTTCGACCGCTGGGGACACGGCCACGCGCATCCTGCGACCCGAGGTGAAGACGTCCACGGTTCCGTCGTCGTACCGCGCCATGAAGACGCCGTACCCGCTGGGCGGTTGCGCCAGCCGGTCGACTTCCTCACGCAGCGCGAGCAGCTGGCTTCGTGCTTCGCGGAGGGTGTCTATGAGCTTCGTGTTTCGCTCGGTCAGCTGGCTGACGCGCTCTGTCGCCTCAGCCAAGCGCTGCTCGAGCAACCGCGTGTGCCGCGGCGACTCGGTCAGCTTGCGACGCAACGACGCGATCTCGTCCTCGAGGAACCTGATCTGCGCAGTCAGCTCAGCAGAATTGTTGCCCTGGTTCAGCTCGCCACCCTCATCGGGTTGGCTGCCGGGATGACCGTGCTGCATGTCGGCACCCTCCTCCCGTGTTCGTACCGATTACGGTACCGGCGATCACCGACAAAATGGGGTACTCACAACATCATCTTCGCTCGTGTGACGCAACGGCAAGGCCTCCAAGAGAGGTCAACTAGTCCATCTCGGTGTCCGGCGCGACCGTTCGACGGCTACGGTGCGTCCCAGAAGCCGCGACCGGCGTTTCGCGCGACGACACGCCAGACGACCTGCGAGAAGCCCGAGGAGAGGGTCATGGGAGCACCAGGGCGGGAGCCCGGTCCCCACTGTCCGCGACCACCCTCGGACGCCACTGGACACACCTGGTACGGCTCACGGCCCGGCGACGGGCGTGAATCTGTCGCCGTCCCACCAGGTGGACCAGTGATTGATCCGTTCGGTGGTCACGCACCGCAACCCACCCCGTTCGTTCCCGGCGGAGGACCCGCTCGAGCAGGTCTCCGGTGCGTCCGGAGGGCGTGCGGCCAACCGGGTGGTTCCACCGACGCGACCGGCGCACCACCCCGACAGCGCAGAGCATCACGCTCGATTACCGGTGGAGTTGCCACAATCGTTATCAGACGCGACCTTCGCGCGGCCGGATCGCAACTCGGGGCCGTGTGCATAACCACTCGTGCGTGTCGATAGGCACCATTCGGCCGCGAGTTGTCAGGCGAAGCACCACAATGTCCAGCGAAAGATCACCTCATCCGCATCGGGGGAAGTTTCATGACCTACCCGCCGCAGCAGCCCGGGCCCTACGGGCAGCAGCCGCCGCCCGGTGGGCCGTACGGGCAGCAGCCGCCGCAGCAGCCGGGTCACGGCCAGCAGCCCCAGCCCGGGTACGGCCAGCCGCCCCAGCCGGGTTACGGCCAGCAGCCGCCTCCCGGTTACGGCCAGCAGCCCGGTCAGTACGGCCAGCCGCAGCAGGACCCGTTCGGCCCGCAGAGCGGTGGCTTCCCGCAGCAGGGTCAGCCGGGCCCTTACGGTCAGCAACCGCCCGGCCCGTACGGCCAGCCCCAGGGCTACGGCCAGCCCGGCGGGTACGGCGGCCCGCCGCCCAAGAAGAGCAACACCGGCCTGGTCGTCGGCATCATCATCGGCGTGCTGGTGCTCGTCGGCGGCGGTGCGACGGCGGCGGTGATGCTGTCGGGCAACAGCTCGTCCTCCGACTCCGGCTCGAGCAGCTCGGGCGGCGGTGACGACGCGGCGGACGTGAAGAAGGTCGCCGAGGAGTACTACGCCGCGAGCGCCTCGAAGAACGAGAGCAAGGCCAAGTCGATGGCCTGCGACGCCGCCCTCAAGGAAGCCGAGGAGGCGGAGAAGAAGCTCACGCCGGACCAGCGCAAGCTGGCCGAGGAGCTCAAGAAGATGCCGGCGCCGAAGGTCACCGTCAAGGACGTCAAGGTCAGCGGCGACACCGCGGACGTCGGCGTGTCCACGACCGTGACGCTCGGGACCGAGTCCAAGAGCTTCGACGCCACGGTGAAGTTCAAGAAGGAGTCGGGCGACTGGAAGTTCTGCACGCTCGCCAAGGACATCAAGCTGCCTGACTTCCAGGTTCCGACGATCCCGACCAAGTGATCGGGTTCAGCACTTCAGTTTCGGGGGATTTCCGATGACCTACCCGCCGCAGCAGCCGGGTCCCTACGGCCAGGGCCCGCAGCAGCCGGGCTACGGCCAGCAGCCACCGCCCGGTTACGGGCAACAGCCCCAGCCCGGCTACGGGCAGCAGCCGCCGCAGAACCCGTACGGCCAGCAGCCGCCGAGCGGTGGCTTCCCGCAGCAGGGTCAGCCAGGCCCCTACGGCCAGCAGCCGCCTCCCGGTTACGGCCAGCAGCCCGGTCAGTACGGCCAGCCCCAGGGTCCGTACGGCCAGCCCGGCGGGTTCGGCGGCCCGCCGCCCAAGAAGAGCAACACCGGCCTGATCATCGGCGTCGTCATCGGCGTGCTGGTGCTCGTCGGCGGCGGCGTGACGGCGGCCGTGCTGCTGTCCGGCGACAGCTCGAGCGACACCACCACCGCGGCCTCGGACACCAGCCAGGCGACCGACCCGACGGACGGCGGCTCCAAGCCGACCACGCCGTCGTCGAAGAGCTCGTCGAGCGGCGGTGACGCCGCGGCCAAGGACGTGGCCGAGGAGTTCACCGACCGGATCATGAAGGGCGTGCGCGCGGGCAACAGCAAGCCCGAGGACGTCAAGGAGCTCGTGTGCTCCGCCGAGTACCCCAAGCTCAAGCAGCAGACGACGGCGCCGCACCCGGAGGTCAAGGCCACCGTGTCGGAGGTCAGGACGTCGGGCAGCACCGGCACGTTCCGGCAGAGCATCGAGGGGCTCCCCGACCCGGCGAACGCCGGCAAGACGATCAAGGGCGCGATCATCTACAAGCTGTCGAAGGAAGGCAGCAAGTGGACGGTCTGCGGCATCGAGAAGCTCGAAGGCAACTGAGCTGACGCGACAGGGCCCCGCACCTCGTCGAGGTGCGGGGCCCTTCGTGCGCAACGGGTGCGGTCAGCCCTTGCTGGGACGGCGCTGCGGCTTCGGCGCCGTCACGCCGTCGGCGAGCTTGCGCGTGGTGAGCAGGAACGCGGTGTGCGCGATCATCCGGTGCTCCGGGCGCACGGCGAGACCCACGACGTGCCACGGCCGGACGAGCGTCTCCCACGCGTTCGGCTCGGTCCAGCACGTCATCTCCCGCAGCGCCTCCGTGACCACGGACAGCTGCGTGGTGGTCGCGACGTACACGACGAGCACGCCGCCGGGGATGAGGTTCTTCGCGATCGTGGGCAGGACCTCCCACGGCGAGAGCATGTCGAGGATGACCCGGTCGACCTCGCCCTCGTGGTTCTTCACGTCGTCGACGGTGATGGACCAGTTGCCCGGCCGTTCGCCGAAGAACGTCTCCACGTTGCGGATGGCGTGGACCGCGTGGTCGTCGCGCACCTCGTAGGACTGGACGCTGCCCTTCTCCCCCACCGCGCGCAGCAGCGAGCACGACAGCGCGCCGGAACCGGCACCCGCCTCCAGCACGCGCGCGCCCGGGAAGATGTCGCCGTACATGCAGATCTGCGCGGCGTCCTTGGGGTAGATGACCTGCGCGCCCCGCGGCATCGACAGCACGTAGTCCGGCAGCAGCGGGCGCAGCGCCAGGAAGTTCGTGCCGCCCACCGACGCGACGACGGAGCCCTCGGGCTGGCCGATCAGCTTGTCGTGCGGGATGGCGCCGCGGTGGGTGTGGTACTCCTTGCCGGGTTCGAGAACGACCGTGTAGTGCCGGCCCTTGGGGTCGGTCAGCTGTACCCGGTCACCCGGCTGGAACGGTCCACTTGCGCTAATCACCGCGCAATGGTGTCAAACGCCCTTCTCAATGGCCGCACGCAGGTCCTCCCTGCGCAGCACACCGGCCGGGCGGCCTTCCAGATCGACGACGAGGAACTGCCACGCGGCCGTGCCCTGGACGCGTTCGACGATCTCCTCGCCGGGTTCGTCGGCGAGCAGCACGGTCTCCGGCCGGATCGGCTCGGCGGCCTGTTCCGCGGGCGCGAACGGGCTGGCGGCGGCGAGCTTGCGCGCCAGTTCGGTGTCCAGCAGCCCGGCCGCCACGCCGTCGGCCCGCACCAGCACCACGCCCCGCCCCGCCGACGTGCTCAGCGCGTCCGCGACGGGACTTTCCGCCGGGAGCTGCAAGACGGGCAGGATCAGGTCGTTGAGCGTGACCCCCTCGGGCCACGTCCTGCGGCGTTCGCTGGCGAGCTCACTGCGCGCTCCGGCAACGACAACCCACGCCGTGAGCACGCACACGCCGAATCGCAGCCAACGGTCATCGGCACCCTGGGCGACGCCGTAGAGCGCCCACACCACCAACGCGGCGGCGACGGCGAAACCGCCGACCACGGCGACTCGGGTGCCCATCGCTCGTTGACCGGTGGCAGCCCACACACCCGCGCGCACGATCCTGCCGCCGTCGAGAGGCAGCCCCGGCAACAGGTTGAAGATGGCCACGACGAGGTTCGCGCCGGCGATCTGCACCACCAGCAGCCACAACACGCCGCCGGACGTCATCGCGAACCCGCCGATGCCGAACACGACCGCGAGCCCGATGGACACCACCGGCCCGGCGCCCGCGACCACACCCTCGTGGCTGGGTTTGCCGGGGGTGCGCATGATCTCGGACAGCCCGCCGAGCAGGTAGAGCCGGAGCCGTCTGACCGGCAGGCCGAGTCTCAGCGCCGCGACGCAGTGGCCGAGCTCGTGAGCCAGCACGGAAAGGCCGAGGAAGACGGCGAACAACGCGGCCACGAGCAGACCGACACCGGGCGGGGTTCCCGGCGCCAGGTCGTCGACCAGCGGAGCGTAGAACGCCACCACGATCGCCGAGCCGATCCACCACGACGGCGCGAGCAACACCGGGATGCCCGCCACCCGGAACAGCAGCAGGCCGCCCTCTCGTTCGCTGATCCGCGCGGCCACGGGAGCACTGTAGAGCGGGTGGTGTGATCTCGCGGTTCGGTGGGCGCTCCCGGAATTGTCAGACCTCTGTCCTATCGTGCGAAGCATGAGCACCACGTTGCGCAGGCCCGCGCTGTCGCCGTCCCGGGCAGGGGACTTCAAGCAGTGCCCGCTGCTCTACCGGTTCCGCGCGGTCGACCGCCTTCCCGAGCGGCCGACGAAGGCGCAGGTGCGCGGCACGGTGGTGCACGCGGTGCTCGAGGACCTGTTCGCGCTGCCCGCCGCCGAACGCGTGCCGGACCGCGCCCGCGAGATGATTTCTCCTGCGTGGGACCGGGTGAAGGGCGAGCGCCCGGAGTTCGCCACCCTCTTCGAGTCCGAGGGCAGCGAGGAGGAGGCGGAGTGGCTCGCGTCGGCCACGAAGCTGCTCGACGGCTACTTCGGCCTGGAGGACCCGCGCCGGCTCGAACCGGAGTCGCGCGAACTGCTCGTCGAGTCCGAGCTGCCGTCCGGCGTGCTGCTGCGCGGCTACATCGACCGGGTGGACGTCGCCCCGACGGGTGAAATCCGGGTCGTGGACTACAAGACCGGCGCCGCGCCCCGCGAGATCGGCGAGGCGAAGGCGTTGTTCCAGATGAAGTTCTACGCCCTGGTGCTGTGGAAGCTGCGCGGCGTCGTGCCGCGCCAGTTGCGGCTCATGTACCTCGCCGACCGCCAGGCCCTCGCCTACCAGCCGGACGAGTCGGAGCTCGCGCGGTTCGAACGCACGCTGGACGCCATCTGGCAGGCCATCATGCGCGCCGCCCCGACCGGTGACTTCCGCCCCAACCCGAGCCGCCTGTGCGACTACTGCGACCACAAGGCGTTCTGCCCGGCGTTCGACGGCACCCCGCCGCCCTACCCGGGCTGGCCGGAGCCGGACGACACCGAGACCCTCCAGGACCGCGACCGATGACGGCCTTCTACCTGCCGCTGGACGACACCACGTTCCGCGCCACCGAGCACACCGTCGGCCCGTGGGGCCCGGACAGCCAGCACCTGGGCCCGCCCTCGGCGTTGCTGGTGCGCGCGTTGCTCGGCCTCGGCAACCCGTCGTCGGCGCTGGCCCGCGTCACGTTCGAGGTGCTGGGCCCGGTCCCGGTGGCGGACCTGACGGTGTCCACCTCGGTAGAACGCCCAGGCCGTTCCGTGGAACTGCTGGCAGCATCGCTGTCCTACAACGGCCGTGCAGTGCTGACGGCCCGTGCGTGGCGCATCGTCGCCGCGGACACCACCGCCGTAGCGGGAGGCGAAGTGCCTTTGCTGCCACCACCTTCCTCCGCCGTGCCGATGGAGATCCCCGAACACTGGGGAGGCGGCTACCTGGCGGCCGTCGAGTGGCTCTCCGTGTCCGGCGGCATCTTCACGCCGGGCGACGCCCAGGTGTGGGCCCGCCCGCGCGTAGCCGTGGTCGAGGGCTTCGAGCCCAGCCCGGAAGAGCGCCTGTTCTCCGTAGTGGACTCCGCGAGCGGCGTATCGTCCCGTGTGGACATTCGCAAGTGGTACGCCATCAACACAGACCTGACCGTCCACCTGCACCGCCGCCCGGCCGGCGAGTGGGTCGGCATGGACGCGCGCACCACCATCGGCCCGGACGGCGTGGGGCTCGCGACCAGCGTGGTGCACGACGCGGACGGCCCGGTGGGCACGACGGCACAGGCGTTGTTCGTCCGCGAGCGCTGAGTCACGGCGAGGGGATCCGCCGCACCCGCACCCGGCGGTGTGCCCGACAACGCTGACCAGGTCACGCGGTCCGACGCTCACCGCGAACCGGAACAGCGCCGACCGGCTTCCCCTGTCATCCGCTCCGAGTCAGGCTCGAACGCGATGTCGAGTTCGTCCGAGCCATGTCCTCGGGGCCGCCAGACGGAAGATCGGCGCAACCAGTCGGCGGAATTCACTCGACCGGAGCAGAACCATTCCACGTCAACAGATCCAGGCGTGCGGGTACCTCACAGGACGCAACGGGAGTCGCAGCGTCACCACCGTCCACAAAGCCACGACACCCCGCGATCAACCATCCCTCGGCCGGGTTCTACCGCCGCACTCGCGCGGACAGCGAGGGTGGGGAGCGGGGAGGACACATGGCGAGGAAGAACCGCAGGAAGAGAGCCACGTCGTACCTGGTCTTCATCGGGGTCTTCGCGGTCTTCTGCGTCGTCGCGCTCAACCGCGAGAACTACTGGCGTGCCGCGGTGTTCGGTGTCGCCGCGCTGTGCTGGATCGTCGCCGCACGGTTTCCCGTCAAGTGTGCGGTGACAACAAGACAAGGCCTGTCGTGCCGCAACGGCGCCAACGGCGTGCTGTTCGGGTGCAGCCAGGCCGGCCACACGTGGATCAAGTTCCGCGCCCACTTCGGCCGGCACGAACGCGTCCGCGCCGCCGCTGCCCCGGCGAGGACGGCCGCGGTGAGCATCGCCGAGCCGGGGCGGGCCACCGTCCTGTTCTGGCTCACCGTCGTCGCCACGAGCGCGGGTTTCATCTCGATGACCACGGACGTCATCGGCCTGTTCGAGTGACCGCGAGAGGGCGTAGCGTCAGCGGGACTGTGAAGAGGTTCGCGAACCGGCAGGAAGCGGGCCGCGCCCTCGCCGCGCGACTCGCCGAACAGCCCTGGCACGACCCGCTCGTCCTCGGCCTCCCGAGAGGCGGCGTCCCAGTCGCCAAGGAGATCGCGACCCACCTGAACGCCGAACTGGACGTCGTCGTCGCCCGCAAGATCGGCGCGCCGGGCCACCCCGAGTACGGCGTCGGCGCCGTCACGGCCGACAGCGAGCCGATCTACGACCCCAGAGTGCTCCGGGCCCTGAACCTCACCGAGGAACAACTGGGTCACAAGGCCGACGAGGAACGCGAAGAAGCCAGAAGAAGAACGGCGCTCTACCGCGGCGACAGACCGCTGACCATCGCTGGCCGCGACGTCATCCTGGTCGACGACGGCCTGGCGACCGGTGTCACCGCCAGAGCGGCGCTCCACCACATCGCGGGTCACGGCCCGGGCAGCGTCACCCTGGCCGTCCCGGTGGCCGCGAGGGACGCGGTCGAGACGTTCCGGACGCCGGTGGTCGCCCTCCTCACGCCGAGGCACTTCCAGGCCGTGAGCCGCTGGTACGACAGCTTCGATCAGACCACGGACGACGAGGTGCTCAGGGCGCTCTCGTAGTGCGACACCACGGGGAACGGCGAGTAGAAGCGGTGCAGCAGCTCCGACCACCGCGCATAGGTCGGCCCCTGCCGGAACCCCACCGTGTGGTCCTCGACCGAGTCCCACCGCACGAGCAGCAGGTACCGCGCCGGCGTCTCCAGGCAGCGCAGCAGTTCGAGACCGCGGAAGCCCGGCGAGGCGGAGATCAGCTCCCGCGCCTCGCCGAACGCCCACTCGAAGTCCTGCTCGGCACCCGGCAGGACGTCGAGCAGGGCGTGCTCCGTGATCACAGGCGGCAGAACCTGATGTCCGAGGCCAGCACGGCCTTGGCACCGATCGCCGCGAGCGCGTCCATCACGTTGTTCGCTTCCTTGCGCGACACCATCGCCCGCACGGCCGCCCAGTCCGGGTTGGCCAGCGGCGCGACCGTCGGCGACTCGAGGCCCGGCGTCAGCGCGATGGCGTCGTCCAGGATCGAGCGCGGGCAGTCGTAGTCGAGCATCAGGTACTGCTGCGCGAACACGACACCCTGCAGACGGGCGGTGAGCTGCTTCTTCGCCGCCGTGAGCTCGGAGCCGTTGCGGTGGATCAGCACGGCCTCGGACTCGCAGATCGGCTCGCCGAACGGCACCAGGTCGTGCTGGCGCAGCGTGCGGCCGGAGCCCACCACGTCGGCGATCAGGTCGGCCACGCCGAGCTGGATCGAGATCTCCACGGCGCCGTCGAGGCGGATCACCTTCGCGGTGATGCCGCGGGCCTTGAGGTCGCGGCCCACGAGCTTCGGGTACGCCGTGGCGAGGCGCTTGCCCTCCAGGTCGGAGACCTTCCAGTCGGTGCCGCGAGGCCCCGCGTACCGGAAGGTCGACGAGCCGAAGCCCAGCGCCAGCAACTCCTCGACGGAGGAGCCGTTGTCGTCGGCGCCCGAGTCGGCGGCCAGGTCCCGGCCGGTGATGCCGAGGTCGAGGTCACCGGACGCCACGTAGATCGCGATGTCCTTGGGGCGCAGGAAGAAGAACTCGACGTCGTTGTTGTTGTCGAGCACGGTCAGGTCACGCGGCTCGTGCCGCTGCCGGTAGCCGGCCTCGGTGAGCATGGCGGAGGCGCGTTCAGCGAGCGCGCCCTTGTTCGGGACTGCTACGCGCAGCATGTGGAAGTCTCTTTCAGAGGTACTTGTAGACGTCTTCGAGGGTGAGCCCACGGCCCAGCATGAGCACCTGGAGGCGGTAGAGCAGCTGCGAGATCTCTTCGGAGAGCTTCTCGTCGGACTCGTACTCGGCGGCGATCCAGACCTCGCCGGCCTCCTCCAGGACCTTCTTGCCCTGCGCATGGACCCCGGCCTCAAGCGCTGCGACGGTGCCGGAACCCTCCGGCTTGGTGGCGGCTCGTTCGGTCAGTTCAGCGAACAGGGAATCGAAGGTCTTCACGGCACGACATCCTCCCATCCCGCGGACCCCCGTCCACACCGCGGTCGCATCTGTCCCAGGCCGTGGACTTGACTTTCTCCCCAGCTGCAACTGAGGAGCCCCGCCCGACTCACGTCGGACACCATTCAGGTGTGTCTCACGACACAGGATTCCTGCTTCTCCGCCGACCGCGGAAGGGCGGGCCCTCGCCGTCTCACATCAGCTCCACAGGCATCGCCCGAGTCGCCTCGGGCTACGGCTCGACCAGCCGCAAGGATGTTCTTCGCCGCGTTCAGGTCCCGGTCGTGCCGGGTGCGGCAGATCGGACACGTCCAGTGCCGAATGGACAGACCCAACTCGGCCAGCAGATGTCCACAGGCTGAACAGGTCTTGCTGCTCGGGTACCAGCGATCGACGACCACGAGCGTCCGCCCTGCGCGATGCGCCTTGTACTCCAGCATCGCCCGGAACTCACCCCACGCCACGTCGCTGATCGCACGGGCCATCCGCCTGCTCCGAACCATGTTCGCGACAGCGAGATCCTCGATCGCGATGAAATCAGCGCTGCGGACGATGCGACTGCTGGTGCGGTGCAAGAAATCGCGGCGAGCGTTGCCGACCTTGCGATGCGCGACAGCAACTCTTCGCTTTGCTTTGACGCGATTGTTGGAGCCTCGCTGCGTCCTGGCCAGACGCCGCTGGTGACGAGCGAGGTTGCGCGCCTTGCGTTCCAGACACCGGGGATTGGCGATTCGCTGACCGTCGCTCGTGACGATGAAGTCCTTGACGCCGAGGTCCAGGCCGATCATGTGACCGGTGACCGGCAGCGGTTCGGGATCACTGGTGTCCACTGTGAACGTGACGTACCAACGCTGATCGGCTTCTCGTGCGACCACGATCATGGTGGGTGCGAGTCCGCTCAAATTCACTCGATCGAACGACCACACGAAACGCATCGGACCCGTTGTCTTGGCCAGGTGCAGCTCCCCGGCGCGCATGCGGAACGCGGACCGGGTGAAGTGCGCCGACTGCCGACCGTTGCGCGACTTGAAGCGCGGGAACTTCGCGCGCCCGGCGAAGAAGTTCCGACAGGCCGTGTACTGGTGGCGAAGCGTCTGCTGAAGAGGCACGCAGGACACTTCCGACAAGAAGGACAAGTCGTCGCTGCGCTTCCAAGCAGTCAGCGCGGCATCGGTCTCCCGGTACGAGGTGCTCTTGCCCTCGGTGCGGTAGCGAGTCGACCTCTCGGCAAGAGTCTTGTTCCACGCCAGGCGCACGCAGCCAAACGTGCGGTTGAGCATCGCGATCTGATCGGGGTCCGGGTAGGCCCGGCAGCGGTACGCCGTCCTCACAGCGCCAAGCCAGCCGATTGAAATCGCCCCGATTCGGGCCCTCTCCCACCTTCCGGGAAGATTCCACCCCGTAGCGTGAACTTCCGTGTCTGAGTTCGCCGAGGTTCTCGAAGCGCTGCGCCGGGTGCGCGGGATCAACCCGTTCTTCGCCCTCGACGTGGGCCGTCCGGACGAGTCGTGGCTGCCGGGAACGGCGCTGCTCGACGGTCCCGCGCTCAAGACCACCATCGACGCCATCGCGGTCCGCTACCGCGCCGAGGAGCCGAGGGTCGCGGCGAGCCTGTTCTTCCTCAGTTACACGGCCCGGTTGCTCAGCCCGCTCACGGCCGCGAACCTCCCGATCGACGTCCGGCCGGAGAACCTCTGGTGGCAGCACCACCCGCAGAACGGCCTGAGCGTCCGCATCGACGCACCGAGACTGGGCCCGCCGGCCGCCGCGGCGCTCGAACCGGTCGTGGCGGCGATCCAGGCGGTGACGCCGGTGGCGAGCGGGTTGTTGTGGGGCAACGCGATGTCGAACGTCGCGGGCGCGCTCAAAATGGTCGTGCGCGCACACATGCTCACCGCGGAGGAAGCGGAAGAACGGGGCGAACGGCTCATGAGCGCACCGCCGTTCGAACAGGCGGGAGAATTTCTGTCCTTTCCCGGCGAGCTCGGGTTCCGGCGCCGGTCGTGTTGTCTCTACTACCGCGTTGCCGCAGGTGGGAAGTGTGGTGACTGTCCACTCGTGAAGTGAGGAACGCAACAACTCTTATGGCCGGTTGTGCTTAACCGCCGGCTCAACTTACGGTGCACGCGCCGCAGTGACGGGAAGCCGGTGTGAATCCGGCGCGGTCCTCGCCACTGTGACCGGGAAGCGATCCCCGCCGAGCACGTCACTGGTCCCCGCCGGGACTGGGAAGACGCGGGGGCAGCGTTGATCCGGGAGTCAGGAGACCGGCTGCGGCGCCGCTAGGAGAGTTGACCTTCCACGAGGTATGGAGGAGCCCGTCATGACGAGCCCCGCAGCAAGCCTGTCCGCCGTCCGCGTGCCCAAATGGGCCTTCGCCGTCTCACTGCTCGGCCTGATCGTCACGTACCTGGTCCTGCAGGAGAACGGCCTCGCGCTCGGCGCGGGTTCCGAGTTGCTGCACGAGTTCTTCCACGACGGCCGTCACGCCCTCGGCGTCCCCTGCCACTAGATCCACGCAGATGACGACGACGTACAAGTCCATCGCACTACGCGGAGCAGCGGCCGGCGCCATCGCCGGTGTCGCCTCCGCACTGGTGCAGTTGCTGGTGACCGAGATCCCGATCCGGGCCGCGCTCGCGGTCGAGGAGGCTCGCGCACCCGCCGGCGAAGAGGCCGGCCACTCCCACGGCGGCGAGGAGGAACTCGTCAGCCGCGGCGCCCAGGTCGTGGGCGGCATGCTCGGCGTGGTGATCGTCGGCATCGCGGTCGGCCTGGTGTTCGCCACGGCCTACGCGCTGTCGAAGCGCTGGTTCACCGACCGCACGCCGTTCAGCCGCAGCTTCGCCTTCGGTGCCGCGGTCTTCGGCGCCGTGGCACTGCTGCCGTGGATCAAGTACCCGGCCAACCCGCCCGCCGTGGGCGACCCGGAGACGGTGAACTACCGCACCGCGCTCTACCTCGGCGTGGTGGTGGCCGGCCTGCTGATCGTGTGGGGCGCGAGCTGGCTCGCCGAGCAGCTGCGCGCGCAGTCCCAGCCCGTGCGCACGACGGCGGTGCTGCTCGCGGTCGTCGCGGCCACGGCCGTGGTGCTGCTCGCGTTCCCGGCCCCGCCGGACACGATCCCCGCGGACATGCCGGTGAACGTGCTGTGGCAGTTCCGCCTCAGCTCGCTCGCCCAGCTGGCCACGCTCTACGTCGGCATCGGCGTGGTGTTCGGCCTGCTGATCGACCCGGCCGCGCGCAAGGCCAAGGCCGCGCAGAAGGCCGCTGTCGCCTGATGGTGCAGGGGTGGGCGCCCCCCCCGCCCCCCCCCCCCCCGCCCCCCGTGTAATGGGCCCCCCCACCCAAAACCGAAAACC
>NZ_JBHXLO010000015.1:72586-215343 GCF_042721395.1 Lentzea sp. NPDC058450
TCGCCCCGTGGCGCGTTTGGGGGCGGGGGGGGCCCCCCCCGCGCCCACCCCGCCCAGGACACCGGTTCTAGAGCGCCCGCAGCACCTCGACGTCGACCCCGACGAGCGAGTCGCGGAAGATCCGCCGCTCCCCCGCGGGCACCTCGACGTCGCACGGCACCACCAGCACGGTGCACCCGGCCGCGACCGCCGCCGCCACCCCGGTCGGCGAGTCCTCGATCGCCACGCACCGCGGCGCGTCCACGCCCAGCAGCCGCGCCGCCTTCAGGTACGGCTCGGGCAGCGGCTTGTTGAGGCCGTCGACCTCGTCGCCGCACACCGTCACGTCGAACAGGTCGCGGCCGATCGTGTCCAGCGCGACCTCGGTCAGCGGGCGTTCGGTCGACGTCACCAGCGCCATCGGCACGCCCGACGCGCGCACGGCACGCAGCGCCTCCTGGGCGCCCGGCCGCCACGGCAGCCCGGCGCGGAAGACCTCCTCGGTGCGGCGGAGGATCCACGCGCCGCCGTCCACGA
This sequence comes from Lentzea sp. NPDC058450, assembly GCF_042721395.1. Classification (NCBI taxonomy): domain Bacteria; kingdom Bacillati; phylum Actinomycetota; class Actinomycetes; order Pseudonocardiales; family Pseudonocardiaceae; genus Lentzea; species Lentzea sp. NPDC058450. The sequence goes on from NZ_JBHXLO010000015.1 coordinate 73,103, forward strand.
GGTCGGCGTCCGTCGGCTCGATGCCGACGTCGGCGAAGAGCAGGCGCATCGTCGTGGGCACGTTGGTGCCGACCATGCGTTCGCGGGTCTCCAGCGACAGGGTGCCGCCGAGCTTCTCCGCGTACTCGTAGAGCGGGATGTCCCACAGCTTCTCGGAGTCCAGCAGCGTCCCGTCCATGTCCCACAGGACTGCGTGCAGGTCAGACATCGAAGTACTTCGCCTCCGGGTGGTGCGCCACGAAGGCGTCGGTGGACTGTTCCGGGTGGAGCTGGAGTTCCGCGGACGGCGAGACCCCGATGGGGCCGGGCTCCAGGAGCTCCTCGCGGACCCGCTTGTGCCACTACGAGGCCAGCGCTTCGATGAGCTGGACCCCCAGTCCGTGGACTTCCAGCTGCTCACGATACGCGTTCTCGCCGAACCCGGTGGCAAGACGGAAGCCGAGGCGGAGCTGCCGATCCCTTCCCTGGCGCGGAAAGCGGCGCCGGAATCGGGTCGTCCTGAGCCACGTCCGAGCGCCCTTGAACGGCTTCTTCTTCCACCGCAACGACTTTGGGCGCGACCCCGAACTCGTCCGCAATGTCGTACTCGTCCAGGTTCGCGAAATTCACACCGACGTCGGGGCGCGTCACGTTCAAGATCTCGTCGCGGCCTTCGAGACCGCGGAGGTCGTCCGGCGAGAGGCCGGCGGCCCGAAGCGTGGCTCCATCGCGCCGTCGGCGACAACAACGCGGTTGACCAGGGCTTCCGGCAACGGCGACGCTCCGCGATCACCCATGGGCCAAGCCTACGATGAGTTGACTCCCGGAACCCGTAGTCTGGCGCCGTGAACGATCCGTCCCAGGAATCCCCGACCCCCTCGAACCCGCGCATCCCGCTCACGGCTCCGATCATGGTCTGTGCGTTCGAAGGCTGGAACGACGCAGGCGATGCCGCCAGCACCGCGATCGAGCACCTCCAACTCACCTGGGACGCCACCCCGCTCGCCGAGATCGACCCGGACGACTACTACGACTTCCAGGTGACGCGCCCGTCCGTGCGCCTGGTGGACGGCGTCACGCGCAGGGTCGACTGGCCGACGACGCGGCTGTCGGTGTGCCGCCCGCCCGGTTCCGACGTGGACGTGATCCTCGTGCACGGGATCGAGCCGAACATGCGGTGGCGCAAGTTCGCCGCCGAACTGCTGGGCCACATCGACGCGCTCGGGGTGACGACGGTGGTGACGCTGGGCGCGTTGCTCATGGACACGCCCCACACCCGCCCGGTCCCGGTCACCGGCACGGCCTACGACGCGGACGCGGCCGAGAAGTTCGGTCTGGAGCACTCGAAGTACGAGGGCCCGACCGGCATCGTCGGCGTCTTCCAGGACGCGTGCGTGCAGGCCGGCATCCCGGCGATCTCGTTCTGGGCCGCCGTGCCGCACTACGTCTCGCAGCCGCCCTCCCCCAAGGCCACGCTCGCTCTGCTGCACCGGGTCGAGGAGGTCCTCGACATCGAGGTCCCGCTCGGCGCGCTGCCGGAGCAGGCCGAGGAGTGGGAGCGCACGGTCTCCGAGATGGCGGACGAGGACGAGGACGTGCGCAACTACGTCCGGGCGCTGGAAGAGCGCGGTGACGCGGCCATGCAGATCACCGAGGCGTCCGGCGACGACATCGCCGCGGAGTTCGAGCGCTACCTGCGCCGCCGCGGCCGTGGCCCCGGCTGGCCGTCGACCGGCCCGCGCCAGTAGGTCTCTCAACGCAGGTCAGGAGCCGTTCCGGTCATTTGGGCCGGGACGGCTTTTTCACGCTTCCGAGTGATCGAGTCCGGGTTTCCAGCTGCCGAGGAATGGGTACAAGATCCACCTCCCAGACAGGAACCACCGTGTCCCTCGTGCGCAAGATCGCTGTCGGTCTCGCTGCGGGCGGCGGCGTGCTGTTGGCCGTGTCTCCCGCCAGTGCTGCTCCCATCTCCTCCGTAGACTCCCTCGGGGAGAACGGTCCGCACACGACCGTGAGCGACGTCAGGGAGTCGTTCCAGGGCAACCTCACCGGGGTGCAGGAGCAGACCCAGGGGTTCACCGCCAAGCTCGGCGGTTGAAAACTTAGCGACAACAACCACTTTTCGGCACTCTCCGCCGCTCACCGCAATAGGGTGAGCGGCGGAGGTGTCTGTGGGACGGTTGGCACGCGCCGGGTTGTACGCGGGCGCATTGATCGGGCCGTTCGGCGGCGCCGTCACCACGTCGATCCTGCCCGAGATCGGGGCCGACTTCGGCCGGTCACCGGGCTCGGCCGCGGCGACGCTGACGTACTACCTGGTGCCGTTCGCGGTGCTGATGCTGGCCTCCGGGACGCTCGCGCAACGCTGGGGTCCACAACGGACAGTCCGGATCGCTTACCTGGCCTACGCCGTCACGTCCGTGCTCGCCGCGTGCTCGTGGACGTTCGAGGTGCTGCTGGCCTCACGGGCGTTGCAGGGCGCGGCGAACTCGTTCACCACCCCGGTGCTGCTCGCGGTGATCGCCGCCTCGACGCCGAAGGAGAAGCTCGGGCGCGCACTCGGGCTGTTCGGGTCGATGCAGGCGGCCGGGCAGACCTCGGCCCCGCTGGTCGGCGGCCTGACCGCCGAGATCGACTGGCGGCTGGCGTTCGTGGTGATCGCCGTCGTGGCCGTCGGGCTCGCGATCCTGGGCGTGCCGCAGACCGACGCCGAACCCGAGCGCAACGCGAGCCTGCGCAGCGCGTTCGTGCCGAGCACGTTGTGGCCCGCGCTGGTCGGGTTCATCGGCTGGGGCTGTCTCGGCGGGCTGTCGTTCCTCGTCGCGTTCCGGCTGGACGACGTCTTCGGGCTGAGCGCGGGCCAGCGCGGTGTGCTGCTGACCGGCTTCGGCGTCGTCGGGTTCCTGACCGCGCGGTACGTCGGCAAGGCGATCGACAGGTTCGGTGCCGCCACCACGGGGATCCTCGGTGCCACGCTCGGCGCGGCCATGGTCGCCGGTGTCGGCACGGCACCGTTGGCCGCCATGGTGGTGCTGTGCTGGGCGTTGACCGGTGCTGCTGCTCAGGGCGTTTTGGTGAGCATCAACGCGTTGGTGTTGCAGAGCGAGAACGCCAACAGGGGCGGCAGCGTCAGCGTCGTGCAGTCACTGCGCTTCATGGGCGCGGCCACGGCCCCGTTGGCGTTCGTCCCGCTCTACCAGTCCCACCCGCTGCCGGCCTTCCTGGTGCCGGCGGGCCTGCTGCTCACCATCCCGGCGATCATCACGTGGTCACGTCGCGCCGGCGGAACCCGGCGAACCCCGCCGCCAGAAGCGCCACCGCGACCAGCGTGAGCCAGGCGAGCGGCCCGAAGGTGATCTCCGGGTACTTCGGGACGTGCGTGAACGGCGAGACGTCGATCATCCACTGGTCGAGCGACAACGTCGGGCCGAGCAGCGTGAGCACCAGCGCCACCGACACCGCCGCCCAGCTCACGCCCGTGAGCTGCGGGAACAGTCCGAACAGGACCAGCGCCACGCCCGCGATCACCCAGGCCGCGGGCAGCTGGACCAGTGCCGCGCCGAGCATCTTCGGCAGGACCGTGCCCACGTCGTCGATCTGCAGGCCGTAGACCAGGCCGAGGCCCAGTCCGGACGCCGCCAGCACGACCGCGCCGCCGACCAGGGCGAACACCGCGTGCGACGCGACCCAGCCCCAGCGCGACACCGGCGTGGCGAGGATCGGCTCCGCGCGGAACGACGTCTCCTCCGACCGCAGCCGCAGGATCGCCTGCACCAGGTAGATGGACGTGATCAGGCCGAGCAACTGCGTCACCGTCGCGAAGAACGCGTCCACCATCGCGTCGGCGCCGCCGATCTTGCTGACGATCTGGCCGAGCGTCGGGTTGTCCTGCACCATCTGCCCGACCGCCTGCGCGACGCTGCCGTAGATCACGCCGACCGCGAACAACGCGATGGACCAGCCGATCAGCGAGCCCTTCTGCAACCGCCAGGCCAGCCCGAACGGCGTGCCGATGGTGCCTTCCGGTGGTCCGAGGCGGGCGGCCAGCAGACCGAGGCCCACGTCCCGGCGCGTCACGATGTACGCGGACACGCCCACGAGCGCACCGAACGCCACGAGCGGAAGCAGCAGCACCCAGAACCTGTTGTCGGCGAACGACCGGACGTGCTCGGTCCAGCCGATCGGCGAGAGCCAGGTCAGCCACTGCGGACCGGACTCCCCCGCCGCGTCGCCCGCAGCGCGGAACAGGTAGATCACGCCGAGGAACCCACCCGCGATCGCGTTCGACACGCGGGAGTTCTCCGAGAGCTGGGCCGTGAACGCGCTGACGCCGGTGAAGACCAGGCCTACCGAAGCCGTCGACAGGCCGAACGCGAACGCACCCTCCGGGTCCAGGTCCTTGCCGATCAACGCCAGCGCCTGGAGCAGGCCGATCAGCAGGCTCGTGCCGCCCGCAACGATCACGGCGGCGGCGAGCGGCGCGTGCCGTCCCACGACCGTGGCGGCGATGAGTTCGGTACGGCCCGCTTCTTCTTCTGCGCGCGTGTGCCGCGTGACGACCAGCATGGCCATGATCGCGATGAACAGGCCGGAGAAGACGCCCCAGCGCCACACGACCAGGCCGCCGAGCGACGACCAGTCGTGCAAAGGGCCGAGCATCGCGAGGAACGCCGAGTTGGCGTTCGCGGTCACGCCGAGCAGGTCGCGCGACTGCTGCGTGCCGTACAGCTCCTCGAGCGCGGTCGTCGTCGAGTAGGTCACGCCGACCAGGAAGAGCACCCAGATCGGCAGGAGAATCCGGTCGCGGCGCAGCGCCAGCCGGACGAGGTGCCAGGTGCCGATCATTTCGCGTCCTCGTAGTGCCGCAGGAACAGCTCCTCGAGGGTCGGCGGCTGCGAGGTCAGCGTGCGCACGCCCGTGGACACGAGCTGCTTGAGCACGGGGTCGAGCTCGTCCGAGTCGACCTCGAACCTGACCCGGTTGCCCTCGGCGACGAGGTCGTGCACGCCCTTGAGGTTCGCGAGGCCGTTCGGTGGGCCGGCCAGCTCGGCGGAGATCGACGTGCGGGTGAGGTGCCGCAGGTCGGAGAGGGTGCCGGTCTCGACGATGTGGCCGTTGCGGATGATCGACACCCGGTCGCAGAGGGCTTCGACCTCGGCGAGGATGTGGCTGGAGAGCAGCACGGTGCGGCCGCGCTCGCGTTCGTCGTTGATGCAATCCTGGAAGACGGCCTCCATCAACGGGTCGAGGCCCGAGGTCGGCTCGTCGAGGATGAGCAGTTCGACGTCGCTCGACAGCGCGGCGACGAGGGCGACCTTCTGCCGGTTGCCCTTGGAGTAGGTGCGGCCCTTCTTGCGCGGGTCCAGCTCGAACCGCTCCAGGAGCTCGGCGCGGCGGGCCTTGTTGAGGCCGCCGCGGAGCCGTCCGAGCAGGTCGATGACCTCGCCACCGGTCAGGTTGGGCCAGAGGTTCACGTCGCCGGGGACGTAGGCGAGGCGGCGGTGGAGGGCTGCGGTGTCCTTCCACGGGTCGCCGCCGAGCAGCCGCGCGGTGCCGGAGTCGGCACGCAGCAGGCCGAGGAGGATCCGGATCGTCGTCGACTTGCCGGCGCCGTTGGGGCCGAGGAAGCCGTGCACCTCACCGGTCTGGACGTCCAGGTTCAGGTCGTCCAGTGCACGCGTCGGGCCGAAGGTCTTCACCAGGCCCGACACGGATATCGCGGATGTCATGCCCCGTAAGCTACACTTCTTTCACAACTTCGTGAAGCGCGTAAATTTTGCCCGATCGGCTGACGAAAGGGGATGATGCCGCCGTGACGAGTACTACGGAGCGTGACACGCAGGCGGTGAGCCAGTTCGTCGAACGGTTCGGCGGGATTCTGGCGGACACCGGCGTGCCCCGCATGCCGGCTCGCATCCTCGCGGCGCTGCTGACGACGGATTCGGGACGGCTCACCGCGGCCGAGATCGCCGACCTGCTGCAGATCTCCCCGGCGGCGGTGTCGGGCGCGGTGCGCTACCTGACCACCGTCCAGATCGTCAGCCGCGAACGCGAGCCGGGGTCCCGCCGCGACGTGTACCGGATGCGCGACAACGTCTGGTTCGAGGCGACGTTCCGCAAGGACCAGATGCTGGTGATGATCGACGAGGTGCTCACCGAGGGCGTCAAGGCGCTCGGCGCGGACACCGACGCGGGGCTGCGGCTCGACGAGACCCGCGAGTTCTTCCGGTTCGCGCACGCCGAGCTCGGCACGATGCTCGACCGCTGGCGCGTGCACCGCGAAAAGTGGATGGAAGAGCGTCAGGGCTAGTCACCAGGGTCCCGCTCAGTGGGCCTGCTATCGCGCGTGATTTGAGATCGCTCGCGTCGGAGCGGTACTTCGTGGCCGTGCGTGCCGAGCACATGACGAGTGCCCGGCACGCGAACGTGCCGGGCACTCAGGTGTCACTGCTGGTCACGGCCTGTCGGCCCAGGTGATCAGCCGGTGGTGAGAGTCAGGCCGTAGGCCTCCAGGATCTCGTTGACCGGCTGGTAGTAGGTCGTGCCGCCGCTGGTGCAGTCGCCGGAGCCACCCGAGGTGACGCCCTGCGCCTGCGTGCCGCTGACCCACGAGCCACCCGAGTCACCGGGCTCCGCGCACACGTTCGTGCGCGTGAGGCCGCTGACGGAGCCCTCCTGGTAGTTCACGGTCTGGCTCTTCGCCTGGACCTCGCCGCAGTGCCAGCCCGTGGTCGAGCCGGAACGGCAGATCGACGCGCCCACGGCGGACTCGGTGTGACCCGAGACCACGACGTCCTCGCCACCGTAGTGGTTGACCTTCGGCGTGGAGGTCCACGACGAGTTGGTCTTCACGAACGAGTAGTCGTTGCCGGGGAAGGACGACTTGTCGAACTCACCCATCGCCGTCTTGTCGACGCCGGTCACCGTGTCGCCGGGCGACCCGCAGTGGCCGGCCGAGACGAAGCCGCCCTCGACCGCGAAGCCGACCGAGCAGCGTCCGGCGTTGTTGATGTAGTACGCGTCGCCGCCGCGGGTGTCCTTGAACAACCGCGGGGCCTCGTCGGTCTCGACGACCTTCGCGACCGCGCCCGCCTTCTCCACCAGCGGCTTCGCGGCGTCGGACTGGCCGCGCTTCACGGTGATGGTGACGGCGTTGGCCTTCGTGTCGACGAACCAGCCGGTGACCTCGGCGGGAGCCTGCGACGCGTCGAGCTTCGTCTTGGCCGCCTCCAGGTCATCGGCCTTGTGCGCGACCGTGCGGGGCTCGGCGCCGAGCTGGCGGAGCCGTTCGGTCTTGGTCGCGTCGGTCACGCCCACGACGAGCTTGCCGGTGGCCGCGTCGAACCACGCGCCTCCGAAGCTGTCCCCGGCGAAACCTTCCGCGACACGCTGCAGGACCGCGGCCGCGCTCTCCTGGCGCAGCCGTTCCGCCGCCTGCGTGGCGTCGAGTCCCAGGTCGCGCTGCATCGCGGCGAGCAGGTCGGCGGACGGTCCCTCAGCGGCGACGGCGGCAGGGGATGCCGTGGTCGCGAGAGCGCCTGCCAACACGGCCACAGCTGCGACAGCCATGCGCTTCATAGGCATTTCTCCTTGATCTTCGGTTTGTGCAGGGCCGGTGTAACGCCGGACCGGGCAACCGCGATAGGGAGATCAGCTGTGCTGCAACACAGCCTGTACGACACCGGATGCATGGCGTCCCCAGGCGGCGAACTGCCCGATCAGTTCGTTCCTCCGTCTGGGGGACGCTACTTTGGCATGTCTACCGGACGGTAGGGTCGATCGAGGGGTGGACCTCGCGGCGTCCGAGTTGATATAGGGAAAGCAAATGCGTTCTCTCAGCCTATTTCCGTGACGCAGAGCGACCATTCGCCCTGCCACGAAATGTCAAATCTGTCAACAGTTCGCACTCGACGGCGTATCCCTCTGACCTGCGGTTTAGGGCTAGCGTGCTGGTCACCCTGTTCCCTGCACGAGGGAGAAACCCTGCCATGCGAAGAGTCTTGGGTGCGGGACTCACGGCCGCTGCCGCGCTGTGTCTGGCCGCCGCTGTGGTTCCAGCCGCTTCCGCTCAAGAAAACGTGGGGACGATTCTCGGCGCCGACCGCGTCGATGTCGTGAAGGACAGCTACATCGTCTCGTTGAAGTCCGGCACGGCGTCGAGGGCCGCCGCTCCGGGCCTCGCGTCGAAGTACGGCGGCCAGGTCGGTCAGGTCTGGCAGCACGCGCTGAACGGCTTCTCGGTGAAGATGACGGCCAAGCAGGCCGCCCGCCTCGCCGCGGACCCGAACGTCGCGTTCGTCCAGCAGGACGCCGAGTTGCACGCGCTCGACGTCCAGCAGAACCCGCCGTCCTGGGGCCAGGACCGCGTCGACCAGCGCGACCTGCCGCTGAGCAACAGCTACCAGTACGACACCACGGCGTCCAACGTCACCGCGTACGTCATCGACACCGGCGTGCGCACCACGCACACCACGTTCGGCGGCCGCGCGACGTGGGGCACCAACACCTCCGGTGACGGCAACAACACCGACTGCAACGGTCACGGCACGCACGTCGCCGGCACCATCGCGGGCTCGCAGTACGGCCTGGCCAAGGCGGCCAAGGTCGTCGCCGTCAAGGTCCTGAACTGCTCCGGTTCCGGCACGACCGCCGGTGTCGTCGGCGGCATCGACTGGGTGACGGCGAACGCGGTCAAGCCCGCCGTCGCCAACATGTCGCTCGGAGGTGGCGCGGACGCGACCCTGGACGCGGCCGTGCGCCGGTCCATCGCGTCGGGCGTGACCTACGCGATCGCGTCGGGCAACTCGAACACGGACGCCTGCAGCACCTCGCCTGCACGCGTCACCGAGGCGATCACGGTCAACTCCTCGACGAACACCGACGCGCGTTCGTCGTTCTCGAACTACGGCTCCTGCACGGACATCTACGCTCCGGGCTCGAACATCGTGTCGGCGTGGAACACCAACGACACCGCCACGAACAACATCTCCGGCACGTCGATGGCCACCCCGCACGTCGCGGGCGCCGCGGCCCTGTGGCTCGCCACGCACCCGACCGACTCCCCCGCCGCCGTGTGGAACGGCCTCAACGCCGCCTCCACGCCGAACAAGATCACCAACGTCGGCGCCAACACGCCGAACAAGCTGCTCTACACCCTGTTCGGCGGCGACCCGCAGCCGGGCAACCCCTCGGTGACGAACCCCAGCACGCAGACCTCCACGGTCGGCACCGCCGCGTCGTTGCAGCTCTCGGCCTCGGGCGGCACCGCGCCGTACACCTGGTCCGTGAGCGGTCTCCCGGCCGGCCTGTCGGCGAACGCGTCCGGCGCGATCTCCGGCACCCCGACCACGGCGGGCACCTCCACGGTGACCGCGACCGTGACCGACGCTGCCAGCAAGACCGGCACGGCCACGTTCTCCTGGGTCGTCAACGCGGTCGGCGGCAGCTGTGACGCCCGCACCAACTCGACCCCGGTCGCCATCGGTGACCTGTCCACCGTGACCAGCACGATCGTCGTCTCCGGCTGCGCGGGCGCCGCGTCGGCCACGGCGTCGATCAAGGTCTCGATCACCCACACCTACAAGGGCGACCTCGTGGTCGACCTCGTCGCGCCCGACGGCTCGGTCTACAACCTGCACAACCGGACCGGCGGCTCGGCCGACAACATCAACGAGACCTACACCCGCAACCTCTCCTCGGAGGCGGCGAACGGCACCTGGACGCTGCGCGTGCGTGACGCGGCGTTCCTCGACACCGGCACGCTGAACAACTGGACGCTCGACGTCTGAGCGCTCCACCGCTGAACGAACCGCCCCCGGTGCTTCCGCCTCGGGGGCGGTTCCTCTATTCGGCGAAGTACGCGCGCCGGTGCTCGAACCACTCCTCGACGTCGTCCTCGTCCTCGAAGCCGCCGATCATCGCCAGCACGTCGTCGCGGTCCGGGTGGTCACTCGCCTCGACGTACCGCTTCGTGGCGTCGACCCCTCCCGCCACGAGGTGTTCGACGTCGTAGGCGCAGCCCGCGTCGAAGTTGGAGCGCTTGAGCGCGAAGTGCCGCCACACGTCCTCCGGCCGCCGGTGCTCGGCCAGCAGGAACCCGGCCAGCGCGGCCTGGTCCCCCAGTCCTCCCCGGGAGTGCGCGCGGCAGAGGGTTTCCTGCTCCACCAGGAACCTCAGCAACGGCAGGTCCTCCGGTGTGTTCGCACAGTGCAGCACCGCGCCACGCGCGTCCTCGTTCACGTCGGTGCCGTCCGGACCGCGCTCGAACCGCAATGCGTCTGTCACCGGTCCATTGTGGCCGTCACGCATACTCTCGCCCGTGAGTTCTGGGGAGAGATGGAACGTCGTCGTGCACAACGACGACCACACGCCGTTCGCCGTCGTCTGGCACCTGATCCGCAAGGTCTGCGAACTCGACGCGGACACCGCGTACGACCTGACGAACCTGATCCACCACAGCGGGCGCGCAGTGGTCGCGGCACACGACCGGGACACGGCGGAGTCCGTCGCCCTGCGGTTCGTGCGGGTGGGTGTGCGGGCGACGGTGCTGCGTGGTGTGGTGAGCGGCGACGAGCCGATCTTCACCGCCGAGCGGGTCGACGGGGGCGTGCGGGTGATGGTCCCCGAGGAGTTCGCCCGGGCCTGGGAACCGGCGTTCCGCATGCTGGAGAACCTCTACCGCCGCAACGCGGTCGTGTACGGACTCCGCTACCCGCGACCGTTCATGACGCGCCGGCCGTTCCTGCGCAGGATGTTCCCGAACGTCGCCGAGACGCGGTGGCGGTCGGCGCTGTTGCGGCGCAGGCACCGCACGACGCTCGCCGACCGCGCGCTGGTCGACCGGGTGTGGGACCAGTGGATCAACGCCGAGTCGCTCGTGCTGACGACCGCCGAGGCCGAGGAGTGGATCGTGGTGTTCGGCCAGATCCGCGCGGTGCACCTGCAGCTGCGCAAGGCGACCGCGCTGCACTTCCACACGCTCGCCTACATCCAGCACCAGCTGGTGGCGGCGGTGGATCCCGAGGTGCTCGTCCCCGAACACGCGCCGGGGGCCGACACGCGGACGGCCCCCGAACAACGGGTTTAGAGCTCCACGCCCAGAAGCGCGTCCACGGCCGTGCGCACCTGCGACGGCCCGTGCTTGTCCGAACCGCCGTGCGTCAACGCCTCGTCCGCCCACGCGTCGATGGCGGCCAACGCCTTCGGGGTGTCGAGGTCGTTGCCCAGGTGGTCGCGCAGCCGCGTCACGGTGTCCACTGCGGACGGTCCGGTGTCGAGCTCAACGGCCCGGCGCCACTTGTCCACCCTGGCCAGCGCCTCGTCGAGCAGGGCCTGGGTCCACGGGCGGTCGGCGCGGTAGTGGCCCGCGAGCAGGGCCAGGCGAACGGCGTTCGGGTCGACCTTCTCGGCGCGCAACTTCGAGACGAAGACCAGGTTGCCGCGCGACTTCGACATCTTCTCGCCGTCGAGGCCGATCATGCCCGCGTGCACGTAGTGGCGCGCGAACGGGTGCTCGCCGGTCTGCGCCTCGGCGTGCGCGGCCGAGTACTCGTGGTGCGGGAAGATCAGGTCGGAGCCGCCGCCCTGCACGTCGAAGCCCATGCCGAGGCGGTTGTGGGCGATGGCGCTGCACTCGATGTGCCAGCCGGGGCGGCCCTCGCCCAGTTCGGACGGCCAGGCGGGCTCGCCCTCGCGCTTCATCCGCCACAGCAGGGCGTCGAGCGGGTGGCGCTTGCCGGGGCGGTCCGGGTCGCCGCCGCGTTCGGCGAAGAGCTTGAGCATCTCCTCGGAGGAGTAGTTCGACTCGTAGCCGAAACGGCCCGTGGCGTCGTGCGAGTAGTAGACGTCCGGGTACTCGGCGTCGTCCGCACGGTAGGCGTGGCCGTCGGCGACGAGCTTCGCGACGACCTCGACGATCTCCGGGATGGCCTCGACGATGCCGACGTAGTCCTGCGGCGGCAGGACGCGCAGCGCCTCCATGTCCTCGCGGAACAGGGCGGTCTCGCGCATGGCGAGCACCACCCAGTCGTCCTGGTCGCGCTCGGCCCGCTCGAGCAGCGGGTCGTCGACGTCGGTGACGTTCTGGACGTAGTGCACGTTGTGTCCGTTGTCGAGCCACACGCGGTGCACGAGGTCGAACGCGAGGTAGGTCGCGGCGTGGCCGAGGTGCGTCGCGTCGTACGGCGTGATGCCGCAGACGTACAACCTGGCGGTGTCTCCTGGAGCCGTGGGGCGCACTTCGCCCGTAGCCGTGTCGAACAGCCGCAGCGGGCGGGGGTCCCCCGGAACCCGCGGCACAGGAATGGATGACCAGGTCTGCATGCATCCGACACTAACGCGTGCCGCCGTACGGAGTGAGATTTCCGGCTGTTGGGACGACCACGATCGATTCGTTCGGACAGAAAGACTGGACATCCGTTGACGGTCTCCCCGCACCGCCCCTAGCTTCCGAAGGCATGCTTCGTGTCGTCGTAGCCACGGTGGTAGCGCTCTCACTCTCCCCGGCAACCGCACACGCCGAACCTCTCGATGCCTTGGCGTACCTGGAGAATCCCCGGATGACCGGGGAGCACCAGGAGCCTCCGCACCCGGACCTGAAGCCCGAGCGGCGGCTGAGCCTCAACGGCGACTGGCGGCTGCGGATGTTCGACCGGCCGCAGGACGTCCGCGACACACCGGACGGCTGGCGCACCGTGCAGGTCCCCCACACGTGGCAGACCGACTTCCTCGACCACCCGATGTTCCGCAACATCCCCACGGAGATGTACCCGGACAACCCGCCGTCGATCCCGCACGACGTCAACCCGACCGGCGTCTACGAGAAGACGTTCGTGCTGCCGTCGGACTGGGACCGCACGCTGGTCCGCTTCGAGGGCGTGACCAGCGGGTACTTCGTCTGGGTCAACGGCGAGTACGTCGGCTACGACCAGGGCGGCTACACGCCGGCCGAGTTCGACATCACCTCCAAGCTGAAGGCCGGGCGCAACACGCTGAAGCTCCAGGTCCACCGCTGGGGCTCCGGCTCCCACCTGGAGGACTACGACCAGTGGCGGTTCTCCGGCATCTTCCGCGAGGTGTGGCTCTACTCGACCCCGCGGACCTACCTCGCCGACGTCACCATCAGGACCGACCTCGACGCCGAGTACCGCGACGCGACCCTCACCGCGGACGTCAAGATCGGCGGGCCCGCCGCTGGCCACACCGTCCGGACCAGGCTGTTCGACCCGCGCGGCCGCGAGGTGCCGGTCGTCGGCGGCAAGGTCGCCGACCCGTTGAAGTGGACCGACGAGACCCCGAACGTGTACGAGCTCAAGATCGAGTTGCTGCGCGACGGCCGCGTCGTGCAGACCGGCAGGCAGCCCGTCGGGTTCCGCGAGATCGAGATCATCGACCGGCAGTTCAAGATCAACGGTAAGCGCGTGCTGTTCCGCGGCACCAACCGGGCCGAGACCAGCGAGCACGGCAGCCGCTACGTCACCCGCGCCGACCAGCGCGAAGACGTCGAGCTGATGAAGCGGTTCAACATCAACGCCGTGCGCACGTCGCACTACCCGAGCGACCCGTACTTCTACGAGCTGGCGGACCGCAACGGGTTGATGATCGCCGACGAGGTGGACATCGAGACCCACCACCACGACGGCTGCCCGAACAACTGCCTCGCCGAACGCCCCGAGTGGCAGGACGCCTTCCAGGACAGGTTCGTCGCGATGATGCAGCGCGACAAGAACCACCCGAGCGTGGTCATGTGGGACACCGGCAACGAGGCGGGCCTGGGCAAGGCGCACTACACGATGGCCGAGCACGCCCGGAAGAACGACACCCGGCCGCTCTACCACCAGCCGAACGTGCCCGACGGCGACGCGCCGTTCGCGGACGTGTCAGGTCCGCGCTACCCGTCGCCCGCGAGCCTCGAAGCCAAGGCGAAGACCACCACCAAGCCGATCATCATGGGCGAGTACGCCCACGCGATGGGCAACAGCCTGGGCAACTTCAAGGAGTTCTGGGACGTCGTGCGCGCCTACCCGCAGGTGCAGGGCGGGTTCATCTGGGACTGGGCCGAGCAGAACATCGCGCTCCCGCTCTACACCACCCCCGACGACGCCAACGGCATTCTCACGTACCTCTCCGGAAAACCGTCCCAGGTGGACGGACCGCACGGCAAAGCGTTGCAGCTCAGCGGACTCGACGACTTCGTCGAGGTCTACCGCGACCGCAAGCTGGACGAGGTCAGCACAGGGCTCACGCTCGACGCCTGGGTGAAGCCCGACGCCTGGACCGGCGACTTCACCGTCATCTCCAAGGGCGACCACCAGTACGCGCTGAAGATGTCCAACGCCACGACGCTGGAGTTCTTCGTGCACAGCGGTACCTGGCGCACGGTCCGGGCGACCGTCCCGGCGGACTTCCACGGCAACTGGCACCGCGTCACCGGCACGTTCGACGGCACGACGCTGCGGCTGCTGATCGACGGCCGCGAGGTCGCCACGACCGCGTTCAGCGGCACGATCGACTGGTCGCACTGGCCGGTCAACATCGGCCGCAACTCCGAGACCATGCAGGAGAACGTGGGCACGCGCATGGCACACGGCAGCGTGGACCAGGTCCGGATCTACCACCGCGCCCTCACCGACGCCGAGCTCGCGTCCGACCCGAAGCGCGAGGCCGTGCTGGCACTCGACTTCGAGAAGCTGGAGGACAAGGGCCGCCACCAGTCGTACGGCGCCGGCACCGGGGGTGTCGACGGCGTCGTCTGGGCCGACCGCAGGCCTCAGCCCGAGACCACCGAACTGATGGCCGTTCATTCACCCATACGCTTCTCCTTCTCCGGCAACGACCTCACGACCGTCAGCGAACGCCAGTTCACCGGCACCGACGACCTCGAACTGCGCTGGCAGGTCCAGGACAACGGCCGCACCGTCGCCCAGCACCGCGGCCCGCTGCGGCCGGGCACCGTGACGCTGCCCGACCTCCACGCCGACACCGACCGCTGGCTGACCGTGCGCGCGACCGACCGGCGTGGCACCGATGTCGGCATCGCGCAGTTCCCGCTCGGTGGCACGGGAATAACGGGCCTGCACGCCCCTGGCACACCCGGAAAGCTCACGACCACCCAGACCGAGTCCGAGATCGTGGTGTCCGGCAAGGACTTCCGGTACGTCGTCAGCAAGACGTCCGGCACTCTCACGTCGATGCGCGTGCGCGGCACCGAGCTCCTGCGCACGGGCCCGGAGCTCGACGCGTGGCGCGCGCCGTTGTCGAACGAGTTCATGAGCGAGGACTCGTCCTGGTACCGCAGCGGCCTCGACCGCCTCAAGACATCACCAGCCGACATCACTGTCGCACAGGGGTCTGACACTCTGATTTCAGTGAGGTCGACGGCCCAGGCCGTGGCGGACGCGTCGTTCGCGCAGACCTTCACCTACCGCGTCACCGGCGCCGGCGAGATCCACGTCGGCCACCGGGTGGCGGCCCGCGACCGCATGCGCGACCTCAGCTACCTGCCGGGCATCGGTTTCACGCTGAAGGTGCCCGACAACCTGGGCAGGTTCACCTGGTACGGCCGCGGCCCCGGCGAGAACTACGACGACCGCAAGTCCGGCAACCCGATCGGCGTCTACCAGTCCACAGTGGATCGGGAGTTCAACGACTACTACAAGCCGCAGGACTTCGGCAACCACGCCGACACGCGCTGGGCGACGCTGTCCGACGGCCGCGCGGGCCTGCTCGTCGCGGGCGACCTGGACGTCCGGGTCTCCCGCTACGACGACCTCGACCGCGCCGCGCACCCGTTCGCGCTCAAGAAGAACGACGGCTGGACCAGCCTGCACGTGGCGCATCGGGTGACCGGCGTCAGCGAGACGTTCCACGAGCCATTGCCGCAGTACCAGGTGGAAGCGGGCAACGAGTACGCGTACTCCGTGCTGCTGCGCCCACTCACGCCCGTGGAATCGGCAACGGGACGGTTGGGCGCCGGCGTCGACTGCGCGCCTACGGCACAACTCAACTCCAACGACACCGTGCTGGAGCCGGGCGAGCAGGTGGAGGCCGAACTGGTCGTGACGAAGCCCTGCCCCGGCACGACCACCGCGCGGCTGACGGCTCCGGAAGGCTGGTCCGTCACGCCGGCCACCGCCGACCTGTCCGGCGGCTCGGCGAAGGTGACGGTCAAGCGCGAGGGCGGCCCGACCGGCACCCGCCCGATCTTCGCGGAGATCATGGCGGGCAAGGGGACCACGAGCCTCACGAAGGACTTCACCGCCACCCCGCGCCCGCCCGCCGGCGCCGCCCCCGTGTCCACGCTGGAGTTCCTGGACGAGCGCAACGGCTGGGGCCCTCTCGAACGCGACCGCAGCAACGGCGAACAGGCGGGCGGCGACGGCAACCCGCTTCGCCTGCGCGGTGCCGCGTTCGACCGCGGCGTCGGCGTCCACGCCGACTCGGAGTTCCAGGTCTACGTCGGCGGCAGGTGCTCCGGCCTCACCGCCACCATCGGCGTGGACGATGAGACCGGCGGCACCGGCTCGGTCCGCTTCGAAGTCCTGAAAGACAACCGATCGGCGTACCAGAGCCCGCTGCTGACCGGACAGAGCGCAGCCGTCCCGATCACCGTCGACACGACCGGAGCAACCGTGCTCACGTTCCGGGTGACGGACGGAGGTGACGGCAACGCCCACGACCACGCCGACTGGGCGGCCCCGGTCCTGCACTGCTGAAAATTGTCGGACCCCAGGCGTACCGTCGGAGATCAAGGGCATTCGCCGGTCGAAGGGCGGGGTCTCATGATCGTGGAAATCCTAGGTGGACTGGTGGCGCTCGGCGGTCTCGGCCTCGCCATGAGCGCTCGCGTGATCAAGCAGTTCGAGCAGGGCCTGGTCTTCCGGTTCGGCAAGCTCCAGGAGGCCGTCCGGGGCCCCGGCCTCACGATGCTGTTGCCCGGTGTGGACCAGCTCCGCAAGGTCAACATGCAGATCGTCACCCTGCCCGTCCCCGCGCAGGACGGCATCACCCGCGACAACGTGACGGTGCGCGTGGACGCCGTCGTCTACTTCAAGGTGCAGGACCCGGCCAAGGCCGTCATCAACGTGGAGGACTACCGCTTCGCCATGCTCCAGGTGGCGCAGACGTCCCTGCGCTCGATCATCGGCAAGAGCGAGCTCGACGACCTGCTGTCCAACCGCGAGAACCTCAACCACGGCCTGGAACTGATGATCGACACCCCGGCCCTGGCCTGGGGCATCGACATAGACCGCGTGGAGATCAAGGACGTCGCCCTGCCCGAGAGCATGAAGCGCTCGATGTCCCGCCAGGCCGAGGCCGAACGCGAACGCCGCGCCCGCATCATCACCGCGGACGGCGAGCTCCAGGCGTCCAAGAAGCTCTCCGAGGCCGCCGGCACGATGGAGGAGACACCGGGCGCCCTCCAGCTCCGCCTCCTGCAGACCATCGTGGAGGTGGCGGCGGAGAAGAACTCGACGCTGGTGCTCCCGTTCCCGGTGGAACTGCTGAGGTTCCTGGAGAAGAACACGAACGCCGAACTCCCCAAGCCCCCGGCCGCGCCACCGGACGCGGGTCAGGCCTCGGCGCCGGAGTTACCCGCGAAGGACTCGGAACAGGCGTGAACGAAGCCGTCCGTCCGCGCGCACGCTGGCGGACGACGCTTCAGGCTGCCCACCGCACAGCCTGCAGACGGACGGCGGACGGCAGGCGGGCGGACATGGCAGGCGGACGGCGGGCGGATCCCGGCAGGCGAACGGCGGGCGGATCCCGGCGCACGCTGTGCCGCCGCTCCGCCATCACCATAGCCTTTGCCTTTGCCTCTGCCTCTGCCTTTGCCTTTGCCTTTGCCTTTGCCTTTGCCTTTGCCTTTGCCTTTGCCTCTGCCTCTGCCTCTGCCTCTGCCTCTGCCTCTGCCTCTGCCTCTGCCTCTGCCTCTGCCTCTGCCTCTGCCTCTGCCTCTGCCTCTGCCTCTGCCCGACCTCGCCACATTCCACACTTCCTCCGCACCTTCCCGTCTTCCGCATCCCCCTCACCTTCGGCACTTCCCCGCCTTCCGCACTTCCCACCTTCTGCATCTCCCCGCCTCCGCGCTTCCCGCACTTCCCCACCTCCCGCACTTCCCCACCTCCCGCACCTCCCCTGCCTCCCTCACCTCCCTCACCTCCCGCGCCTCCCTCACCTCCCCCGCCTCCCTCACCTCCCCCGCCTCCCTCACCTCCGCGCTTCCCCACACCCCGCACCTCCTCCCCACCTCCCACCCCGCGTTCGTCCATGTGAGTTACCCGCCGTAACGCCCGATCCCCCGAAACGACGTGTGGACAGGGGGTAGTGAGGCATGCAGGAGAGGGTCAGAGGCAGGTTCGTCGGCATCGGCGTCAGCTCCTACCAGGCGCTGCAGCCGCTGCAGCACGCCGTCAGCGACGTGCGGGAACTGCACGCCCTCCTCAAGGGCTACGAGGGCGAGCCCCTGGCGGACCCGGCCGAGTTCGAGGTCCGCACGTTCATGAAGGGCCTCAGGGGGTCGCAGGACGGCGGCGCGCTGGTCGCCCTGTGGAGCGGGCACGCGATCCCGGACGACAACAGCCTCATGCTGCTCGCGAAGGACAACAGCGGCGACGGCGACGGCATCAAGCTGTCCGAGTTCGCGGCGTGGTGTGCGCGGTCGGGAGCTCACCAGGTCCTCGTCGTCATCGACGCCTGCTACGCCGGCGCCCAGCTGAACCAGGTCATGGGGTCGATCGCGTTCGTCCAGGACAACCTCCTGCAGGGGCAGGCGCACTGGGCGGGTGTCCTGGTGTCGTGCTCGGGCATCGAGACGGCGCGGGACGGGTTGTTCGGCGGGAAACTCCGCAAGCTGCTGCGTGCCGGTCCCACGGCCGTGGAGGACGCACGGCGGTGGAGTGACCGCACCGCGTTGGTGGACGGTGGTGCGGTCGGCACGGCGTTGCTGAACGCGTGGGACAGCGACATCCAACGGCCGCGCTTCATGCAGTACGGGTCCGCGCAGCCGATGCTGCCCAATCCGCTCTATGCCGCGGACACGGTCGTGAAGCACCTTCTGCTCGCGGCGCGAGGTGGCGACTCACGGGACAACAGGTCGTGGTTCACCGGCCGGACCTCGCAGGTCGACAAGGTCGTGAGCTGGGTGAGGTCCGGGGTGGCCGGGCTGCGGGTGGTGACGGGGTCGCCGGGTACGGGCAAGTCCGCCGTCGTCGGGCGCGTGGTCAGCCTGTCGAACGCCGCCGAGCGCGACCTGCTGCTGACCGCGGGGCCGTCGTTCCGGCACGCCGATCCGGGACCTGGCTCCGTCGACGCTGCCGTGCACGCCCGCGCGATGGACGCCGACCGCGTGGCCGACCTGCTCAGCCGTCAGCTCGTCGCGGCCGGGCTGATCCCGGAACCCGAGGGGCCGCGCCGGGGTGCCGCCGAGCTGGTCGGTGTGGTCAGCGCGCTGCCGAGACCTCCCGTGCTGGTGGTGGACGGCCTGGACGAGGCGCGTGGTGAGTCGTTCTCGATCGCCACCTCGTTGCTCACCAAGCTCGCCGGGTACGCCGTGGTGATCGTCTCGACGCGGCAGGCGCACCGGGTCGCGGGCGGCGCTCCCCTGCTCACCGAACTGGCACCGGTCGAGGTGCTCAACCTCGACACCGCCGACAACGAGACCGACGTGCGCGAGTACGTCATGGCACGCCTGGGCCCCACCGCGCAGCAGTCCACTGTGGACGAGCTGGCGAAGCTGCCGTTCCTGACCGCGTGGATGATCACCGACCAGGTGCTGGCCGACGGCGGCGCCGATCTGAAGCTGTCGCTGGACGCGGCGTTCGACCGTGAGCTCGCGAAGGTGCCGTCAGCTCGTGCGTTGCTGACGGCGTTGACGTGGAGCTACGGCGCGGGGTTCCCCGAGGCCGAGTGGATGGCCGTGGCACAGGCGTTGTCCGGCGAGGAGTTCACCCGTGACGACATCACGGCCGTGCTCACCGAACTGGGCCGTCACGTCGTGCAGGACGGTGAGGAAGGCACGGCGGTTTTCAAGCTCACGCACCAAACGTTCGCGGACCACTTGAGGCCGCAGTTCGCCCCCAGCAGGGACGTGGTGTTCGCACCCGGCGCCGACCAGGTCGCCTGCGCGTTGATCAGGCTGTACCGGCAGCGCATGGAGGCGGGCGTGCCGCCGAACGTGCCGGGCTACCTGTGGAAGTACGCGTGGCGGCACTGCGGGCACGCCGGCGCGCAGGCGTTGGACGGCCTGCGCGAGTTGGCGCAGATGAACCGGATGTTGTTGCCGGACATCGCGCTCGCGGCCACGACGGCGGCGAACGAGCTGCTGCACTGGGGTCGTGGCGAGGAGGCCGTCGCGCCGCTCGAAGAGGCCGCCGAGCACTTCCGCGCGCTCGTCCCGACGCTGCGGATGTACCTGGCGGACCTGGCTTTCGTGCTGAACAAGCTCGGTAGGAGGTTCCGCGACGCGGGCAGGCTGCAACAGGCCGTGGCCCCCGCCGAAGAAGCAGCGGTGCGCTACCGGGAACTGGTGGCCTCAACCCCCACAACCGCGGAAAGCCTTACGCACAAACGGTTGGCGCAACGCATCGCAAAGACGACGACGCACGGCGGTGAGAACTCGACGTACGCCGCACATCTCAGCGGCGCACTAGTGGACCTGAGTGAGGTCTACGCGATGTTGGGCCGTAGGCAAGAAGCGCTGTCCACGGCCCGTGACGCCGTTGCAGCCGTGGACACCGACGCACCGCTTGCGCGCGCGATGACATGCCTGGCCGCGAGGTGCAGTGACTCAGCGTTGCGCTACGAAGCCATGCAACGGTCGAAACAGGCCGTGGAGCTGTACTACGCGCTCGCGCAGACGAATCCGGTGTTCCTCGCGGACCTGGTCAGCGCGCTCGTCGAACTGAGCCGCGACTACCTGGCGCTCGGCAGGCTGTCCGACGCGGACTCGATGACCCAGCAGGCCGCGGAGATCAGCGGCACGCTCGGCCGGCACGCCGCGTTCCGTCCCCAGCTCGCGGACGCCGCGCTGAGCCTGAGCGTCGCCTACAGCATGGTCGACCGCACCGACGCGGCACTGAACACCGCGCGTCAAGCAGCCGACTTCGCCGACGGGCTCCCCGTGCACGGCCAGGCGTTGCACAACCTGATGCGCCGCCAACGGGACGCGGACAAGCCCAGAGAGGCGCTCTCGACCGGTCTGCAGACCATCGAGGTCTGTCTCCTGCCGGAGAACACCGACCGGTTGTCGACGCTCGCGGCCGCGTTGTTCACGCTCGACACCCTCTGCGCGAGCCTGAAGCTGCCGAAGATCGTCGATGAGGCGTGGGAGAAGGTCACCACGCGGTTCAACGGCCCGCACCTCGCCACGCTGCTGATGTTGCGGGCGGCGGCCACCAGGGCAGGTGATCCGGCGGCGGCGAAGTGGCTGTGCCAGGCGCTCACGCACGTCGGCCAGTCCCGGCAGGCGATCCACGACGTCCACGACATCGCGCGCCGCCACTACGACTCGGGGCCGTGGCCGTGGGACACGACACCGGACTGGCTGTCGGTCGACCGCACGCTGCTCAAGACCGCACGGTCGTGGGTGTTCGCACGCTCCTATGCAGAGGAACGGGCGATTCTGGTCGCACACCCCGAGTTGTTGTCCACCGACGCGGACGTCGCCGTCACGGAGGCGTTGTACGGCACGAGCCTGATCGAGGCGCAGGTCATCCAGTCGCGCCGGACGACCGCGCAGCAGCAGGGCGTCGCGCTCGCCTACCGGCCGTGGCTGCTCGCGAGCCTCGCGGACGAGTTCGTCGACGCCACGCCCGCACGCCGCCGTGAGCTGCTCGCGACGCGACGGGACGAGTTGCTGGACAAGGAAGTGCTGAAGAACGTCCGCGACAACAAGCCCGTGCACGCGATGCTGCTGCTCGCCGACGAAGACTCGGACGTGCTCGACCTCGTGCTGGACGCCGTGGAGGACCCTGCGCGCGTCACGGACGTCCTGCGCTCACTCGCAGCACACGCCTCCCCTCAAGCGCTGACGCAGGCCGTCACGGCGTTGGAACCGCACGCGTTGGCGGCGCTGTACAACGTGGTCGCGCGCGCTCGGGCCGGTGACGCACGCCTGGCGTTGCCCGTACCGAACCAGCGCCTGGCGTGGATCCACGAGCTGACCTACCTGGTCCCCGCGAACCTCGCGCTGCTCTCCCTCATCCGCAAGCTCGCCGAGGAGTCCTAGATGAGCGATCTCGTCGTCGTCCTGCCCGGCATTCTCGGCAGCACCCTGCGCAACTCCGACGGCATGGTCTGGGAGGTGTCGGGCAAGGCCGCGTTGCGCGCGGTGCTCACGCTCGGCCGCAGCCTCAAGCAGCTGAAACTGCCCGCCGGCATCGGCGACGAGCACCCCGGCGACGGCGTGGAGCCCGTGGGCCTGATGGCGGACCTGCACGTCATCCCGGGCATCTGGACGCCGTTGAAGGGCTACGACCGCGTCACGCGCCGGATGAACTCGCTCGGCTACACGGTCGAGAAGGGCAACCTGCTGCTGTTCGCCTACGACTGGCGGCTGTCGAACCGCTACAACGGCGCGTTGCTCGCTCGACGCGTCGACGAGGCGTTGGACCGCATCGGCCCGAATGCCAAGGTCAGCTTCGTGTGCCACTCGATGGGCGGCCTGGTCGCACGGTGGTGCATCGAGCAGTGCGGGATGGCCGAGCGGACGGCGAAGCTGATCACGATGGGCACGCCGTACCGCGGTGCGGCCGCCGCGCTGGACCAGCTGGTCAACGGCGTGCGCAAGGGGCTCGGGCCGTTGGCGATCGACCTGACGGAGTTCGCGCGGTCGATGCCTTCGCTGCACCAGCTGCTACCCGAGTACGCGTGCATCGAGTCGCCTGATGGCCTGCTCAAGACCACCGAGGTGACGTTGCCGGAGCTCGACACGAAGATGGTCACGGACGCGATGGCGTTCCACGGCGCGTTGGGCGACTCGTTCGCCGATCAGACGTACGCGATCGTCGGCGGAAAACAGCCCACGGCGACCACGGCTCGAATTGCGGACGGCAAAGTCACCTGTTATCGGACATTTGAGGGCGATGATCTCTACGGCGATGCGACCGTGCCTGCCGTAGGTGCCGCACGGCGTGGTTTGGCGTTGTCGTCGAACACGCTGCACCGCGTGACGGAGCAGCACACGTCGTTGCAGGACAACTCCACCGTATTGGACGCCGTGGAGTCGTTCCTGACCGCGAAACCCGTCGTCCCGCGCAACGTCACCGACACGGAACCGCAGGTCACCGTGCCCGACCTGGTGCTGACGGGCGAGACTCTGGAGGTCACCGTCGAGCTGAAGGACACGACCGCGCGGGCGTTGAAGGTGGCGTTGCTCGACGAGAACGGCAAACAGGTCGAATCGCGCAGTCCGGCGATCTCCGAGAAGATGTCGATCAAATTCGACGAATTGGCCCCCGGTGCCTACTACGTGCAGGTCAGCGGTATCGCGGTGGGCGCTCCGGTGGTCCCGGTGACCGGCGCGGCGCTCGTCGTGGATTGCCCCTGAGTCTGGCACGGAGGACGATTTGTCGTCTGGCACGGAGGAGGCGCGATGACCACGATCAAGCCCACGCCCGTAGTGCCCCATCCCGGGGCGGCGCGCGCACGGCCGAAGGGTTCGTACTTCCTCCAGCTGTTCAAGACCACAGATCCCAAGCAGATCGGGATCATGTACCTGACCACGTCGTTCGCGTTCTTCCTGATCGGCGGCGTGATGGCGCTGCTGATGCGCGGCGAGCTGGCGCGGCCGGGCCTGCAGTACCTGTCGAACGAGCAGTTCAACCAGCTGTTCACCATGCACGGCACGATCATGCTGCTGCTGTACGCGACGCCGATCCTGTTCGGGTTCGCGAACTACATCCTGCCGTTGCAGATCGGCTCGCCGGACGTCGCGTTCCCGCGCCTGAACGCCTTCTCGTACTGGCTGTACCTGTTCGGCGGCATCATCGTGGTCGCCGGGTTCATCACGCCGGGCGGCGCGGCGGACTTCGGCTGGTTCGCCTACACGCCGCTGTCGTCCGCGGTGCACTCACCGGGTGTGGGCGCCGACATGTGGATCATGGGCCTGGCCGTGTCCGGTCTGGGCACGATCCTCGGCGCCGTCAACATGACCACCACGGTGATCTGCCTGCGGGCGCCGGGCATGACGATGTTCCGGATGCCGGTCTTCACCTGGAACATCCTGGTCACGTCGATCCTGATCCTGCTGGCGTTCCCGATCCTCACCGCCGCGCTGATGGGCCTCGCCGCCGACCGGCACCTCGGGGCGCACGTGTTCGACCCGGCCAACGGCGGCGTGATCCTGTGGCAGCACCTGTTCTGGTTCTTCGGCCATCCCGAGGTGTACATCGTCGCGTTGCCGTTCTTCGGGATCGTGACGGAGATCTTCCCGGTGTTCAGCCGCAAGCCGTTGTTCGGCTACAAGGGCCTGGTGTTCGCGACGCTCGCGATCGCGATGCTGTCCGTGGCCGTGTGGGCGCACCACATGTACGCGACGGGCGCGGTGCTGCTGCCGTTCTTCTCGCTGATGACGTTCCTCATCGCCGTACCGACCGGCATCAAGTTCTTCAACTGGATCGGCACGATGTGGAAGGGACAGGTGACGTTCGAGTCGCCGATGCTGTTCAGCGTCGGCTTCCTGGTCACGTTCCTCTTCGGCGGTCTGACGGGCATCCTGCTCGCGGCGCCGGCCGTCGACTTCCACGTGTCCGACACGTACTTCGTGGTGGCGCACTTCCACTACGTGCTGTTCGGCACGATCGTGTTCGCCACCTACGCGGGCATCTACTTCTGGTTCCCGAAGATGACCGGGCGGATGCTCAACGAGCCGTTGGGCAAGCTGCACTTCTGGACCACGTTCCTCGGCTTCCACGCCACGTTCCTGGTGCAGCACTGGCTGGGCAACGAGGGCATGCCACGGCGGTACGCCGACTACCTGCCGTCAGACGGCTTCACGGCGTTGAACACGATCTCGACCATCGGCTCGTTCGTGCTGGGAGCGTCCGTGCTTCCGTTCGTGTGGAACGTCTTCCGCTCGTACCGCTACGGCGACCCGGCCCCGCAGGACGACCCGTGGGGCTACGGCAACTCGCTGGAGTGGGCGACGACGTCACCGCCGCCGCGCCACAACTTCAAGGAACTGCCGCGCATCCGTTCCGAACGCCCGGCGTTCGAACTGCACTACCCGCACATGGTGGAACGGATGCGCGACGAGGCGCACTTCTCGTTGGCCCATCCCGGAAAGCACCGCGTGGGCAAGGACGACGTCACCGAGAAGGCGCTCGCCTCGACCGATCGGGACGGCGAGTCCTAGCGCCGTCCGGGGATCATCCCGGCTTCGACGACGGCCTTGCTGAGCGGCGCGGCCAGTTCGACGAACCGCTGCTTCTCCTCGTCGGACAGGACGTCGTAGGCGGGCGCGGCCATCCGGTCCGTGTCGTCCTCGATGCCCTGGCGCAGCTCACGGCCCTGCTCCGTGAGCAGCTGCTCGTCGTTCACCAGGCCGCGGTCCTGCAGGTCCCTGACCGTCTCGTCCCACTGCTCCTGCGACCACGCGCGGGTCTTGCGCAGCACGTCGGCCGGGTAGTCGCCGGTCGCCACGTGCAGCACGAGCGCCTCGATGCCGGTGATGTTGTGCCGCAGCAACGCCGCGAGATGCCCGTCGCCCCGGAACTCGCGCAGCAACGTCTGGGCGTGGAACAGCCGCAGACGCGGCTCCTCTGGCCACTCCAGGGCGGCGTGCGCGGCGAACAACGGGCGCCCGTGCAGCATCTCGGTGGACCGCTCGGCGGCCCGCCGCGCCAGGTCGTTGATCTCCTTGAGGTCGTCCGGCAGCACCTTGGCGAGCGCCTCGTCGGCGGCCTCCCAGCGCAGCTCGAGCATCCGCTGCGGCGACACCTTCTCCCAGGCCTGCGGGATGCGGGCGCGCACGATCTCGGGGTTGAAGTTGTAGAAGGTGGCGATCACGACCTCGGCCCCGACCGCCCCGAGCGCCGCCGCCCGCGACGCGAAGTACCCACCGGGCCGGTCCAGCCCGACCCCCGCGTACCGCGCCTCCGCCTCGGGCGAGAAGTAGATCATTCCGTGCACGGCCTCGAGCGAGCGAAACAGAGTCCTGATCATGTCTCCAACCTAGATCGTGGGCGCTGGTTCGTCAGGCGCCAAAAATTGTCAGACCCCTCTGCCAAGCTCGACCTGTGAACGAAACCGCCCTCTGGAGCCTCATCGCGCAGGCCCGCTCCACCGTCCCCGACCCGTCCGACAGCGAAGCCGTCGCCGCCGAGGCCACCACCCTGCTCGCGGCACGCCCGCCGTCCGAGATCGTCGCCGCCCAACAGGTCCTGTGGGACGTCCTGGTCACCTCGTACACCAACCCGCTGTGGGCGGCGGCCTACCTGATCAACGGCGGCTGCTCCGACGACGGCTTCGACTACTTCCGCGGCTGGCTCCTCACCCAGGGCAAGGAGACGCACGACGCCGTACTCGCGTCGCCGGACTCCCTGGCCGACCTGCCCGCCGTGATCGAGGCGGCCGAGTCGGGCGAGGAGTTCGAGTGCGAGGCGGCCCTCTCCATCGCCTGGGACGCCCACATCAAGGCGACGGGCATGCAGTTACCCCAGGACGCCTTCCGGATCCGCTACCCGGAGCTCGACCCGGACTGGGACTTCGACTTCGACGACAGCACGGAACTGGCCGCGCGCCTCCCCCGCCTGGCCGCCCTGTTCCTGACCTGAGCCGACCGCGCCGCGGCCCCACCAGGCCGCTCGCCTCGCACCGGCCGTGTCGGCCCACTACCCAGCCACACCACTGGCACAGCCACGCCACGCAGGCCGGCTGTGTCACTCACCGACCCAGCCACACTGCTCAACCCGGCTACCGCGACCCACCAACCTGGCCGCACCACTCAGCCCGGTTGTGTCGCCCACCGAGCCAGCGCTCCGCTCAACTCGGCTACCGCACCCTGCCGACACAGCCACATCCCTCGGCCTGGCCGCGTCACCCCGCCAGCCCGGCCTCACCCCGCAACCCGGCTGTCTCCCCGCCACCTCAGCCGCACCACTCAACCCCGCCGTCCAGTTCCACCAGCGACGAGAACACCGAACACCACGTGGTCCAGCCACTGCGGCACGCGCGGCAACGCCCGGATCAGCGCGTTGTGCCGGCCGACGACCTCCAGGTCCAGCCAGGCGATGGCCAGCCCGGCCACCGCCCCACCGGCAACTCCCCGCACCCGAAGCCGCGCCAACACCACCGCCCAGAACGCCGACACAGCGAGGTGCACCACGATGCCCGCACGAGCCCCGCCGCCGACCAACGACCCAGCAGCCCTCGTCGCACGCAACAGGTCGTCACGCGTCATCACGGCGTGCACGATGGACGGCACCCCGCTCAGCACGACGGCGAGCACGAAGCGCCTCACCGCCGCCGGCGCCGCGACCTCAGGTAGTCGCTGACCACGGCCGCCCCGAGGCCTTCCTCGTCCGCCGCCACGACCCGGCCACCACCGCGCCGGGCCACGATGTCGACGAACGCGGCCAGCCGCGGGTCGTCGCCCAGCTTGAACACCGAGATCGTCGCCCCGAGGCGCGCGAGCGAGTCGACCTCGTTCAGCGTCTTGCTCAACGTCCTGGGCAGCGGCGGGTAGTTGAACTCCGCGTCACCGTCGGGTTCCAGGTGTGCGGTCGGCTCGCCGTCCGTCACCACGAGCACGACGGGCTGCGCGTCCGGATGCCTCCGGACGTGCCTGCCGGCGAGCAGCAGCGCGTGGTGCAGGTTCGTGCCCTGCTCCCACACGCCTTCCAACGCCGTCAGCTGCCCGATGTCTACCGACTCCGCGTAGCGCCCGAACGTCACGAGCTGAAGGGCGTCGGTGCGGAACCTCGTGCGCACGAGGTGATGGAGCGCCAAGGCCGTGCGCTTCATCGGTACCCAACGGCCGTCCTGCACCATCGACCAGGAGGTGTCCACACACAACGCGACAGCCGCACGCGACCGGTGTTCGGTCTCGGCCACTTCCAGGTCCACGACGTCGAGGGACATGGAGCCGGACCGCAGCACGGAGTTGCGCAGCGAACGCGGCACGTCCCAGGGTTCGGTGTCGCCGAACTGCCACGGCCGGGTCGAGCCGATCAGCTCGCCCGCCGCACCGGCCGAGGTGGTTTCGCGCGACCCCTGCGACGAGCGGAGCTGGTCCACGACGCCGCGCAGCGCTGTCTCGCCCAGGCGGCGCAACGCCTTGGGTGTCAACCGCAAGGTGCCGTCGGGGGCGCGTTCCACGATGTTCTGGGAGCGGAGCGCCTTCTCCAGTTCGGACAGGCGGCGCGCGTCGACCGACGCCGACTCGCCGAGCTGGCGTTCGAGCGCCTCCAGATCGATGTCCTCCAGGCGGGCGCCGGGGTAGGACTGCGAGAGCTGTTCGGCCAGGGCGTCCAGTTCGGCGAGGTCCGCCATGGCCTGGGCGCCCTCGCCCAGACCCAGAGGGTCCTGGCCGCGGAAGCGGGCGGAGGACGACCAGTCCTCGCCGGGACGGAGCCGTTGCAGAAGGGAGTCCAGAGTGGACAGTTGAGACCCGATACCGCCGAACGCCTGCTGCGACAACGCGGACAGCTCGGCGCGCTGGGCGTCGGTCATCGAGTTCATCATGCGCTGGGCCGCGGCCGAGCGGGCCGCCAGCGCGTCGACGAGCTCGTCCACGTTGCGCGGCTGCTCCGGGAAGAAGTCGCCGTGCTTGCGCATGAAGTCGTCGAACATGCGCGGCGTGTCCGGGGAACCCGAGGCGTGCGCCTCCAGCAACGAGTTGAGGTCGCGGAGCATGCGCTGGATGCGCTCCACGTCCTGGGAGTCCACGTTGGACAGCGCGTCCTTCATGCCCTGGAAGCGCTGGTCCAGGAGCTCGCGGCCGAGCAGCTCGCGGATCTTCTCGTACGCCTCGCGCGCCTCGGAGGAGCGCCAGTCGTAGGAGGCGAGCTCCTGCACGGCCGCGGCCGTGCCCGGTGGCAGCGCGTCCAGCTGCGCCTCGCGGAAGCGGGCGTCGTCGGACGGGTCCGGGAAGAGCGTGCGGCGTTCGGCTTCGACGGCCTGGTCCAGCAGCTGACGGACCTCGGTCAGCGTGCCGTCGAGGCGATGCCGGCGCTGGATGGACGCGCGGCGCTGCCAGAGCCGTGAGGTCAGGTCGTCGAGGCCGCGGGTGCCGTCGACGCCGCGCCGCAGGAGTTCGCGCAGGGCGGACTGCGGCGAGGCGCCTTCCATGATCTCGCGGCCGAGCTCGTCCACGGCCGCGCGGAGGTCCACCGGGGGCGCCAGCGGATCGGCGCCGCCGCCCCAGCGTCCGTAGCGGTATCTCATCCGTACACCGATCGGTCGTCGTCGGAGGAGTTGTCCTTCGACAGGTGGCGGGTCAGGTAGAGCGACTCCAGGGCGAGCTCGACGGCGGAGGCGATGCGGCCGACCGGGTCCTTCGGGCCCGCGCCCATGCGGGCCGCGACCTCGTGCAGGATCGGGAGCTCGGGCAACGCCGCCAGCAGGTCGCCGGCGTGCACGCGGTCGCCGGTCGCGACCGGGTGGCCGTCGGACACGACCTCGGCCAGCGCGCGCAGGTTGAGGCCTGCCAGGCGGGCGCGGGCGGTGTCGGCGATCGAGCGGCGCAGCAGGTGGACCAGGACCTCGTCCTCGCGGCCCTCCTCCCCCGCCTCGAACTCGAGCTTGCCGCGCAGCACGTCCGGTACCGACTCCAGGTCGACCGGGCGGGCGATGGCCGGCGTCTCGCCGATCAGCGCGGACCGGCGCAGCGCCGACGCCGCAACGGTTTCGGCCGCCGCGACGGCGAACCGGGCGGAGACGCCGGAGCGCTGGTCGATCGACGACGACTCGCGCAGGTGCCGGACGAAGCGGGCGATGATCTCCAGCAGGTGGTCGCCCACCTCGGCGACGAGGTCTGCCTCCTGGCGGACCAGGTCGACCTCGGCGTCGATCTCCAACGGGTAGTGCGTGCGCACCTCGGCGCCGAAGCGGTCCTTGAGCGGCGTGATGATGCGGCCGCGGTTCGTGTAGTCCTCGGGGTTCGCGGTGGCCACGAGGAGGACGTCCAGCGGCAGCCGCAGCGTGTAGCCGCGGACCTGGATGTCGCGCTCCTCCATGACGTTGAGCAGCGACACCTGGATGCGTTCGGCCAGGTCGGGGAGCTCGTTGATGGCGATGATGCCGCGGTGGGCGCGCGGGAGCATGCCGTAGTGGATGGTCTCGGGGTCGCCGAGCGAGCGGCCTTCGGCGACCTTGACCGGGTCGACGTCGCCGACGAGGTCACCGACGGACGTGTCGGGTGTCGCGAGCTTCTCGGCGTAGCGCTCGTCGCGGTGCCGCCACACGACGGGCAGGGCGTCGCCGAGCTCGAGAGCACGGCGCTTCGATTCGGGCGTGATCGGCTCCAGCGGGTGCTCGCCCAGCTCGGAGCCCTCGATGACGGGCGTCCACTCGTCGAGCAACGCCACCAAACTGCGCAAAAGCCGCGTCTTGCCCTGTCCTCGTTCGCCGAGCAGGACGACGTCGTGGCCGGCGAGGAGCGCGCGTTCGAGCTGTGGCAGCACCGTGCGGTCGAAACCGACGATGCCGGGCCACGGGTTGCGTCCTTCGCGCAGGGCCGCGAGGAGGTTCTCCCTGATCTCGGTCTTGACGCCGCGCGGCAGGTGCCCGGCGGCGCGCAGTTCGCCCGCCGTGCGGGCCAGGTTCTGGGTCACGCAGACGACGCTACGCACCGAATCCGGACCCGTCGATGTGGAGCAACTCCAGGCACGGGCCGGGCGCGTGCGCCAGAATGCGGGGCGACATGAGTGACAGCGTTGATTTCAGATGGGCCCCTTCACCGGCGGACTGGCGGGCCAGCCTGCGCACGATGGTGCCGATGTTCAGATGGGCGCCGTGGTTCGCGCTCGTGCTCGGAGCGTTCTCCCTGGTGCTGCTCTTCGGGTTCGAGGACGCGCTGGTCGTGGGCCTGTTCGGCCTCGCGTGCGCACTGGTCATCGGCCTCATGGAGCCGGTCGCGGTGTGGTGGCGGTTCAGCTCCGACGAGATGATCAGCCGGACGGTCGTGGGCAGCGCCGACGCCCAGTCGTTCCGGATGGCGGTCGGCACCACCATCCGCGAGGAGATCGTCTGGGAGGAGCTCCCGGGCTGGACCGAGACCCGCCAGGGCTTCGTCCTGGAGACGCTGGACGAGGGCGCGGGGTCGCTTTCCGTGCCTCACCGGGCCTTCGCGTCCGATGAGGACGTCACCTCGTTCCGTTCGCTGTTGGAGAACCAC
Organism: Lentzea sp. NPDC058450; assembly: GCF_042721395.1. Lineage (NCBI taxonomy): Bacteria > Bacillati > Actinomycetota > Actinomycetes > Pseudonocardiales > Pseudonocardiaceae > Lentzea > Lentzea sp. NPDC058450. The sequence continues at coordinate 104,415 of NZ_JBHXLO010000015.1, forward strand.
ATCGGTCCAGCCGCCTAGGTGTCTCGGATCGGGCACACCGGGTGGGGCGGACGGGCCGGGGCCACGTAATCTCGTCGCGTGTCCTGTGCGAGCGCCACGCTGGTCGTGTGGGCGTCGGGATGGCTGCACGGCATGGCCGCCTCCGACGACGTCCTCGACGCCCTGCACCTGTGGGCCGAGCAGCACGAGGTGGTGGCCGACGACGACGGCACCGCCACGGCGCTCGACCTCCCCGGTCCCGACGAGGCCCCAGTGGGCCCCGCCCTGCTGCTGGCCGCCCTGCGGCGCGCGGGCGCCACCTCCGCCAGGCTGGTCCTGCCAGTCCCGGGCGACGTACGAGGCCTGGGCGGCAAGGGACCGCTCTCCACGTGCGCGCTCCGCTCCGGCGAGGCCCTGGTCGTCCCGTCCGTGCACATCGGCCTGGTCCCCAAGATCGTGGCCGACGGCGTGATGCGCTGGACCGTCTTCGACCTGCCGTCCTCCAACGGCCTGGAGCACATCCCGATCGGCGAGGCCGAACACGGCCTGGGCGCCGCCCTCCGCGAGGCGACAGCCGCCCTGGCGAGCCTCGACGTGGCCAAGCACCGCCCGAACGTCCGCAAGGAGATCGCGGACCTGGCGGCCGAGAACTCCACCCTCCCGTGGCCGGACGCCATGCCCCCGCGGTCCCTGCGCGTACTCCAGCGCGCGGCGGAGGTGGACGCGATCGTGAAGGTGGCGAGCTCCGACGCCCCCGGCGGCGCCCTCTCGGCCTCCGCCATGACGGCCCGCACCGAAGCCCTCCGCCCGGTCTCTCTGGCCGTGCGCCGGGCCCGCTGCGCAGCCGTGGACGAGGCCGTCCGCGTACTGGCGGACAGTGGAGCGGGCAGGCACTGAGACGTCGCACGGACGGGTCGTCCGCGACCGAACACCCGCAGACGACCCGTCTGGAGTGACTAGGTGCGGACCGGCCTCTTCGCCGGTTCGCAGCACATCGGCGCACAAGGCGCGCCGTTCACCGTGCAGCCAGCCGCCACGAACGACGACAACTTCCGCACGGGCGCACCGGAAGTGTGCTCCGCAACCAGCTCCGTCACGAGCTCGGCGAAGCGCGGGTCGGCGTTGGGCGTGGCGGCGCGGGCGTACTCCATGCCGAGTTCCACCGCCCGGTCGCGGGCCTCCGTGTCGAGGTCCCACACCACCTCGAGGTGGTCGGAGACGAAGCCGATCGGGCACACGACGACGCCGGCGACTCCCTTGGCGTGCAAGGCGTCGATGTGGTCGACGATGTCCGGTTCGAGCCACGGGATCTGCGGCGGGCCGGAGCGCGACTGCCACACCACGTCGTACTCGGTGATGCCCAGCTCGGCGGCGACCAGGCGGGAGGCTTCGACGATCTGGCGGGAGTAGCGGTAGCCGCCTTCCTCGGGCGGGCCTGCTGCCTTGTCCGCGGACACCGGCACCGAGTGCGCGGTGAACACCAGGCGGTACGGGCCGTCCAGCGATTCGCCGGCGGCGCGCACGGCGTCAGCGAACGCGCCGACGAAGAGCGGGTGGTCGAAGAACTGGCGCAGCTTCACCAACTCCGGGCCGCCGGGGACGGCTTGGAGGGCGCGCACGATGTCCTCGTCGTACTGGCGGCAGGCGGAGTAGCCGCCGTAGGCGCTCGTCGGGAACACAAGAGCGCGCTGGACGCCGTCGGCCTTCATCTGGGCCACGACGTCTTCGACCATGGGGTGCCAGTTGCGGTTGCCGAAGTAGATCGGCAGCTCGAAGCCGCGGTCGCGGACCGCGGCGATCGCTTCGAGGTTCAGGCGGTTGATCGGCGAGACGCCGCCGAAGTGCTGGTAGTGGGCCTCGACCTCGTCCAGCCGCTCCGGCGGCACGCCACGTCCACGAACCACGTTCTCCAGGAAGGGACGGACGTCTTCTGGACCTTCTGGGCCGCCGAACGACAGCCAGAGCAGCGCATCGAAACTCACCGCTCCATCCAATCAGACGCCCGTTCTCCTTACATGACGAACGCGTGTGACGTCAGAGACCGAGGAAGTGCACGCCGCCGTCGACGAACACCATCGAGCCCGTGGTGGCCGGGAAGAAGTCGGACAGCAGGCCGCAGACGGACTTCGCGACCGGCTCGGCGTCCTCGACGTCCCAGCCGAGCGGGGCCTTCTCGCCCCACATCTTCTCCAGTTCGGCGAAGCCCGGAATCGACTTCGCCGCCATGGTGCGGACCGGGCCGGCGGAGATGAGGTTGACGCGGATGCCGTCCGGGCCGAGATCGCGCGCCATGTAGCGGTTGATCGACTCGAACGCCGCCTTCGCCGCGCCCATCCAGTTGTACGCGGGCCACGCCTGGCGGGCGTCGAAGTCGAGGCCGACGACCGACGAGCCGTGCGTCAGCAACGGGCGGGCGGCCTGCACGAGCGCCTTGTACGAGTACGCGGAGACGTGCATCGCCTTCGAGACGTCTTCCCACGGCGCGTCCATGAACGGTGCGCCGAGGCAGGAGGCCGGGGCGAAGCCGATGGCGTGCACGACGCCGTCGAGGCCGTCGACGTGCTCGCGGACGCGGTCGGCGAGCGTGTCGAGGTGCTCCTGGTTCTGCACGTCGAGCTCGACGACGGGCGCGGGCTTGGGCAGGCGCTGGGCGATGCGCGTCACGAGGCTCATCCGGCCGAACCCGGTCAGCACGACCTCGGCGCCCTGTTCCTGGGCGACACGTGCGACGTGGAAGGCGATCGACGCGTCGGTGATGACACCGGTGATCAGCAGTCGCTTGCCTTCGAGCAGTCCGGTCACTTGGTCCAACCCTTTCGCAGTTCTGGAGGAAACGTCAGTGGCCCATGCCGAGGCCGCCGTCGACCGGCAGCACGGCACCGTTGATGTAGCCGGCCTCGTTGGCGGCGAGGAACGTGACGGCGCGCGCGATCTCCTCGGCGGCGCCGTAGCGAGCGGCCGGGATCTGCTTGAGAGCGGCGTCGCGGACGGCCTCGGGCAGTTCGGCGGTCATGTCCGTGGTGATGAAGCCGGGCGTGATCACGTTCGCGGTGATGTTGCGCGAACCCAGTTCCAGCGCGATCGAGCGCGCCATGCCGACCATGCCCGCCTTGGACGCCGCGTAGTTCACCTGACCCGCGCCGCCGGTGAGACCGACGACGGACGAGATGAAGACGATGCGGCCGAACTTCTTGCGCAGCATGCCGCGCGAGGCGCGCTGGGCGAAGCGGAACGCGCCCGTGAGGTTCGCGTCCACGACGGACGTGAACTGCTCCTCGCTCATGCGCAGCAGCAGCGTGTCCTGCGTCATGCCCGCGTTGCACACGAGCACCTCGACGGGACCGTGCGCGGCTTCGACCTCGGTGAACGCGGCGTCGATCTCTTCAGAGTTCGTCACGTCGCACTTCACGCCGAGCAGGCCTTCGGGAGCGCCGGACCCGCGGTGCGTCACCGCGACCTTGTCGCCCTGCGCCGCGAACGCCTGCGCGATGGCGAGGCCGATGCCGCGGTTGCCTCCGGTGACCAGAACGGACCGACTCACTAGCTCTCCTGAGAATCGCTGCTGGTTGACCGGGTGAGGCTATCGGCTACCGGCAGGTAGACCGGCATCGGCGGGGACATGTCACACCAGGCGGGGCATGATCGGGTGATGCGGGCCTTTCTCGATCAACTCCGGCGCGACGTGGACGGCGACGTCCTCGACGATCCCGCCAGCCGAGCGCTGTACTCGGCGGACGCGTCGAACTACCGGCACGTGCCGCGGGTGATCGTCCGTCCACGCACGACGGACGCGGTGATCACGGCCGTCGGGCTCGCCGCGGAGCACGGCGTGCCGATCACGAGCCGCGGTGCCGGCACGTCCATCGCGGGCAACGCGACCGGCACCGGACTGGTGCTCGACTTCAGCCGGTACCTGCACTCGTTCGAGATCTCCGGCGACCGCGCGCACGTCCAGCCGGGAGCGGTGCTCGACAAGATCAACGCGGCGGCCGGCGAGTACCTGTTCGGGCCGGACCCGTCCACGCACTCGCGCTGCACGATCGGCGGGATGATCGGCAACAACGCGTGCGGCGCGCACTCGGTGAAGTGGGGCAAGACCAGCGAGAACGTAGAGAACCTGCACGTCCTCACCGCCGACGGCCGCACGTTCGACACCAAGAACCCGCCGCTCCTACGGCTCCCGGACTACGACCCGGCGTGGTTTCCGCAGCTCAGCCGCCGGGTCAGCGGGTACGCGCTGGACGCCCCGACGCTGACGCAGCAACTCGTCGGCACCGAAGGCACCTGTGTGGTGCTGCTGGGCGCCGAACTGAAGCTGGTGCGCCGACCCGAACGCCGCGTGCTCGTCGTGCTCGGCTTCGCGGACACCTACGAGGCCGCCGACCAGGTCACCCAGATCGAGGACGCGCTCGCGATCGAGGGCCTGAACGAGGCACTGGTCCACAGCGTGAAAACGCGCCCTGACCTGCCGGAGGGCCGCAGCTGGCTGTTCGTCGAGGTCGAGGACCACCCCGAACGCATCGCGCAGATCACCAGGAACTCGATGATCATCCACGACCCCGCGCACCAGCGGGCGCTGTGGCGGATCCGCGAGGACGGCGCGGGCCTCGCCACCCGGATGGCGGACGGCAGCGAGGCCTGGTCGGGGTGGGAGGACTCGGCCGTCCCGCCGGAGCGCCTCGGCACGTATCTGCGCGAGTTCGACCAGCTCCTGACCCGCTACGGACGGCGCGGCATCACCTACGGCCACTACGGCGAGGGCTGCATCCACGTTCGCATCGACTTCGACCTCGCGCACGGCTACCGCGAGTTCCTCCAGGACGCCGCCGACCTGGTCGTGAGCCACGGCGGCAGCCTGTCCGGCGAGCACGGCGACGGCCAGGCGCGGTCCGAGCTGCTCAGCCGCATGTACCCGCCGGAGGCGATCAGGGCGTTCGGCGAGTTCAAGCGCGTGTTCGACCCGCGCAACCTGCTCAACCCCGGCCGGATCGTCGAGCCGGTGAAGCTGGACGACGACCTGCGCGTCCTCGTGGCACCACCGAGGATCCCGACGCGTGCGGAGTTCGCGAGCGACACGCGCCGGTGCGTCGGCGTCGGCAAGTGCCTGAACACGAAGGGCGGCGTGATGTGCCCGAGTTATCGCGTCACCAAAGAGGAGAAGCACTCCACGCGCGGGCGCGCGCACCTTCTGTTCGAGATGCTCAACGGCGACGTCATCAAGGACGGCTGGCGCTCCAAGGAGGTCGCCGAGGCACTGGACCTGTGCCTGGGGTGCAAGGGCTGCAAGCGCGACTGCCCGGTCGACGTCGACATGGCGAGCTACAAGGCCGAGTTCCTGCACGAGCACCACAGGAAGCGGCTGAGGCCGCTCTCGCACTACACGATGGGCTGGCTGCCCACCTGGCTGAAGTACGGGCTGGTCAACAGGATCACGACCAGGTTCGGCCGGTTCGCGGGCATCACCCCGCAGCGCGAGCTGCCGCGCCAGACCACCCGCCTGGTCCGCCAGCTGCACCCGATCGGCCAGGGCGATCCGGTGCTGCTGTTCCCCGACACGTTCACGAACCACTTCGAACCGGGCGTCGGCCTCGACGCCGCGACCGTCCTGGCACACCTGGGAAACCGCGTCGAGGTGCCGTCCGCGAACGTCTGCTGTGGACTGACCTGGCACTCCACCGGCCAGCTCGGCAAGGCCCGCCGGGTCGTCGAACGCACCGCGCGGGCGTTGCTGCCGTGGACGAGCCGGGGCGTCCCGGTGATCGGGCTGGAACCGAGCTGCACGGCGTTCCTGCGCGCGGAGGCCCCGAAACTCTCGGACGACCCGGCGGTGCAAGCGCTTGCCAACGCCACCCGCACGTTCGCCGAGCACGTCGCCCCGAAGCTGCCGACGCTCGAAGGCGCCCGCGAGGCGGTCGTGCAGACCCACTGCCACCAGTACGCCGAGCTCGGCTTCGACCGCGACCGCGAGGCCATGACCAAGGCCGGCATCGACGCGACGATCGTCGAGGGGTGTTGCGGCCTCGCCGGGAACTTCGGCTTCGAGCGAGGCCACTACGACGTCTCGATCGCGTGCGCCGAGCAGGACCTGCTGCCCGCGTTGCGCGCCAACGAGGACGCGCTGGTGATCGCGGACGGCTTCAGCTGCCGCACGCAGATCCGGCACACCACCGACCGCAAGCCGGTGCACCTCGCCAGCGCGCTCGCGGCGCTAATCGCGGTCGAGGACTGAGTCCTTCGACGTCTCCCGCATGAACCCGTAGACCAGCAAGGAGATCAGCACGCAGCCCGCGACGTAGTAGTAGAAGACCGACTCCATGCCGGCCTGCTTGAACCACAACGCCACGTACTCGGCCGTGCCACCGAAGATCGCCACGGTCAGCGCGTACGGCAGCCCCACGCCCAGCGCGCGGATGTTCGTGGGGAACAGCTCGGCCTTCACGATCGCGTTGATCGAGGTGTACCCGGTGACGATCACGAGGCCGCCCAGCATGAGCAGGAACGCCGGAATCACCGCGGACGTCGTCGCCAGCGTCGACAACAACGGCACAGTCGCGAGCGTGCCCAACACACCGAAGCCTAGCAGCAGCGGACGACGCCCGATCCGGTCCGACAACGCGCCCGCAAGCGGTTGCAGCACCACGAACACCAGCAACGCGGCGAAGTTGATCCAGCTGACCGTCGCGGCGTCGATCCCGCTCGTGTTCACCATGAACTTCTGCAGGTACGTCGTGAACGTGTAGAACGCGACCGTGCCACCGAGCGTCAGGCCCACGACCGTCAGGCACTCCTTGGGGTGCTTGAGCAACGCCCGGATCGTGCCGTTCTGCTCACCGCTCCCCTGCTGCTTCTCGAAGTTCGCCGACTCGTCCATCCCGCGCCGCAGCCACATCACGACGATCGCCCCGGTGGCGCCGATGACGAACGCGACCCGCCAGCCCCACTCGGTCATCTCGGTCTTGGACAGGAACTGCTGCAACACGATCTGCACGCCCAGCGCCACCAGCTGCCCGGCGGTCAGCGTCACGTACTGGAAGCTGGAGTAGAACCCCCGGCGCTGTGGAGAGGCCACTTCGGACAGATAGGTAGCCGACGTCGCGTACTCACCACCAACAGACAAACCCTGCAGCAGCCGCGCCAGCACCAGCAGCATCGGCGCCGCCACCCCGATCGTCGCGTACGACGGCGTCACCGCGATGATCAGCGACCCCGCGGCCATCAGCGTGACCGACAACGTCAGCGCGGCGCGGCGCCCGTGCCGGTCGGCGTACCGGCCGAGCAGCCAGCCGCCCAGCGGCCGCATGAGGAAGCCGACGGCGAACACGGCGGCGGTGTTGAGCAGCTGCGCGGTCTGGTCGCCCTTGGGGAAGAACGCGGCCGCGAAGTAGATGCTGAACGCCGTGTAGGCGTACCAGTCGTACCACTCGATGAGGTTGCCGACCGACCCGCGCAGCACGTTCGCCACCACTCGGCGTTCGCTGCTCTTCTCCTGAACGACTGTCATGCCGGACACCATCGCGACGGTCCGTGATCGCCCACAACCTGCGGTAAGGCATCTTTACAGTCACTTAGGGCCATTTGGCCGACACACAGGGTTCCAGCGCGCAGCTCATGCGGCAGGGCAACAGCAAGCAGACAAATCGAATCTGGCGAGCCAGTTCGAAGTGGACTTACGGCTGAGTCGGACGCCGCCGAACCGGCGTGCACCTGTCCCGGCTGGAAGGAAGCGACTGGTTGTACGAGGTCAACGATCAGAGGGACCTGCTCGCGGCTGAGACGGATGTGCGACGGACAGATGGCGACAAGCACCGGATGCCGTCCCGGACGGATGTCACGCGGCTCCCAGCCAGACTCGCTCATCGAGTTCAACTCGCGACCGATCCACGCAGCAATCGCGTGCTCACGGGTCAGCGCACGATCGTTCCCGCTCATCAGGCATGCCGCCATGCGTCCTGCCTCCCCGAGGTCCCGCAGCGGCTTCTTTACAGTCACTTAAGCGCGTCGGTACGCGCGGGCAACAGTCGCCATGACCGATACTGCTGGAATGCGGGTGCTGTTGGTCGAAGACGACGACGGTGTCGCCGACGCCCTGGTGGAAGCGCTGCGGGCGAACGGCCACCGGCCTGCCCGCGTGCGCCGGGGGGCCGACGCGCTCATCGCCCACCGCGACGCCGACGTGGTGCTGCTCGACCTCGGCCTGCCCGACCAGGACGGCCTGGAGGTGTTGCGCAAGCTCCGCCGGATCGACCCGGTGCCGGTGCTCGTGCTGACCGCGCGCGGTGACGAACGCACGGTGGTCCGAGGGCTCCGGCTCGGCGCGGACGACTACCTGGTGAAGCCTGTGCGGCTGGCGGAGTTGCTGGCGCGCATCGACGCGGTGGCACGGCGCAGTGCGGCGCGGTCGCAGGAACCCGACGACGTGGTGCGGGTGTCCGATGTGGAGATCGACCTGCAGAGCCGGCAGGTCGTGGTCGGCGGGCGGGAGATCTCGTTGACCACCAAGGAGTTCGACGTGCTGGCGGTGCTGGCGCGGCGGCCCGGCACGGCGGTGAGCCGGCAGCAGCTGATGGACGAGGTGTGGGGCAACGCGTTCGTGGCCGTGTCGCGCACGCTCGACGTGCACCTCACGCAGTTGCGCGCCAAGCTCGACCGGCCGGGGTTGCTGCACACGATCCGCGGTTTCGGCTACCGGCTCGGTGAATAGATGCGGCAACGGCTGCTGTTGGTGCTGCTGCTGTTCTCGCTGTCGGCCGTGACGGCGTTCGCGTTCCCGTTGCTGATGAGCACGGCGTCCGAACGCACCCAGCAGTTCGTCATCAGCCGCACCGCCGACCTGGACCGCTTCGCCACGCTGCCGGTCGACGTCGTGGTGTCCGAGGCCGAGCGCTACGCCGAGGTCTACGGCGAGGAGATCGTGGTCGTCGATGCCGCCGGCACACCCGTCGTGGAGTCGGGCATGACGGCGGAGGACGTGTCGGCGCAGATCGACGCGGCGTTGCGCAACCAGCCCGCGAAGACCGTGCCGACAGTCCTGCCGTGGAGCGGTGGTGACGTGCTGTTCGCGCGGCCCATCGGCATCGGCACCAAGGTCGCGGGCGCCGTGGTGCTCAGGGCTTCCACGCAGGTGGCGGCGCTGGACGTGGCCCGGCGCTGGGCGCTCGTGCTGGCCGGGGCGTTGCTGGCGGCGTGCGCGTGCGTGCTGCTCGCGCTCGTGGTGTCGCGCTGGCTGCTGAGGCCGTTGAAGGAGCTCGACAGGGGTGTGCGGGCGGTCGCGGCGGGCCAGCGGCGCACCCACGTCGCCGACACCGCCGGGCCGGCCGAGCTGCGGGCGTTGTCGGAGTCGTTCAACCGCATGTCCGACGCCGTCGCGGAGGCCGCCGACCAGCAACGACGCCTGATCGCCGACGCATCGCACCAGCTGCGCAACCCCATGGCGGCGCTCAGGATCCGGGTCGACATGCTGCCGTCCAACGGCTCGCTGCTGACCGAGGTCGAACGCCTGGAGTCGTTGCTGGACGGGCTTCTCGCGCTCGCCTCGGCCGAGAGCACGGCGACCGAACGTGCCGCGGGCGGTGTCGAACCCGAGATCGCGGACCTCCAGGTCGTCGCCCACGACCGGGTCGACGCGTGGCGGGCGGCGGCGCAGGCCGAGGGCGTCACGATCACGATCGACGACCGCGCGCACGGACTCGTGCAGTGCGCGGTCTCGGACCTCGCCCAGGTGCTGGACGTGGTGCTGGACAACGCCATCAAGTACGGCGCAACCAACGTCACCGTCATCTGCGACCGCGCCACGCTGACCGTGCGCGACAACGGCCCCGGCCTGTCCAAAAAGGACATCAAGCACGCCACCGAACGGTTCTGGCGCGGCGACGACTCACGCCGCGGCACGGGCCTGGGACTCGCGATCGCCGAGCGGATCGTGACCGCGCACGACGGGAAGCTGAAGCTGCACAGCGACAACGGCTTGGTGGTCACGGTCGAGCTGCCGAAGGAGCCGCTGCTGTGAAACGCAGAACCTTCCTCCTCGGCACCCTGGCGCTCACCGCGTGCGGCACGAGCGAACCCGACGGCACCATCCGGATCGCGGGCGGCGAACCGGGCGGCTTCTACAACGACTTCGCGTCGCTGCTCTCCCGCCTCGCCCCGAGCCCGCTCACCATCACCCCGGTCCAGACCGGCGGCAGCGCCGACAACCTCAAGCACCTCCGCGAGGGCACCGCCGAGATCGGCCTCTCCCTGAGCGACAGCGCCCACCTGGAACCCGGCCTCGTCGCCCTGGGCCGCGTCTACGAGAACTACCTGCAGCTCGTGGTGCTCAAGGACTCCCCGTACGCCTCGGCGGCGGACCTGAAAGGCAAACCCGTGTCCCTCGGCGCCGACGGCTCGGGCGCCGCTTTACAGGGTTCCAGGCTGCAGATGGGCGTGCAGGAGGAGCACTACCCGCTGCGCAACGCCATCGACGCGTTGAAGTCCGGCGAGATAGCGGCCTTGCTGTGGTCGGGCGGCGTCCCGACCCCGGAGCTCGACAAGGCGAGCGGCATCAGACTCCTGCCGCTGGACGGCTTCCTGCCGAAGCTGCGGCAGGACCACGGCAAGGTCTACGAACGGGTCGACGTCCGGATGGGCGTCTACGGCTCCCCCGTCGACGTCCCCACGATCGGCACGCCGAACCTGCTGGTGTGCCGGCCCGATCTCAGCGCCGAGCACGCGGGCGCGATCGTGCGGTTGCTCGTGCGCAGGGCCGCGGAGCTGGTGCCGGAGCAGGCGCTCGGCACTCAGTACCTCGACGTGCGCAGCCTGATCGACACCGGCAAGGTCCCCCTGCACCCCGGCGCGGCGACGGAATACCGGAGGCTCCACGGATGATCAGCACGATGGCGTCGATCTCGCTGGACGGGTTCATGGAAGGCCCGGACCACGACATCAGCTGGCACCACGTCGACGAAGAGATGCACGAGCACTTCAACACCGAGCTCGCCCGCATGGACCGGTTCATCGACGGCCGCCGCAACCACGAGACGATGCTCGCCGCCTGGCCGCACACCGACGAGCACCCCGAGTGGCCGCAGCCCATGCACGACTTCGGCAGGATCTGGCGGGAGATGCCGAAGATCGTCTACTCGCGCACGCTCGACACCACCGCGTGGAACACCACGGTCAAACGCGAGATCGACCCGGACGAGGTCAGGGCGTTGCCCGGCGACAGCATGGTCGGTGGCGCGCAGCTCGTGAACGCGTTCTTCGAGCACGACCTGATCGACGAGGTCAGGCTCTACCTCAACCCGGTCGCGATCGGCGCCGGCACGCCGTTCTTCCAGAAGCCGAACGCCCTGGCGCTCAAGAGCACCAGGGCGTTCGCGATCGGGGTCGTGGAGCTGGTCTACGGAAGGCGTTGACCCAGCAGCAAAGCAGCGGCGGCGGCGAACATCGCCGTCATCGTGCCCAGCAGCAGCCACGGCTTCGAGGCGTCCGCCTGCTTCTTCTCGTAGCCGATCTGCTCGCCCAGCGTGTCGTAGACGCGGCGCAGCTCCTCGGCCGAGGCGGCCTTGAAGAACTCACCGCCGGAGATCTTCGCGATCTCCTTCATCGAGTCGTCGTCGACGGGCACGGACTGCTGCCTGCCCTCGATGTCGACCACGCCGTCCTCGGTGCCGAACGAGATCGTGGAGATCGGGATGCCGGCCTTCTTCGCGTCCTCGGCCGCGTCAAAGGCTTTCCTGGTGCCCACGGTCTCCTTGCCGTCCGTCATCAGCACGATGCGGGCGGGCGGTGGTCCTTCGGCGCCACCGACGACCTTGCCGAACGAGTCGATCGACGCCATCGCGGCCACCAGCGCGTCACCGGTCGCGGTCGACTGGGCGAGCTTGAGCCCGTCGATCGACTGCGAGACGGCGGCGCGGTCGGTGGTCGGCGCGACCAGCACCGTGGCGGAGCCCGCGAACGAGATCAGGCCCAGGTTGATGCCCGGCGTGAGGCCCTCGGCGAACGACTTGGCGGCCACCTGCGCGGCCTCCAGGCGGGACGGCTTGACGTCGGTGGCCTTCATCGACAGCGACACGTCGACGACCAGCATGACGGTCGCCCGGTTGCGCGGGACGCGTTGCTCGGAGGTCGGGCCGGCCAGCGCGACCGTCAGCAACGCCAGCGCGGCCAGCAGGAACGCCGCCGGGACGTGCCGCGACCAGCGTTCTCGCTTGGGCGCGACCTTCTCCAGCAGCTCCAGGTTCGTGAACCGCAGGACCCTCTTGCGCCGCAACCGCTGCACGAACACGTACGCGGCGGCCAGCAGCACGACGGCGACCAGCAGCAGGAACCACCACGGGGCGACGAAGTTCGAGAAGCTCATGCGACACCCCCAGACCAGCGACGCTTGCGCGCCACCACGAAACGAACCGTGTCGGCGATCCAGTCCGAGTCGGTCCGCAGCACCAGGTGCCCGGCGCCCGCACGGCGCAGACCCGCCGCCACCTCGGCCCGGTGTTCGGCCGCCGCGGCGTTGAACTCCTTGCGCAGCAACGCGGACGCGGTCACCTCGCGCTGCCGCCCGCTCTCCGGGTCCGACAGCACGACGGTGCCGACCTCGGGCAGGTCGACGTCACGCGGGTCGACGACCTCGATGGCCACGATGTCGTGCCGCGCGGACAGGGCGCGCAACGGCCGCTGCCACTCCATGCCGCCGAGGAAGTCGGAGATCACCACGATCAGGCCGCGCCGGCGCGGTGGGCGGCGCAGTTGTTCCAGCAACGCCGCCAGGTCGCCGCGGGTGCCCTCGGGCGCGCGGTCGATCTCGGCGATCTTGCGGATCATGCCGCGCGCGTGGGCGAGCCCGCCGCGCGCCGGGATGCGGACGTTCTCGGCGCCGGTCGAGACCGCGGCGCCGATCCGGTTGCCGCCGCCGCGGGTGAGGTGCGCGACCGCGGCCGTCGCGGCGACGGCCAGGTCGCGCTTCTCGCACGCGGCGGTGCCGAAGTCGAGCGACGGCGACAGGTCGATCGCCACCCACGTCTCCAGCTCGCGGTCGGCGACCGTCTCGCGGATGTGCGGGATCGTCGTGCGGGCCGTGACCGCCCAGTCCATCCGGCGCACGTCGTCACCGGGCTGGTAGGTGCGCGCCTCGCCCGGTTCGGTGCCCGGCCCCGGCACGAGGCCGAGGTGGTTGCCCTGCAGCAGGCCGTCGAGCCTGCGCCGGACGTCGAGCTCCAGCATGCGCAGCGCGGCCTCCATCCGGACCCCGCGCAGGACGGGCGGCGCCCAGGACGGACGCTCCTCTTGCTTGTCCCGGCTCACGGCCTACCAGCCGGCACCGGCTGCTGCGGACGGGCCGACACCTGCGGCAGCGGCACGATCTGGAGCACTCGGGTGATGATGTGGTCGATCGGCACGCCGTCGGCCAGCGCGTCGTACGACAGCACGAGACGGTGGCGCAGCACGTCCGGGACGACGTCCACTACGTCCTGCGGCAGCACGTAGTCACGACCACGCACGAGCGCAAGACCACGCGCGGCGGCGATGATGCCGAGCGACGCACGCGGCGAGGCACCGTAGGCGACCCAGCCGGCGACGTCGGTGAGGCCGTGCTCGCCGGGCGCGCGGGTCGCGATCACCAGGCGCACCACGTAGTCGACGAGCGCGTGGTGGACGAAGACGCGCGACGCGACGCCCTGCAGGCGCACCAGCTCCTCGGGCGAGAGGACCTGGTTCGGCGTGGGCGCCTCGACACCCATGCGGTAGACGATCTCGCGCTCTTCCTCGGCCGTCGGGTACTCGACCTGGATCTTGAACAGGAACCGGTCGCGCTGCGCCTCGGGCAGCGGGTACACGCCCTCGTTCTCGATCGGGTTCTGCGTGGCGAGCACGAGGAACGGGTTCGGCATCGGGAACGTCCTGCCACCGATGGACACGTGCCGCTCGGCCATGACCTCGAGCATCGCGGACTGCACCTTGGCGGGCGCGCGGTTGATCTCGTCGGCGAGCACGAAGTTCGCGACGACGGGGCCGAGCTCGACGTCGAACGCCTCGCTCGACTGGCGGTAGATGCGGGTGCCGAGGATGTCGGCGGGCACCAGGTCGGGCGTGAACTGCACGCGGGAGAACGATCCGCCGACGACGCGGGCGAACGTCTCGACGGCGAGCGTCTTCGCGACACCCGGCACACCTTCGAGCAGCAGATGGCCCTTGGCCAGCAGACCCACGAGCATCCGCTCGACGAGCCGGTCCTGGCCGACGATCACCCGCTTCACCTCGAACACGGTGCGTTCGAGCAGCTGGGCGTCACGAGCCGGGGTGACGGGCGCCGATGCGTTCGGCGTTGCCTCGGCGGCGGGCTCGGTCACGTGCGGGCCTCCATGCGGAACAGGGTTTACCGATCGTTGACAGTCTTACTCTTCGCCTGTTCAACCGCTGTGAAGGGTGTCCAGGTCGTCCGGTGTGTCGACGTCCTGTGCCTCACCGGGCAAAGCGGACACTTCGACGGGGTCGAGCGTGAGCAGAGTCTTGCGCAGCGGCAGGTTCGAAGGATCTTCGGGGAGGGCTTCGCGCAGCTCAGCGGCGTTCCAGTAGCCGATCAGCCACTGCACGCGGTCGTCCTTCAGCACGGCGTTGCGGCCCACGGCCCGCAGTCGCGCGATGGTGTCCTTGGTGAGCCCTGGCTGATCCACGGCGAGCACCGCGACCCACTCTTCGGTGATCTTCGCGAGTCCGGCGGCGAGTCCGGCGAGCGGTCCGCCGCCAGGAGGGTCCTCGCGTGCCCAGAGCACGCCGGGAAGATCCTTCTCCGGCCCCACAACGACCTTCCGTGCCGCGTCGTCCACAACGGACAGCACGTGGTCGAGCAGCGTGGCGTCCCGAAAGGACAGTGCGGCCTTGTCGACGCCGCCGAGGCGTTCGCCCTTGCCGCCGGTGAGGATGATCACCGCGTACGTCATGTCCTGCCTCCGATGTGCGCGGCGACGCCCTCCAGGAACAGGTGCAGGCCGAAGTCGAAGTCCGCGCCCAGGTCCTCGGCCTGCCGCACGTCGTCGTAGTCGAACACACCGGCCGCGATGATCTTGGCGAGCGCGGGCATCTTGCGGGGGTCGACGATCTCGCGCAGGACCTGCCCGTACTGGTGGTTGAACTGGTCGGGGTCCTCCTCGAACCCCTGCGCCAGCGTGCCGACCAGCCGCGCCTCGCCCTGCACGAACGTCGACAGGCCCATCACGACACCGATCTTCTCGCCCGGCTCGAGCGGCGTGCCGTCGAGGGCCGTGAGCGCGGACTCCAGCCAGGCGAGGTTGCGCGGGCCGGAGGGCGGGCCGCTGATCGGGATCTGCAGGAACCACGGGCGCCGGCGGATCGCCGCGAGCACGGCCTTCGCCCAGAACCCGAGCTTCTCGCGCCACTCGCCGTCCGGCAGCGGCGGCGGGTCCTCCATCGCCTCGTCCCACATCAGCGCGAGCAGCTCGTCCTTGTTCTTGACGTGCCGGTAGAGCGCCATCGTCGCGTTGCCCATCTCCTGGGCGACGCGAGCCATCGACACGGCGGCAAGCCCCTCGGCGTCCGCGATCGCGATGGCCGCCCGCGTGATGTCGGCGGCGTCGATCGTCGGCTTGCGCCCCCTCTTCATGCCCCTAGTCAAACAGATGCGTATGCCATACGCTAATTTGGGTTTTGCGTATCAGGTACGCATAAAAGGGGGTTCGATGATCGTCGAGACAGAGGGTCTGACGAAGAGATACGGGGCCACGACGGTCCTGAGCGGCCTGGACCTGGAGGTCGCCGAGGGGTCGGTGCTCGCGTTGCTCGGGCCGAACGGCGCGGGCAAGACCACCACGATCCGCATCCTGAGCACGCTGACCAGGCCCGACGGCGGCACGGCGCGGGTCTGCGGGTTCGACGTGGTGCGGTCGGGGGCCGCCGTGCGCGGCGTGATCAGCCTGACCGGCCAGTACGCGGCGGTGGACGAGGAGCAGACCGGCCGCGAGAACCTGGTCATGATCGCCCGCCTGCGCGGTTTCACCAGGTCTGCGGCGCGCGCCCGGGCCGGCGAACTGCTGGAGCGGTTCGACCTCGTGGACGCGGCGGACCGGCGGGTGCGCACCTACTCGGGCGGGATGCGGCGGCGCCTCGACCTCGCGATGAGCCTGGTGGCACGGCCGCGGCTGCTGTTCCTGGACGAGCCGACCACCGGCCTCGACCCGCTCAGCCGCACGACGATGTGGGACGCGATCAGCGACCTGGTGCGCGACGGCGTGACGATCTTCCTCACCACCCAGTACCTGGAGGAGGCCGACCGCCTCGCCGACCGGATCGTGGTGCTGCACCAGGGAGGCGTCGTCGCGGACGGCACCGCGGACGCGTTGAAGAGCTCGGTCGGCGGCACGCGCCTCGACCTGACGTTCGCGAGTCCTGGCGACGCGGCACACGCCGGGGAGGTGGTCGGCGGGGTGGCCGGCGGACCGACGCTGAGCGTGCCCTCGGACGGCAGCGCGGCGCACCTGCACCGGGTGCTGGACGACCTGCTGGCGGCGCGGGTGACCGTGCTGCGCGTGGCCACGCACCGCCCGACCCTGGACGACGTGTTCACCTCGCTCGTGGCGGTGGCCGCATGACCGCCACGCTGACGATGGTCGGCCGCAGCATCCGGCTGAGCCGCCGCAACCTCGACCTCGTGATCATGGCGATCGTGCTGCCGGTGCTCATGATGGCGTTGTTCGTGTACGTGTTCGGCGGCGCGATCAGCTCGACGCAGTCCTATGTGGACTACGTGGTGCCCGGCATCCTGGTGCTGTGCACGGGGTACGGCGCCACGTCCACCGCCATGTCCGTCACCGACGACGTGAAGAAGGGCGTGGTCGACCGGTTCCGCTCGATGCCGATCAGCGGGTTCTCCGTGCTGACCGGGCACGTCGTCGCGTCGGTCGCGCGCAACGGCCTCGCGACGTTCGCGGTGGTGCTCGTGGCGTTGCTGATGGGGTTCCGGCCGGTGGCGTCGTTCGGGTCGTGGATCCTCGCGATGGGTCTGCTGGCGCTCTACGTGCTGGCTTTGTCGTGGCTCGCGGCCGGGTTCGGCGTGGTCGCGCGGACCGTCGAGTCGGCCAGTCTGCTCGGGTTCTTCATGCTGTTCATCCCCTATCTGAGCAGCGCTTTCGTGCCGGTGGCGACCATGCCGTCGTGGCTGCGGCTGGTCAGCGAGCACCAGCCGATCACGCCGGTCATCGAGACCGTGCGGGCGTTGCTGAACGGCCAGGAGGCCACGTCCGGCTGGCTCGCGCTCGCGTGGTCCGGCGGGCTGCTGGTCGTGGCGTTCATCTGGGCCACGTGGCTCTTCGGGCGGATCAGCCGCCGTTGAGGTGCGTGAAGTCGAGGCGGGTGAGCTCCTCCGGACTGAGCTGGAGATCGCCCGCCTCGACGTTCTGCCGCAGGTGGGCGGGGTCGCCGGTGCCGGGGATGACGAGCACGTGCGGGCCGCGGGCGAGCGTCCACGCCAGCCTGACCTGGGCGGGTGAGGCGTCGTGGGCGCGGGCGATCGCGGTGACCT
The DNA here is from genome assembly GCF_042721395.1 of Lentzea sp. NPDC058450. NCBI lineage: Bacteria > Bacillati > Actinomycetota > Actinomycetes > Pseudonocardiales > Pseudonocardiaceae > Lentzea > Lentzea sp. NPDC058450. The sequence goes on from NZ_JBHXLO010000015.1 coordinate 121,912, forward strand.
CGTCGTCCTCGGCGGACGTCCCGGCCTCCTGGTTCGCGCCGGCCAGCGTGAAGAACGGCACGAACGCGACGCCGCGCTCGCCGCAGACGCCGAGGAAGTCGTCCTGCTCCGGGTGGTGGCCGAGGCCGTAGGAGTTCTGCACGCACACGACCTGGGCGATCCGCTGCGCCTGGTCGAGGTGGTGCGGCTTGACGTTGGACAGCCCGAGGTGCCGGACCAGCCCGGCCCGCTGGAGCTCCGCCAGCGCCGCGAAGTGCGCGCTGACGTCGTCGAGGCCGCTGATCCGCAGGTTCACCACGTCGAGGTGGTCGCGGCCGAGCTGCCGGAGGTTCTCCTCGACCTGCCCGCGCAGCTGCGCGGGCGTCGCGAGCGGCAGCCACTCCCCCTGCGGTGTGCGGCCGGGCCCGATCTTCGTCACGATCACCAGGTCGTCCGGGTACGGCGCGAGCGCGCTGTTGATCAGCTCGTTCGCGGACCTGGTGGCGGAGAAGTAGAAGGCGGCCGTGTCGACGTGGTTGACGCCGAGCGCGACGGCCGTGCGCAACACCTCGATCGCCTGCGCACGATCGCGTGGCGGCGCGGACAGGTCGAACGCCGTGCCGCGCTGCGGCAGCCGCATCGCGCCGAAGCCGATCCGGCGCACGGTCAGGTCACCCAGTCGCCACGTCATTCCGTGCACTGTGCCAGCCTTGGTGTCGTGTCACTGTTCACGCTCTCCGAGGCCAAGACCGAACTCGCGCGGCTGCTGCCCGTGCTGGACGAGATCGTGCGGTTGCGCGCCGACGCCGCCGAGCTCGCGGCCGGGGACTCGGCGCTCGGCGGGATACCGGAGTTCAAGGCCGCGCAGGCCCGGCTGGACGAGCTGATGGAGACCGTGCAGCACACCGGGGCCGAGCTGAAGGGCCTCGCGCCGTTGCTGGTGGACTTCCCGTCCGAACGCGACGGCGTGCCGGTGCTGCTGTGCTGGCTCGAAGGCGACCGCGAACTGGCCTGGTACCACCGGACCGATCTCGGCTTCGCGGGCCGCCGCCCCCTCTAGCCCGGTGCGAGGAGCCCCGCGACCAGCAGCACGCTCAGGAGCCCGGTGATGAGGCCCAGCGCGATCAGGTACTGCTTCGCCGTGGTGCGGCCCGGCATGCGGTTCAGGATGATCGCCGCGGCCAGCGTGAGCGCACCGGCGATCGGGGTCAGCGCACGCCACGCCTTGTCCCACGTGAACGGCAGGTAGTCGTCGGCGCCGTAGAGCGACAGGATCAGCGCGGGGAGACCGAGTCCGGCGGCGGCCGCGGCGGCGAGCATGTTGAACCGTTGCTGCGCCTCGCCTTCCTGCGCGACGGCAAACGTCGACACGCTGCTCAGCAACGCCTGCAGGCGGGTGACCTCGTCGCCCAGCTCGGCGTTCATCGCCTCGCAGTGCCGCATGGTGACGGTGGTGAAGCGGCCCTCGCGGATCGCCTCCTGGGCGAGGTCGCGGGCCCGGCTCACGGCCATCGACAGCTCGACGAGCTGCGCCATGACCAGGCGCAGAGCGGTGTTCTTCCGTTGTGCCAGCAGGTCGGCGACCTGGCGTTCCATCTCGTAGCGGAGGCCGCGCAGGTCCGCGACGGTGTTGCGGGACCCCTCGGCGAGCGCCTTCGCGATGGTGAGCGCGCGTTCCCGTTCCTCGACGCGGTGGGCGGGTTCGGCGAGCGTGCCGTCGAGGTCTTCCGGTGACCAGGTGCTCTGGCCCCAGCCGTGCTCGTCGCTCCACGCGGCCCGGACGACGATCTCGACGTTCGCACCGTCGGTGCGCGCCTCCCCCACGAGGATCTTGCGGGTCCTGGTGATCCGCAGGAACGGCACCGCGGGACCCCTGAGCAGGCCCTCGCTCAGGGTGACGTCGACGCCCAGGTCCCCGTCCGCCGGATCGCCCGCCAGGATGCGCATGTCCGCGATCTTGCCACGGTGACCGGATCCGTCCGCTGGTCGGCCGGGACGTGCCTGGCCGACCCCGGCTGCGTTGGCGAGTCTGGGAGGCATGAAGCGAGCATTGATCGTCGTCGACGTGCAGGAGTCGTTCCGGCAGCGCGCCAACTGGGCCGAGGTGTCGAACCCGGACGTCGTGGGCCAGGTGAACCGGCTGGTGGACATGAGTCGCGACGCCGGTGACCTCGTCGTGTGGGTGCTGCACTCCGAACCCGGCACCGGCGACGTGTTCGACCCTGCGCTCGGGCACGTGCGGCTGATCGACGGCCTCAAGCCCCTCGACGACGAGCCCGTGCTGACCAAGACCGCGCACAACGCGTTCACCACGACGAACCTGCAGCAGACGCTGACCCAGCGGGGCGTGCGGGAGCTGCTGGTCAGCGGCATCCGGACCGAGCAGTGCTGCGAGACGACCACGCGCGTCGGCTCCGACCTCGGGTTCGACATGACGTTCGTGACGGACGCGACGGCGACCATGCCGTTGCCGCACTGGCGGACCGGGACGGTGCTCGGCGTCGAGGAGATCATCGAGCGGACCGAGTACGTGCTGGCTGGCAGGTTCGCGCGGATCTCGGATGTCGCTACGCTGACCGGATCGTGACCAAAGTCGTCTTCGTGCTCGTACCGGGAGTGCACCTGCTCGACCTCGCGGGGCCGGCGCAGGTGTTCTCCAGCGCCGCCGATCTCGACTGCGGGTATGCGCTGTCCTATGTGGGCGATTCGGACACCGTGCCAAGCCATCAGGGCGTGCCGCTCGGTGCGTCCGTCGCGCTGCCCTCTCTCGACGTGGACGACCTCGTGTTCGTGCCTGGGTGGCGTTCGCCGAAAATCGCCGGAACCGGGCCTTTGAGCACACGCGCGTTGTCGTGGTTGCGCGCGCACCACGACCGGGGCGGCACAGTCGCGAGTGTGTGTGCGGGCGCGGATGTGTTGGGACGCGCGGGTTTGCTCGACGGACGCCGTTGCACCACACACCACGAACTGCAAGACGAGCTCGCACGGCGCTACCCGTCCGCACACGTCGTGCGTGACGTCTTGTACGTGGAGGACACCAGGGTCGTGACGTCCGCGGGCATCGCGAGCGGCATCGACCTCGCGTTGCACCTCGTCGCCGTGCGCCACGGACCCGCTGTGGCAGCCGCGATCGCACGCACGATGGTCATCTACGCACGCAGGAACGGCGACGACCAGCAAGCAAGTGTGCTGCTGCGCCACCGTTCGCACATCAACGAGACGGTGCACCGCCTTCAGGACGTGATCGAGTCACGCCTGACAGATCGTCTGTCGCTCGCGGACCTCGCCGTCCACGTGGGATGCAGCGAACGCACCGTGACGCGCCTGTTCGGCCGTGCGACAGGCATGACGCCGTTGAAGTACCAACAAGCGCTCCGCGTCGAACGAGCGGAACACCTGATCGGTCAAGGCGCCACGGTCGAGACCGCTGCCCGCAACGTCGGTTTCGAGGACGCCCGCATGCTGCGCCGCCTGCGTTCGCGCTGACGGGCTTAAGCTGGGCCGCGTGACGACACTGGCGAACCGACCCAACACCGCGTTGCTCGTGATCGACGTGCAGAACGGCGTGGTGAACCACGCTCACAACCGCGACGAGGTGGTGGCCAACGTCGCCAAGCTCGTCGACAAGGCACGCGCGGCCGGTGTCGACGTCGTGTGGGTGCAGCACAGCAGCCCCGAGCACATGCCGAAGGAGTCCGACGGCTGGCAGTTCGTGCCCGAGCTGAAGCTCGCCGACGGCGAACCGGTGGTGCACAAGACGTACGCCGACTCGTTCGAGGCCACCGACCTCGAGGAGGTGCTGGCGGGCAAGGGAATCGGCAGCCTCGTCGTGTCCGGCGCGCAGACCGACGAGTGCATCCGCTCCACCCTGCACGGCGCGATCGTGCGCGGCTACGACGCCCTGCTGGTGAGCGACGCGCACACGACCGAGGACCTGTCGGAGTGGGGCGCCCCCACCCCCGACAAGGTCGTCGCGCACACCAACCTCTACTGGGAGAACCACACCGCACCGGGCCGGACGGCGGGCGTGGTGAAGACGGAGGACGCCTTCAAGGCCTAGGCGGAGAACTTCTTCAGCTCGGCCGCGGTGAAGTAGTTCTGCGTCTGGTCGGTGACGCGCACGAGGATCTTTCCCCGCTCGTCGTCGAAGTGGACGACGGTGCCGACGTTGCCGGTCATGGTCGCGCCGGTGATCTGGACGGTGTCGCCGATCTGGAAATCACCCATGGCCACCGATCGTAACGACGAGGTCCGACACCGGCACGCCGAGCAACATCAGGCCTGTGTGATGAGGTGCTTGCTGGGCAGGTAGTCGATCTTCCAGTCCTCGTAGACACCGGCCAGCCCGCAGCCCAGGCACTCCAGCCCGACGGACACCCAGCGCACCTCGCCGTCGGGCAGGCAGGACGACCCGAGCGCGGCGGCGAACTCCTCGCCACCGCACGTGCACTCGCACTCCTCCGCGTCGTCCTCGTCCCAGTGCTCCTCGGAGTCGGCGAAGAACTCCGCCTTGCCGCACCCGAGACACGTCCGGCGCACGCACTGGTCCTCGGTCATCTGCACGCGGAACTTCCCGCCGCCGCACCCGCCGCACACCGACGCGACGACGTGCGTGACCGGGTACCCGTCCTCCTGGTACTCGCGGATCGCCTCGGCGAGCGTCATCCCGCCACCCGGTTGATCTCGTCGCTGCGCAGGATCCGGTCCGCGTGCGCGCCCTTGGCCAGCGCCAGCATCGCGCGCCCGAGCAGCTCCGTCGTGGTCACGTACTTCGGCGCCACCTTGCGCAGCACCGGGAACAGCCACGACGACCACGTGTAGACGTACCGGTAGATCCGCGTGCGCGACGTGATCCCGTGCAACGGCTGGATGAAACCGGGCCGCACCACGAACGCGGGCCGGTCGAGCGCCAGCAGCTCGTTCTCCGTGCGCCCCTTCACCCGCGCCCACATGGTCTTGCTGTCGGCGTCGGCACCCTCACCGGACACGTACACATAGGTGCCGCCCACGACCCGTGCGGCCTCCACCGCGTAGTCGTGCGTCACGGGCGTGTACTGGGCTTCGGTGAGACCGGCCGAAGTCACGCCCATGCAGTAGAAGCACGCGTCGGCATCGGCCAGTTCGGCGGCGATCGCCGACAGGTCACTGAAGTCGGCGTGCACGACGTGCCGCAGCTTGGGGTCGCTCGTGCTCGACGGCGACCGTCCCACCGTCACGACGGAGTCCACGTCGGGGTCGAGCAGGCTCTCCCGCAACGCGCCCTGACCGACCATTCCGGACGCACCGAAAATCACTACCTTCACGTCTTCAAACCTAGTGCAGCTCCCGCACCGCGCCGAGGACGCGCTCGGTGTCCCCCGTCGCCAGCAGGTCGAGCAACGCCCCTCGCAGCAACGCGAGCTCGCGCGTGCGCGCCGCCAGTCCCGCATCGGTGTCGCGCACGTCTGACGGCTGCGCCGCGCGCAGCACCTCCAGCCAGTCTTCGACAGTCGCGCGCGCGAAGCCCGCCCACGGTCCGTCCGGCTCCACGAGAGAGCGCGCGTAGGCCTCCAGCCACAACGTCAGCAACGGCCGATGCGCAGGCGCTGACAACCACTCCCACAGCCGTTCGACCACCCCCGGCCCGGTGCCGATGTCGGCGAGCAGCGCCAGCTCGTCCGCCCGCGCCCGCGCCAGCAACGCCCTGACCAGGCCGTCCTTGCTGTCGAACAGGTAGAGCAGCACGCGCGTGCTCGACCCGATGGCCGCCGCGAGCGGCCGCAGCGACACGTCGGCCAGGCCGTGGGTGAGCACGTAGCGGTAGGCGGCTTCGAGGAGCTCGGTCTCGCGGGCGGACGGCATGGGGCTATTCTCGCATTACTGAAACACTCGTGTCAGTGGAGGAGACCCATGCTGATCCGCCCGCTCGACCAGCCTGGTGACCTGGGCTGGGTCGTCCAGGCCCACGGCGAGCTCTACGCGTCCGAGCTCGGCTGGGACACCTCGTTCGAAGCGTTGGTCGCCAAGATCGTCGGCGACTACGCGACCGATCACGACCCCACGAGAGAGGGCGCGTGGATCGCTGACTTGGACGGCCAACGCGTCGGGTGTGTGTTCTGCGTCCGTGAGGACGACACGACCGCGAAGCTGCGCGTACTGCTCGTGCACCCCGACGCGCGTGGGCACGGCGCGGGCAACAAGCTCGTCAGCACGTGCGTCGAGTTCGCGCGCAACGCCGGTTACGAGCACATGGTGTTGTGGACGGTCGGCGGGCTCGACTCGGCGCGGAAGATCTACGAGGCGCACGGGTTCGCACTCGAAGAAGAGGTGCCGCAGCACAGCTTCGGCCACGACGTGACCGGCCAGGTCTGGAGGCGCGAGCTGCGGATTTCATGATCGCCGAACAGTCCCGCAACCGCCCGCTGCGACGTTCTCCCCCAGCACGACCCACGAGAGGGGAACGAACATGAGGGTGACGACCACCGCGGTCATCGGCGTTCTCGCCGCCGCGTTCGCCGGCACGCTGACCATGGGCACCGCCCAGGCCGCACCGGCGCAGTACCGCATCGAGGTCAAGACCTGCAACGTCGAGAACGCGGGCACCGACTCCCGCGTCGAGGTGCGCCTGAACGGCACCACGTCGTCCGCGTGGATCAACCTCGACAACCCCGGCGACGACCGCGAGCGCGGCAAGACCGACTCCTACAACTTCACGCTGTCCGACCTCGGCCCGCTGTCGTCGTTCGACATCGCGTTCGACAACAAGGGCGACAGCTCGCACTGGTGCCTCGAGGAGGTCGTCGTGCGCGGTCCGCAGGGCGTGACCCTCCACCCGCACCACAACTGGCTGCGCAGCGCGACCACGAAGGCGAACCCGCTCCGTCTCGGCGCGGCCTGAGTGACACCGGCCCGCTCTCCCGAGCGGGCCACCCTCAGAGCATGCGGGTCACGTACGGCATGATCCCGCCGTACCGCACGGGCGAGATCCGCACCACGGCACCGGAGTGCGGCGCCTCGACCATCATCCCGCCGCCCAGGTAGAGCGCCACGTGCGTGCCGCCGCCGGGTCCCCAGAAGATCATGTCGCCGGGGGCCATCTGCGACAGCGGCACCTTGCGGCCGGAGTTGTACTGGTAGCCGCTGTAGTGCGGCAGGTACACGCCGACGCCCGCGAAGGCGTACATCATCAGGCCCGAGCAGTCGAAACCGATCTTGCGGTAGTCGCCGTACGAGTCGGCGACGCCGCCGTCGCGCACGCCGTACGTCGGGCCGTAGTAGTTGCCACCGCCCCACGCGTAGATGACACCGCGTTGGGCCAACGCCCGGTTGATGACCGTCTGCACGCGGTTGCCCGACGGCGCCGGTGCGGACGCGGCCGGCCTGGGTGCGGGAGCCTGCGGTGCCGGGGCGGCGGCAGCAGCGGCGGCCGCGGCCCGGCGGGCGTTCTCCTCGTCCTCCAGCCTCTTCGCCTCGGACCACTGGTCGTACTGGCGGCGCTGGGCCTCGAGGCCGCTGACCTCACCGCGCGCGGCGGCGAGTTCTCGTTCGACGGCGTCCTTGTTGCCCTGAAGTTCCTGGGTCGCGGCGGACTGCGCGGAGTGCGCGTCCACGGCCGCCTGCTGGGCCTGCTCGGCGACCTTCTTGGCCTCGTCGGCCGCCGCCTGCTTGACCTCGGCGTTCTTCAGCGCGGCACGGGCGGCGGAGTCGAGGTTCGCGGCGGTGCCCTGGTCGCGGGTGACCTGGTCGAGGCGGTTGAGGCTCGACGCCGACACCGCCTCCAGCATCTGGGCGCGGGCGAGCAGGTCCTCCGGCGACTTGGCGCCGATGTAGGCGGAGAACGACCCGACGGTCGTGCCCTGCGCGTAGGAGGCGGCGGCGAACTCGTCGAGCTGGCGGCGGCTCTCCTCGACGGCGGCGGACGCGGCGTCGGCCTCCACGCGGGCGGCGGAGGCCTGCTTGCGCGCGGCCTCGGCCTCGGAGATCGCGGTCTCCAGGTCGACGCGCGCCTTGTTCGCGAGCTCGCGCTTGTACGACAGGTCGTCGAACAGCTCCTGCAGGCGCGATTCGGCCTGCGTGAGCCGCCCGGTCAGCTCCCCGACGCGAGAGGCCTTCGCGTCCGCCTCCGCCCGGGACGCCGAGATCTCCGCGTCACTGGGGTTCGGCGGAGGAGGCGGCACGGCGGAGGCCGTCCCCGTGAGGACGGCCGTCATCAACACCACCACGGCGGAGAGTCGTGTCAACACAGGGCATCACCTCCGACCGCATTAGACCAATCAGACGCATCCGGCGCATCAGGAACTAACGCACCGTCAACCACACGTGTCACAGTGGAACACGGTCGGTGGTCCTTTTGGGACGATCGAAGTCCGGCGTGTCGCCGGTATGGACTAGTTGACGTTCATCAGTTCACGCCGCGGTCCCGGCCCGTCCAGTACGGCTCGCGGAGCTTGAACTTCTGGATCTTCCCGGTCGCCGTGCGCGGGATGGAGTCGCGGAACTCGATCGACGTCGGCGCCTTGTAGCCCGCGAGCCGCTCCTTGCAGTGCTTGACGAGCTCCGCCTCGGTGGCCTCGCCGGAGAGCACGACGAGCGCCTTGATCGTTTCACCCCACTTCTCGTGGGGCACGCCGATGACCGCGACCTCGGCGACGGCCGGGTGCGAGAACAGGCAGTCCTCGACCTCGATGGACGAGACGTTCTCGCCGCCGGTGATGATCACGTCCTTCTTGCGGTCCGAGATCGTCAGGTAGCCGTCGTCGTCGAAGTAGCCGCCGTCGCCGGTGTGGAACCAGCCGTCCTCGATGGCGTCCGCCGTGGACTCCGGGTTGTCCCAGTAGCCCTCCATGACGACGTTCGAGCGCGCCATCACCTCGCCGTTCTCCGAGATCCGCAGGTGCGCGCCCAACGCCGGCGCGCCCGCCCGTGACTGGAGCTTCGCCCTCTCCTCCCCCTGCGGACCCGGCTGGGCCCGGTTGAAGGTGAGCAGCGGCGCCGTCTCGGTCAGGCCGTAGATCTGCAGGAACTCCCAGCCGAGCTCCTCGGTGACGCGCTGGATCGTGCGCGAGGGCGGCGGCGCACCGGCGCACACGATCCGCACGGTGTCACGGCCGGGGATCTCGCCGTCCCACGTCTGCGCGGCGTCGAGCACGGCGTTCCACACGGCCGGTGCGCCGCACATGAGCGTGACGCCGTGGTCGCGCACACGGCGCAGGATCTCGTTGCCGTCGACTTTGCGCAGCACCACCTGTGGCACACCGAGGCCCGCGAGTCCGAACGGCATTCCCCAGCCGTTGCAGTGGAACATCGGCAGCACGTGCATATACACGTCGCCTTCCCACGCCCGTGTGTGCATGGCGAACGTGACGGCGTTCAGCCAGATGTTGCGATGCGTCAGCTGCACGCCCTTAGGCCGCGCGGTCGTGCCCGACGTGTAGTTGATGGTCGCCGTCGCGTCCTCCGAGGGCGCGCTCCACGGCCGTGGCTCCACATCGAACCGAAGCAGCGACTCCGACTCCTCGCCGAGCGTGAACCGATGGCGCGCCACGACGTCATCGAGTTCGAGCTCCGGGTCGACGAACAACGCCGACGCGCCGCTGTGCTCGACGATGTACTTCACCTCGTCGGGACGCAGGCGGAAGTTCACCGGCACGCAGATGCGGCCGCTGCCGGGCAGCGCGTGCAGCAGCTCCAGCATCCGCGCGGAGTTGTGGCTGACGACGGCGACCCGTTCGCCCTCGCCGATGCCCAGCGCGTCGAATCCCGCCTGCCACGCGCGCACGCGTTTCGCCATGTCCGCGTACGTCGTCGTCTCGACCGGCTTCGCGGGCTGGTCGGGTTCGTCGATCGTCGCCGTGGTCGCCGCGAACGCGAACGACGCCCGGTCCAGGAAGTCCGTGGTGATCAGCGGTACGCGCATGGACCGACACTACGACCAGGTGCTCGGATCTCCCCAGGACGAGAACTGGCCTCCCCCGGATGGAGGAACGGAACTGAGCTCGGGGAGCACGTCGGCGACGGGTTCGTGCAGCACGACGGCCGCCACGTCGTCGTACGGCGTCGGCTCGGCGTTGCAGATGACGACCTGGGCGCCCGCCTTCGCCGCCAGCGGCACGAGTCCCGCGGCGGGTTGCACGGACAGCGATGTTCCCGCTACCAGCAGCACGTCGCAGTCCAGGGCGGCGAGCCGAGCGCGGCGCAGCACCTCGCCGTCGAGCTCCTGTCCGAACGACACCGTGGCGGACTTGAGGATTCCTCGGCACCGCAGGCAGTCCGGGTCGTCCTCGCCCTCCGCGACGCGCTTCAACGCGTCGCGCATCGGGCCCGTGGCACCGCAACCGAGGCACACGGTGGCGTGCAACGTGCCGTGCAACTCCAGCACGCGGTGCGGATCGGAGCCCGCCTTCTGGTGCAGGCCGTCGATGTTCTGGGTGACGACGGTGCGCAACCGGCCGGACCGTTCGAGCTCCACCAACGCCTTGTGCGCGGCGTTGGGTTTCGCGGTCCACACGGGACTGTCGAGTTTCGCCCGCCAGGAGAGCCTGCGCACGGCGGGGTCGGAGACGTAGGCGTCGAGGGAGGCGCCGAGCCCGGCGTCGGCGTCGCGCGTCCAGAGGCCGTCGGGGCCGCGGAAGTCCGGAATGCCCGAATCGGTGGAGACTCCGGCGCCGGTCAGCACCGTGATCCGGTGGGCGGACGCGACCAGCGCCCGTGCCGCTGCGCACGCCTGGGACCCCATCGGTTCACACTAGTCGGGTGCGCAGCGCTGTGGGAGCCGCCATCGCGGCAGTGGGCTTGGTCACGACCATCGCGGGGACTTTCCTTCCCTGGCTGAAATCCGGATCGACCACGAGGGACAGTTACGAGGTGCTCTCGCTGCGTGATCTCGCCGGGTTGGACGGGGTGGCGGGGACCGTGGTGACGTCGATCTGGGTGGGGCTAACGCCACTGGCCATGGTGGCGATTGGTCTCTACGTGGTCCGTTTTCCACGATTCGCCGCGTGCGTCGCACTTCTCTTTGGCACGATCGGGGGAACCGTGGCCCTACTAGCCACAGTCCAAGGGGATAGCAAGGGTTCATTGGTCGGAATCAGCATCGCCGGACCAGTCACGACCCTTGCCGGTGCCGTACTGACGATCGTGGGGGCGATCACGGTGCTCACCTCGACCAGGCGCAGCGCAGTGAGAACCTCAGGAGGGAACCCGTGAGCTACCCAGGTGGTGGCGGTGGCCAGTGGCAGCCGCAGAACAACCCGTACGGCCAGCAGCCGCAGCAGCCGCAGCAGGGCGGCTACCCGCAGCAGCAGCCCGGCGGTTACCCGCAGCAGGGCGGCTACCCGCAGACCGGGCCTCAGGGGTTCCCCCAGCAGGGCTACCCGCAGCAGGGTTTCCCGCAGACCGGACCGCAGGGCTTCCCGCAGCAGGGCTTCGACCAGCAGCCGTACGGCTACGCGCCGATGGGCGGCGAGCCGCCGAAGAAGAAGCGCACCGGCCTGGTCGTCACGGCCGTCGTCGCCGTGTTGCTGCTGATCGGCGGCGGTGTCACGTTCTTCGCGCTGAAGAAGGCCGACCCCGGTGCGAACGCCGGTCAGGACACCCCGGCCGTCGCGGCGAAGAACCTCATCGAGCAGCTCGGCAGCGGTGACGTCGTCGGCATCATGGCCTCCCTGGCGCCGGCCGAGGCCGCGTTGTCCAAGGACTACATGGAGTCGATGACGAAGGAGATGAAGCGGCTCGAGATCCTCAAGAAGGACGCCGACCCGAACAAGCTCACCGGCGTCGAGTTCAAGAGCGAGGGCATCAAGTTCGACGAGGCCAAGGCCGAGAAGATCAACGACCACCTCACCATCAACAAGCTGGTCGAGGGCAAGATCACGATCACCTCGGACGCCTCGAAGATCCCGCTCACGGACAAGCTCGTGGACGCCCTGGGCGACGACCTGAACCTCACGTCGACCAAGTCCGAGACCCTCGACATCACCGCCGAGGTCGCCAAGCGCGGCGCCCCGATCGGCATCGCGTCGATCAAGGTCGACGACAAGTGGTACCCGAGCGCCTTCTACACGATCGCCAACGCGGTCCTGGAGGAGGAGAAGCTGAAGTGGCCGTCGCAGGGCATCGCCGCGGCGGGCGCGAACTCGGCCGAGGAGGCCGCGAAGCAGATGGTCAACGCCGCGCTCGACGCCGACCTGACCAAGGTCATCGCGCTGCTGCCGCCGGACGAGGCGGGTGTGCTGCAGGACCTCGGCCCGTTGCTGATCGACGAGGCCGGCCCGCAGAAGCCGACCGGCGCCAAGCTGAACGCGCTGGAGACCGACGTCAAGGACGTGACCGGCGGCAAGCAGGTGACGATCAAGAAGCTGTCGATCACGGCCGAGGGCGAGACGGTGACGATCACCCGCGAGGGTGACTGCTACGCCGCCGACGTGCCCGGCCAGGGTTCGCAGAAGCTCTGCGCGGACGAGATCACGCAGCTCCTGCAGCAGCAGGGCGGCGCGAAGATCCCCGCCGAGGCCGTCGAGATCATCGGCCGGGTGGCCGGTTCGATCATGAAGACCGGTGTCGGCGTCGTCTCCACCGAGGTCGACGGCAAGTGGTACGTCAGCCCGGTCCGCTCCTACTACGAGCTGGCGCTCACGCTGTTCCGCGGCTTCGAGCCGAAGGACGTCGACGCGCTGATCGAGCTCATGAAGAAGTAGTCCCGCACCGCTCTGACCAGGGCCCTGTCATCCGCAACAGCGCGATGACAGGGCCCTGGCAGCACGTGGGCGAAGTGTTGCCGCCATGGACACACAGGTTCTGATCATCGGCGCCGGCGCGACCGGCCTGACCCTCGCACTCGACCTCTCCCGCCGCGGCGTGCCGTTCCGCATCGTCGACGCCGCGCCCGCGCCGTTCGCCGGCTCGCGCGGTAAGGGCCTCCAGCCGCGCAGCATGGAGGTCTTCCACGACCTGGGCGTGATCGAGCCGGTGCTGGCGTCGGGCCGGTTCCACATGAAGATGCGCGCCTACCGGGGTCTCGAGGTGGTGCGCGAGTGGGACGTGCACGAGGGCCGCGAGCCCACCGTCGACCGCCCGTACGCGAGCACGATGCTGATCCCGCAGTTCCGGGTCGAGCAGATCCTGCGCGAGGCGCTGCCGCAGCCCGTCGAGTACGGCATGCCGCTGACCTCGTTCACCCAGGACGACTCCGGCGTGACGGCCGTGGTGGGCGGCGAGACCGTGCGGGCCGCCTACCTGGTCGGGTGCGACGGTGGGAAGTCGTTCGTGCGCAAGGAACTCGGCGTGTCGTTCGTCGGCGAGACCCACGAGGACATGCGGATGCTCGTCGGCGACGTCCGGCTCTCCGGCCTCGACCGCGACCACTGGCACCAGTGGGGTGGCAGCGTCGACCAGTGGCTCGCGCTGTGCCCGTTGCCCGGCACCGACCTCTTCCAGTTCCAGGCGACCGGCGACGGCGACCCGTCGGTGGAGCTGTACCGCGAGATCATCCGCGAGCGCACCGGCCGTGACGACGTGGTGCTGCGCGACGTGACGTGGATGTCGTTGTTCCGCACCAACATCCGCATGGTCGACCGGTTCCGCGTGGGCCGCGTGTTCCTCGCGGGCGACTCCGCGCACGTGCACTCCCCCGCCGGCGCGCAGGGCATGAACACGGGCATCCAGGACGCCTACAACCTCGGCTGGAAGCTCGGCATGGAAACGCTGCTCGACACCTACGAGGCCGAGCGCAAGCCCGTCGCCGAGTGGCTGCTGGGCATGACCACGGCGATCGCCATGTCCGGCCTCCCGTTCCAGAAGCGGGGCGACGAGACCCTGCAGCTGTCGTTGTCGTACCGGACCACCGACGGCCCCGGCCTGCAGCCCGGCGACCGCATGCCCGACGGTGTCACCGACCAGGGCCGCGTCTTCGACCTGCTGCGCGGCCCTGACTTCGTGACGCTGGACCTCGCGGAAGGCCCGGTCCTGGTCCGCCCCGACGGCTACGTGGCCGCCGTCGGCAGGTCAGCGATCGACGCCTACTTCGGCGCGAACCCGGTCACGCAGCTGCACCACCGCCGGGTCGCCGCTGGGACCGCCGCGTAGCCGTTCCGCCTCGTCCAGGGCGTCCTTCGCCCGTGCCGGATCGCCCTGGGCGAGCAACCAGTCCGCGTACGACTCCAGGATCGACGCCCGCGCGGGCCCGTCCGCACTCCGGCTGACGGTGTCGAGCGCCGTCCGATGCTCCTCCCCCGCCTCCCGGAGCCGTCCCAGCCGCGTCAGCGCGAGCCCGAGCCCGGCGTGCACGGTCGCCTTGAACTGGTTGGCCTTCACGTCGCCCGCGACCACGAGAGCCCTGCGGTACAACGCGACCGCCTGGTCGAAGTCGCCGCTGAAGTACGCCACCTCGCCGTGCGCCTGCTGGATCCGCCCGCGTTCCAGGTCGATCGCCGCCGCCGGCACCTTCGCGAGATCCTCCCCGGCCCCGGCGAGATCCCCGATCCTGATCTTCAACCGCGCCGTCAGCACCAGCACCGACATCGGCACCAGCACGCTGTCCGGTTCCCCCAGCTCCTCGGCGACCCGCGTGGCCTCCGCGGCCGCCGCGAACCCCTCGGCGAACGCACCCCGGTTGATCAGCACCATCACCAGGCACGACAGCCCGAAGACCACGGCCCACCGATCACCGACCACGCGGAACAACTCCAACGCCCGCCGGTACTGCACCTCGGCCTCGGGCGCGGCCCCCTCGCTGAACTCGCCGGCCACCACCCCGCGCACCAGCGCCGAGAACGCCCGCATCCACGCGTCCGGCGACCGCTCCAACCGGTCCGCGAGCACCGCGAGCCGCTCACCCAGCTCGCGCGCACCCCAGACCTGCCCGCTGGTCAGCATCAACGCGCACAACGCCGTGGGCACGTCCTCCAGCCACAACCGCTCTGCCGCCGTGACCGCGTCCGGCGTGCCGAGCGAGGCCAGCACCTCCGCCAGCGCGTCACCCCGCACCTGCGGCGCCCACCGCCGAATCTCCTCGAACCGCTTGGTCATCACCAGCCAATGCCACGTCCGCGCGGCCATCATCCGCCGCGCGACACCCTGGTCGTGCACCACGGCCCACGCCATCGCCGCGTCGAGGTTGGCGCGCTCGACGTCGAAGACCTTCAACGCCTCCAACTGCCGCGGCCCCCGCAACAACGGCTCGGTGCGCTCAGCCAGCTCGGTGTAGCAAACAGCGTGCCGCGCGTGATCGGCCTGCCCCTGCTCCAACGCGTACTCGCGCACCGTCTCCAACAGCCGGTACCGATCCCCGTTGCGCACCACCAAGGACTTCTCGACGAGCGCCCCCAGCAGGTCCTCGGTGTCCCAGAGATCCTGATCTTGTCGGACCTCCTGAGTACGGTGAAACGCAGGGGTTCCCAGCTCGGGGGTACCCCTGCGCGAGCCTGCCCCGGCCACGAAATGCACCGCCGCAGCCGTCGCGCCGCCCACGAACACCGCCAGCCGCGCCAGCAGCGACCGCTCCGCCTCGTCCAGCAGGTCCCAGCTCCAGTCGATCACCGCCCGCAACGTCCGGTGCCGCGCCGGTCCCGTCCGCGCGCCCCGGTCGAGCAACCGCAGCCGGCTGTCCACCCGCGACTCCAGCTGCGCGGCCGACAACGAGCGCGCCCGTGCCGCCGCCAGCTCCACCGCGAGCGGAATGCCGTCCAGGGCAGCACAAACCCGGCGCACGACGTCGAGGTCGAACGCCGACCCGACCCGTGCCGTGAACAGCCGCACGGCGTGGTCGAGGTCCAGGGGCGCCACCGGGTGCACCACCTCGCCGGGGATGCCCAGCGGCTCGCGCGACGTCGCCAGGACGCGCACGTCCGGCGCCTCCGCCAGCAGGCGGACGCACAGCGCCGCAGCGGCGTCGACGACGTGCTCGCAGTTGTCGAGCACCACCAGGGACGAGCCGAGGCGGGTGAACACCGGCGCCGCCAACGGGTTCGGCCCCAGGGCGGCGTCCAGCGCCGCCAGAGGGTCGGCCGCCGAGTCCAGCTCGACGAACCACGCCTCCGTCGTCGTGGCGGCGTGAGTGAGCGCCAGGCGGGTCTTGCCCACGCCGCCGAAGCCGGTCAGCGTGACCAACCTGTTGTCGCGCAACAGATCCGCCAGCACGGCCAGATCCTCGTCGCGGCCGACGAACGAGCCGACCGACGCCGGCAGGTTGCCCCGCGAGACGCGTTCGCGCAGCACCGTCAGGTGGGCGGCCGACAGCGCCTCGCCGGGATCCACGCCCAGTTCGTCGGCCAGGGCAGTGCGAACGCGCGCGAACACCGCCAGCGCGTCCGGCCGCCGTCCGGCGGCGTTCAGCGCCAGCATCAACCTGGCCTGGACGTCCTCGCGCAACGGGTGCGCGGCCGCCAGCGCCTCCAAGCCGGCGAGGTCCGCGCGCAACGACGCCAGCCGCACGGCCTCGTCCACCGCGAACGGCGCCTCCTCGAACGCCGCCCCGCGCCACAACGCGGGATCACGCGTCCGCGCGAACTCCTCGACGTCCGTCGACGCCTCCAGCCGGTAGCCGGACGCGTGCGACGACACCGCCGAGGCACCGACCGCCCGCCGCAGCCGAGACACCAGCGACTGCACCGCAGCGGGACCGTCGACCGGCGGCTCGTCCGGCCACAGGTCGGCGATGAGGCGGTCCGTCGTGACAACCGTGCTGGGCTCCATCGCGAGCCGGATCAGCAACCAGCGCAGCCGCTTTCCGCGCACCTCGACGACAGCGCCGTCCGCCGAGACGACCCGCAGCGGCCCGAGCACGTCGACCCTCACCGGCCCCACCGCACCCCGGCCACCGACCGGCACAGCCGCCGACCGCGCACCGCAACCAGCGCACCACCCACGACCCACACCGTCCCGAGCACGTCAGCCCTCACCGGCACCACCGCATCCCGGCCGGCACGGGCCAGAACGGTCTCCAGCCACGCGCCTCGACCGAAGCGCCGCTGCCCACGACCCGCAGCAGCCGCCGACGCGCACCGCTCTCAGCGACTCAGGCACGTCAGCCCTCGCCACCAAAGCCCGCACGCGCCGAGACACCCGCCCGCCACGCACCGCACCAGGCACGCCGACGCCCGGCAACGTTCGAAGCACGTCGACCTTCATCAGGCCCGCCGCACCCCGACCACCACCGCGGCCGTCACGAGCGCCACGCCGACCGCCGCCGTCCCCAGCACGGACAGCGACGCCCGGTTGTGGCCCAGCGCGTCCAGCACCCAGCCGAGCGGGGTGGCCCGCCCGAGCGGATAAGTCAGCACCACCACCGAGAACACCGCCAGCACGGTGCGCCCGATGGCGTCGAAAACGGGGCGGGCGAACATCAGGCCCACACCGACGCCCAGCAACGCCACTCCAGTATGCGCGGCGAGTCCGACAAAAAATTCGCCCGCCGTGTACGGGTGCGGGTTGGTCACCACCGGCCACACCGCGGCGAGCAGCGCCAGCACGAGCGTGAACAGCACCGCGACCAGCGCGGCGGCCGACAGCACCCGCGACCACCCGCCCGCGGCCACGACGGTGATCTCGCGCCGCACCACGTCCTCGGACGTCGCCACCACCACGGCCATCCACGCCGCGATCGGGTACAGCAACGCCGACGACCCCGAGTACGCCTCCAGCGGCTGCCCGGCGTCCGACGAGAACAGCATCCCCAGCACACCGAGGAACACCAGCAACGGCGCCAGATACCGTTGCCCGCGAAGGACGTCGACAGCGAGATACCGGACGAGAGAGATCACCGCACGCTCCGCACCGAGCACCCGAGCCGCAACGCCTCCGCCAGCACGTGATCGCTGCGGTCCGGCGAGACGAGCACCCGCACCGACGACCCCCGAGTCTGCACGGACCGCACGCCCTCCAACGCCTCCAGCACTTCCAGCGCCGACACCTGACTCAGGTCGATCGTCACGTGCCCACCGGCGAGATCCACGCGCGTGGCCGAGGCGAGGTGTCCTTCGTGGTCGGACACGAGCGCCGTCCGTCCCTCCAGGAGCACCACCAGCTCCGCGGCCGCCACGGGATCGAGACCGGTCCACGGTTCGTCGAGCACCAGCACGTCCGAGGCCAGAAACGCCTGTGCCAGAGCCACTTTCTGGGCGTTGCCCTTGGACAGCTCCGACATCGGCGCCGTCAGCGAGCCGACGAACCCCAGTCGTTCCAGGACATCCGTGGCCGCGGCACGCCGGATGCGCCCCATGTGCGTCAGATAAGACGAAGCGGACATCTTGACGTCAGAAGGAAAGCGTTCGGGTACGTAGCCGATCGAAGCAGGCCTCGAGATCCGGCCGGACGTCGGCTTCAGCACGCCTGCGGCGATCTTGAGCAGCGTCGACTTCCCGGTGCCGTTGGCCCCGGTCAGGACCGTCAGCCCGGACACCTCCAGCGTGAGGTCGCGCAGCACCCAGGGCCCGCGCCCGTACCGCTTCGAAACCTGATCGAGGTGCACCACGCCAAGATAACCACCCATGACGCACCTTCCGCTCGCTTTGGCGTGCATCTGGCTGGGCATGGTCGTGGCGATCTCGATCGAGGCCCCGCTGAAGTTCCGCGCGCCGGGCATCACGCTGCCGCTGGGGCTCGGCATCGGCAGGCTCGTGTTCCGCGCGCTGAACGCCGCGGAGATCGTGCTGGCGGCGGCCACGGCGGTCACGTTCGCGCTCGCCGCGCGTCCCGGGACAGCGACGGTGCTGCTCATCGCACTCGCGGTGACCCTGGCGGCCCAGGTGGCGGTGCTGCGACCCCGGCTCGAAACCAGGGCCGCGGCCATCATCGCGGGCGAGACGCCGCCGAAGTCCCGCACGCACCTCGTCTACATCGCCCTGGAAGGGGTGAAAGTGCTGATGCTGGTCGCGTTCGCGGTCGTCCTGCTGTGATCGGGTCCGGCGAGTGACTTAGGGCAACCTGAGTTGAAGAGGCTTACAGGACAAGCGTACTGTTTGGGGTCGAGGGGCAGCTGTCGACCGCTTGAGGAAGACTCTGTCCCATCCCGAACTGACCACCGCGCTGTCACCAGTTATGGAGTTGCACGTGACTGCACCAGCTAGCAAGGACAGCTTCGGCGCCCGCGGCACGCTCAACGTCGGCGACGCCTCGTACGAGGTGTTCCGGCTGAGCGCCGTGGAGGGCGCCGAGCGTCTTCCGTTCAGCCTGAAGATCCTGCTGGAGAACCTGCTGCGGACCGAGGACGGCGCGAACATCACCGCCGACCACGTGCGCGCTCTCGCCAACTGGGACCCGGCCGCCGAGCCGAACACCGAGATCCAGTTCACGCCGGCCCGCGTCGTGATGCAGGACTTCACCGGCGTCCCCTGCGTCGTCGACCTCGCCACCATGCGCGAGGCCGTCACCCAGCTCGGCGGCGACGCCGAGAAGGTCAACCCGCTCGCGCCCGCCGAGCTCGTGATCGACCACTCGGTCATCGCCGACATCTTCGGCCGCCCGGACGCGTTCGAGCTGAACGTCGACCTGGAGTACGAGCGCAACCGCGAGCGCTACCAGTTCCTGCGCTGGGGCCAGACCGCGTTCGACGAGTTCAAGGTCGTCCCGCCGGGCACCGGCATCGTCCACCAGGTCAACATCGAGCACCTGGCCCGCGTCGTCATGGTCCGCAACGGCCAGGCGTACCCGGACACGCTGGTCGGCACCGACTCGCACACCACGATGGTCAACGGCATCGGCGTGCTGGGCTGGGGCGTCGGCGGCATCGAGGCCGAGGCCGCGATGCTCGGCCAGCCGGTCTCCATGCTGATCCCGCGGGTCGTGGGCTTCAAGCTCTCCGGTGAGCTGCCCCCCGGCGCCACCGCGACCGACCTCGTGCTCACGATCACCGAGATGCTGCGCAAGCAGGGCGTCGTCGGCAAGTTCGTCGAGTTCTACGGCGAGGGCGTCAGCGCCGTTCCGCTCGCGAACCGCGCCACGATCGGCAACATGTCGCCGGAGTTCGGCTCCACGGTCGGCATCTTCCCGATCGACGGCGAGACCATCGACTACCTGCGCCTGACCGGCCGTTCCGAGGAGCAGATCGCGCTCGTCGAGGCCTACGCCAAGGAGCAGGGCCTCTGGCACGACGCGTCCAACGAGCCGGTGTTCTCCGAGACGCTGGAGCTCGACCTGGCGACGGTCGTCCCGTCCATCGCCGGCCCGAAGCGCCCCCAGGACCGCATCGAGCTCACCTCGGCCAAGGAGTCCTTCCGCGCCGCGCTGAGCGCCTACGTCACCGACGCCCCGAAGGGTGACGTGGACGAGGCCATCGACGAGACGTTCCCGGCGTCCGACCCGGCCGCGCTGCACGAGGGCATGACCAACGGCGCCCCGGTGCAGTCCGCCGCGGAGGGCTGCGAGGGCCGCGTCTCCAACCCGGTCAAGGTCACCGTCGACGGCAACGAGTTCGAGCTGGACCACGGCGCCGTCGCGATCGCCGCGATCACGTCGTGCACCAACACCTCGAACCCGTCCGTGATGCTCGGCGCGGCCCTGCTCGCGAAGAAGGCCGTCGAGCGCGGCCTCGAGCGCAAGCCGTGGGTCAAGACGACCCTGGCGCCGGGCTCGAAGGTCGTCATGGACTACTACGAGCGCGCCGGCCTCATGCCGTACCTGGAGAAGCTCGGCTTCCACCTGGTCGGCTACGGCTGCACCACCTGCATCGGCAACTCGGGCCCGCTGCAGGAGGAGATCTCGGCGGGCGTGCAGGAAGGCGACCTCGCGGTCGTCTCGGTGCTGTCTGGCAACCGCAACTTCGAGGGCCGGATCAACCCGGACATCAAGATGAACTACCTCGCGTCGCCGCCGCTCGTCGTGGCGTACGCGCTGGCCGGTTCGATGGACAAGGACATCACCACCGAGCCGCTCGGCCTCGACACCGACGGCAAGCCGGTGTACCTCTCCGAGATCTGGCCGTCGCCGGCCGAGATCGCCGAGGTCATCTCGACCTCGATCTCCGCGGAGGGCTTCACCAAGGGCTACACGAACGTGTTCTCCGGTGACGAGCGCTGGCAGTCGCTGCCCACGCCGACCGGTAACACGTTCGAGTGGGACTCCGAGTCCACCTACGTGCGCAAGCCCCCGTACTTCGAGGGCATGGAGATGGAGCCGAAGCCGGTCACCGACATCGCGGGCGCACGCGTCCTCGCGCTGCTGGGCGACTCGGTCACCACGGACCACATCTCCCCCGCCGGTTCGATCAAGGCCGACTCGCCCGCGGGCAAGTACCTGACCGAGCACGGCGTGGAGCGCAAGGACTTCAACTCCTACGGCTCGCGTCGTGGCAACCACGAGGTGATGATCCGCGGCACGTTCGCGAACATCCGCCTCCGGAACCTGCTGCTCGACGACGTCCAGGGCGGCTTCACCCGCGACTTCCTGGCCGAGGGCGCCCCGCAGACCACCATCTACGACGCCTCGGTGTCGTACGCGGAGGCCGGCGTGCCGCTCGTCGTGCTGGCGGGCAAGGAGTACGGCTCGGGTTCGTCGCGCGACTGGGCCGCCAAGGGCACCTCGCTGCTCGGCGTCCGCGCCGTCATCGCCGAGTCCTACGAGCGCATCCACCGCTCGAACCTGATCGGCATGGGCGTGCTGCCGCTGCAGTTCCCGGCGGGCGACAACGCGTCGTCACTGGGCCTCGACGGCACCGAGACGTTCGACTTCAGCGGCGTCACGGAGCTGAACAACGGCACCACGCCGTCGACGGTGCACGTCGTCGCCACCAAGGCGGACGGCTCGAAGGTGGAGTTCGACGCGGTCGTCCGCATCGACACGCCCGGTGAGGCCGACTACTACCGCAACGGCGGCATCATGCAGTACGTGCTGCGCAAGATGGTCCGCAGCTAGTCCCCGTTCGACCGAAAGGGCCGCTCACCGATAGGTGGGCGGCCCTTTCGCCGTCAATGCGTTCGTAACGGTCCGCGTTCGCCCCGCGATGCCAAGACACCCTGATCATCGCGGGAGATTCCATGAACCTGAGCGTGCTCGGCGACCTGAACTGGTTGGCCGTCGTCGTGGCCACGATCGCCTACTTCGGGCTGGGCGCGGTCTGGTACGCGGAGTACGCCTTCGGCAGGGCCTACCAACGCGCGTCCGGCCAGGACCTGAGCCCTCCGGAGAAGCGCAGCGCGGCCGTCGTCGCCGTCCCCTTGCTCACGTGCTTCGTCATCACCCTCGCGACCGCGATGATCGGGCACGCCTCCAGCACCGACAACATCATGGAAGGCATCCTGCTCGGCCTCGTCGTCGGCATCGGCGTCGCCCTGCCCGTCAGGATGGTGACGGGCAGCTACGACATGACGAAGCCCGCCCCGTTGACGTTCGCGGCCATCGGAGCGGGCTATCACATCGTCGGACTCACGCTCGCGGGCGCGATCCTCGGACAGTGGGTCTAGATGCGTGCTGCCTTGTGCAGTTCACGCAACGCGCGCACGGACGTCACGGCGTACTCGCGGTCCGTCGCCTGCACGGCCATGATGGACACGTACTCGTCGTCGGGCAGCTCGAGGCGGGCCCACGCGGCGCCGTCCGGGAAGCTGACCGACAGCACGTCGTTCCAGTCGTAGTGGTGGGACGTCACGACGTTGCGCACGTCGACACCGGCCTCATCGGCCGTGACGCGCGGACGCGTCAGCAGCAGCACACCGCCCGCCAGCAGGAACCCGAGCACGATCATCGCGACCTGGTCGGAGGTCCGGAAGATCACGCCGGTCGGGGTGTCGCCGAGCAGAATGCCCACCACCGTGAACACGGCGACGAGACCGATCGCGCACGCCCACGCGACGCGGCGGATCTTCTTGGGACGCAACACGATCGCCGTCATCATTCGAATCCCTGCTCGGTCCACGGCTGACGCAGGCCGCGCAACACCAGTGCGGTGTCGATCGCGGCGACGGTCGCCTCGTATCCCTTGTCCTCCACCGAGTCCGGCAGCCCGGCACGGGCCAGCGCCTGCTCCTCGGTGTTCGTCGTCAGCACGCCGTTGCCGACCGGCGTGGACTCGTCCAGCGCCACGCGGGTGAGCCCGTCGGTGACCGAGTCGCACACGTACTCGAAGTGCGGGGTGCCGCCGCGGATGACCACGCCCAGCGCGACCACCGCGTCGTGGTGGCGCGCGAGTTCCTGCACCACAACGGGAAGCTCGATCGCGCCCGCGACGCGCACGACCGTGGTGTCGACGCAGCCGGCGTCTTCAGCGGCCTGCAGGGCACGCGAGACGAGCTGGTCGGTGATCTTGGTGTGCCAGCGCGTCGCCGCGATGGCGACGCTCAGGCCCTTGCCGTCGAGCTTCGTCTGCTCTGGACGGCCCTCGCCGCTCATTCCTGGTCCTCCGTAGCGGAAACAACGGTCTCGTACTGCTCCAGCTGGCTCAGTTCGTGACCCATCCGGTCGCGCTTGGTGCGCAGGTACCGCAGGTTCTCCGGGTTCGGGGAGATCGGCAGCGGCACCCTGTCGAGCACCCTGAGACCGTATCCGGCCTCCAGTCCGACGCGCTTGGCCGGGTTGTTCGTCAGCAGCCGCATGGACTTGATGCCGAGCTCCACCAGGATCTGCGCGCCCGTGCCGTAGTCGCGCGCGTCGGCGGGCAGGCCCTGCTGGAGGTTCGCGTCCACCGTGTCAGCGCCCTGGTCCTGCAGCTGGTACGCCTGCAGCTTGTGCATCAGGCCGATGCCGCGGCCTTCGTGGCCGCGCATGTACAGCACGACCCCACGGCCTTGTGCCGCAACGGCTTCCAGTGCCGCGTCGAGCTGCGGGCCGCAGTCGCAGCGCAACGACCCGAGGACGTCGCCGGTGAGGCACTCGGAGTGCACGCGCACCAGCACGTCCTCGCCGTCGCCGATCTCGCCGTACACCATCGCGACGTGCTCGATGCCGTCGAGCAGGCTGTCGTAGCCGAACGCGGTGAACACGCCGTGCGCGGTCGGGATGCGGGCCTCGGCGGCGCGCACGACCTGGGTCTCGACCCGGCGGCGGTACGCGATGAGGTCCGCGATCGTGATCAGCGCGAGGTCGTGGTCAGCGGCGAAGACCTCGAGCTCGTCGCGGCGCGCCATGTCGCCCTCGTCCTTCTGCGACACGATCTCGCAGAGCACGCCGGCGGGCGACAGACCCGCGAGACGCGCGAGGTCCACCGACGCCTCGGTGTGGCCGGGACGGCGCAGCACGCCGCCGTCACGGGCGCGCAGCGGCACCACGTGACCGGGCCGGTTGAAGTCGGTGGCCTTCGCGGTCGGGTCCGCGAGCAACCGGATCGTGCGGGCGCGGTCCGCGGCCGAGATGCCGGTGCTGATGCCCTCGCGGGCGTCCACCGTGACCGTGTACGCGGTGCCGCGCTGGTCCTGGTTCGTGTGGTACATCGGCGGCAGGTCGAGACGGTCGCAGTCGGAGTCCGTCAGCGCCACGCAGACGTACCCGGACGTGTAGCGGACCATGAACGCGAGCAGCTCCGGCGTCGCCTTCTCGGCGGCGAAGATCAGGTCGCCCTCGTTCTCGCGGTCCTCGTCGTCCACGACGACCACCGGCCGTCCGGCGGCGATGTCCTTGACCGCGCGCTCGATGTCGGCGAAGTCGGTGCTCACTGGGCCTCCTCGCCCGCGATGGCCCGCAGGTGCGGAACCGCCAGTCGCTCGACGTACTTCGCGAGCACGTCGACTTCCAGGTTCACCAGGTCGCCGGGCTGGCGGCGACCGAGCGTGGTGAGTTCGAGCGTCGTCGGGATGAGGCTCACGGTGAACTCGTCGTCGGTGACGGTCACGACCGTCAGCGAGACTCCGTCGACCGTGATCGAGCCCTTCTCCACGACGTAGCGGGCGAGATTCGCCGGGAGTCCGATGTGGACGATCTCCCAGTGCTCCGCCTTCTCCCGCGCGAGAATCGTGCCCGTGCCGTCCACGTGGCCCTGCACGATGTGGCCGCCGAGGCGCTGGCCGACCGCGGCCGCGCGCTCCAGGTTGACCCGGTCGCCCGCGGCGACCTTGGCGAGACTGCTGCGCGTGAGGGTCTCGCGCATCACGTCCGCGGTGAAGGCGCCGTTCTCGACCTCCACGACGGTGAGGCACACGCCGCTCACCGCGATGGAGTCGCCGTGCTTCGCGTCGCTGGTCACGATCGGCCCGGTGATGCGGATCCGTGCCGCGTCGGGCAGGTCCTCAATCGCCTCGACGTGGCCGAGTTCCTCGACGATCCCGGTGAACACCGCTCCTCCTAAGTTTGCGGAACCGCGCTGATCCGCAAGTCCGGTCCGCTCATGGTGACGTCTTCCACGGTCAACCTCACAGCGTCCGTGATGGTTGACACGCCCGCACCCAGCACCGCCGCGGGACCGTCCCCGAGCAGCGCCGGCGCGACGTAGGCGAGCACGCGGTCGATCCTGCCCGCGCGCAGGAACGCACCCGCCAGGGTCGGGCCGCCCTCCAGCAGCACGTCGACCACTCCGCGTTCGGCCAGGGCCTTCAGCACGGTGTCCGGGTCGTGCGTGCGCAAGTGCAGCGCGGTCTGCTGGAGCTTCGCTCCACCCGGCAGGTCGCTCATGCCCACGACCACGGGCAACGGCTGGCGGGGCAGCGGCATTCCGCCGGCGTCCCTGGCGGTCAGCGCGGGGTCGTCCGTGCGGACCGTGTTCGTGCCGACCATGATCGCGTCGAGCTTGGTCCGCAGGTCGTGGACCTCCTTGCGGGAGGTCTCCGAGCTGATCCACTGGCTGGTGCCGTCGCTCGCCGCGATCCGGCCGTCGAGCGAGGCCGCGTACTTCCACGTGACGTGCGGACGGCCCGTGCGCGCGTAGTGCAGCCACGCCCTGAGGGGGCCCTTGGCGACGTCGTCCGCGAGAAGGCCGCTTTCGACCGTGACGCCGGCTTCTTCGAGAACCTTCGCACCGCCCGCGGCCCTCGGGTTCGGGTCGCTGATGGCGTGGACGACGTGCTTGATACCCGCTTCGCGCAACGCTTCGGTGCACGGCGGCGTACGGCCGTAGTGCGCGCACGGCTCAAGGGTGACCACGGCCGTGCCACCCCGTGCTTTCGTGCCCGCTTCCTTCAGCGCCATGACTTCGGCGTGCGAACCACCGACGGGCTGCGTGGCACCGAATCCGACCGCCTTGCCGTCCTCGTCGAGGATCACGCACCCGACCGGCGGGTTGGGGCTCGTGGTGCCCCGCACCCGTTCGCTCTCGGCGATGGCGAGCGCCATCGCGTCCTCGGGCGTCACGTGGTCCTGGTTCCCTGGGCGCCGGCCGCCTGGGCGCGCAGGGCCTCGACGGCCTTGCCGGGGTCGGCGGCGTCGTAGACCGCGGAGCCCGCGACGAAGCAGTCGACACCCGCCTGCGCGGCCTGCTCGATCGTGTCGGCGTTGATGCCGCCGTCGATCTCCACGACCAGCTTGAGGTGGCCGGTGTCGACGAGGTGACGGGCCTGGCGGACCTTGTCCAGCACGTCCGCCATGAAGCTCTGGCCGCCGAAGCCCGGCTCGACCGACATGACCAGCAGCGTGTCGTAGTGCTTCAGGACCTCGACGTACGGCTCCAGCGGAGTGCCGGGCTTGATGCTCAGGCCCGCCTTGCTGCCCGCGGCCCTGAGGTTCTTGGCCAGCGCGATCGGGTCGTTCGCCGCCTCGACGTGCACGGTCACGTTGTAGGCGCCCGCCTCCGCGTAACCGATGGCCCAGCGGTCGGGGTCCTCGATCATCAGGTGGCAGTCGATCGGGATGTCGGTCACCTTGAGCAGCGACTTCACCACCGGCAGGCCGAGCGTCAGGTTCGGCACGAAGTGGTTGTCCATGACGTCGACGTGGATCCAGTCCGACGTGGGCACCGCGGCGAGCTCGTCGGCGAGGCGCGCGAAGTCGGCGGACAGGATGCTGGGAGCGATCATCGGCGTGTGGACCACGAGGATGAAGTCTAGGTGTCCAGCAGGTCGAGCAGGCTGCGGGGAGGCACGTCTGAGACCACGACGACACCCGCTCCGGTGAGTGTCGTGACGTGGGTCTCCCACATCGGGTGACGGCGCTTGTCCGCGTTGGCGTGGGGCGCGACGACGACCTTGCAGTCCTCGACGCCGATCGCCTCGTTCAACGCGGTCAGCGCCTGGTTGTCGCCGATGCCCAGCGCCAGCTTGGCCACGGAGTTCGCGCTGGCGGGGGCGAAGATGAACGCGTCCGGCGTGCGGTACGGCTTGGGCTCGCTCGGCATCCGCGGCTCCCAGCGGATCGGGAGGTCGGTGAGCGCCTGGAGCTGGTCGATCTCGCCGGCCGCCTCGAACCACGGCGCGACCGACGGGGTGAAGGTGATGGCCAACTGCCAGCCCCGTTGGACGGCCGGTTCGGCGAGGTCGGTGCGGAACCACTTCTCCACGCCGCCGCAGCCCGACGCGACAAGTCCGAGCAGACCACGTGTCATGGCGACGATCTTAGGTTCGGTGGCCGGGGCGAACGGCACCGCCGGTTCTCCGACCACCGAATCTCACCGCCGGTCCGACGACACGATCGAGACCCCGACAGACACCATCAGGGCACCAGCCACTCCCGACGTGACTCTCTGATGCCGAACTCCGCCGACTCAGCCGCTCCGGACCCGGCTGCGGACGTCACGGAACTGGGTGACGCGCACTCCGCACGTCACCCACCGTCGCGCCACCGAGCTCGTCTCGCCCTTGGTCCGCTTCCGGCCTGTCCGGCTCTGTCAGACCCCGCCGCTAGCGTCGTTCTCGCAGGTTCTGAGCGCTCAGTTCGGGCGTCGCAGCACCGCGCAGAACATCGCGTCGGTGCCGTGCAGATGAGGCCAGAGCTGGACGTGCGGGCCTTCTCCGAGTCCCGGGACTCCGGGGAAGAGCTCCCGCGTGTCCAGCACTTCGGCCCCGGTCCGCTTGGCGACGTCCGTCACCACCCCGACGGTCTCCGAGAGATGAGGTGAGCACACGACATAAGCCACGACGCCTCCAGGGCGCACCAGCCGCAACGCCTCGGTGAGCAGCTCACGTTGCAACTTCGTGAGCGTGCCGACGTCGGCGGGCTGGCGCCTCCACCGCGCCTCCGGGCGCCTGCGCAGAGCACCAAGACCGGTGCAGGGCGCATCGACCAGCACGCGGTCGAACGCTCCTTCGACGAAGTCGGTCTCGCGCCCGTCGGCGACCTCCACGGTCACCGGCAGGCCGGTGGTGATCTTGCGCACGAGCTCCGCGCGGTGGGGTGCCTTCTCGACGGCGATCAGCTCGCCGCCTTCCAGGCCGACCAGCGCGGCCAGCAGGGCGGCCTTGCCACCGGGGCCTGCGCAGAGGTCCAGCCAGCGGTCGTCCGTGCCCTTGATCGGCGCGCGCGTCAGAGCAAGGGCGCACAGCTGGCTGCCCTCGTCCTGGACGTTGGCCAGGCGTTCCCGGACCGGTTCCAGATCACCGGGATCGCCCGCGCCGGCTTCCAGGTGCACGCCGTAAGGCGAGTAGGGCGCCACGTCGCCGCCGACGATCGCGGCGAGCTCGTCGGCGCTCACCTCGCCGGGGCGGGCGACCAGGTGCACGGCCGGCCGGGCGTCGTCCGCCTCCAGGGCGAGCTTCAACGGTTCCTCGCGGCTGCCGAGGGCCTCGGCGAACGCCTGCGCGATCCAGCGCGGGTGGGCATGACCGAAGGCCACGTTGCCGATCGGGTCGGTGTCCGGGTCAGGTGCGAGTTCGTCAACCCAGGCGGCCTCGTCCTGCTCGGCCACGCGGCGCAGCACCGCGTTGACGAAGCCGGCGACACCGGACCCGAGCTCACCGCGCACGAGGTCGACGGTCGAGGCGACGGCGGCGTGGGACGGGATGCGGGTGCGCAGCAACTGGTACGTGCCCAGCCGCAACGCGTCGAGCGCCGAGCCGTCCACTTCGGACAGCGGGCGGTCCGAGCACGCCTCGATGACGGCGTCGAGCAGTCCTTGTGCCCGTGCCGCGCCGTAGGTGAGTTCGGTGGCCAATGCGGCATCACGGCCGGTGATGCGGCGGTCGCGCAGCATCTGCGGCAGCACCAGGTTCGCGTACGCGTCGCGCTGCCGCACGGCGCGCAGGGTCTCCAGCGCGGCGAGGCGAGGCGGGTCCTCCACGGGTGGCCGGGAGGGGCCGGTGCGGCGCTTCGGCGGGTGCGGCCTGCGCGGGCGGGAAGGCTTGGAGGCGCCTCGCGGGTCGTTGGTCATGCGGTGCACTCCACTGTCTTGGGCTTGCTCGCGGCGGCGAGGACGACACGCCCGGACTCGCGTGCTCCGGCACGGGTCACGAGCGGCGCGTCCCCATCCCGCGCCTCACGGGCGAGGTCGGGTGAGCTCGGTCGGGGGAACGTCACGCGATGCGCTCCCCTGGTTCGATCCGCACGCCGCGCGCCCAGTCGGTGGCGGCCATGCGCTTCTTGCCCTGCGCCTGGACCTCGCCGAGGGCCACGGCGGTGGTCGCGGTGCCCACGAGCACGCGCTTGCGCTCGACGAGCACCTCACCGGCGGGCAGCGTCACGTCGGCGACGGGCGTGACGGGGCCGAGCTTGAGCCGCTCGCCGCGGAACTCGGCCCACGGGCCGGGTTCCGGTGTCACGGCGCGCGCCAGGCGGTCGACGGCCGCGGCGGGCGTGGTGAAGTCGAGGCGCGCGTCCTCGACGGTGATCTTCGCGGCGTAGGTGACGCCGTCGGCGGGCTGGTCGACGGCGACCAGGGTGCCGTCCTCGATGCCGTCCACAGTGGACAGCAGCAGGTCGGCGCCCGAGATCGACAGCCGGGTGAGCAGGTCGCCGGAGGTGTCGCGGTCGCGCACCTTCTCGGTGACGACGCCGAACACCGGGCCCGCGTCGAGCTCCTTGACGATGCGGAACGTCGAGGCGCCGGTGATGTCGTCGCCGTTGCGCACGGAGGCCTGCACCGGCGCGGCGCCGCGCCACGCGGGCAGCACGGAGAAGTGGAGGTTGACCCAGCCGAACTTGGGAACGTCCAGCGTCCGCTGGGGAAGGAGGTTGCCGTAGGCGACGACCGGGCAGAGGTCGGGTTCCAGCGCGCGCAGGCGGTCGAGGAACTCGGGATCGCCCGCCTTGGCCGGGGTGAGGACCTCGATGCCGTGCTCGTCGGCGAGGGCGGCGACCGGGGAGCGCTCCAGCTTCCGGCCGCGGCCGGAGGGTGCGTCGGGGCGGGTGACCACGGCGACGACGTCGTGGCGGGAGGAGTCGATGAAGGCGCGCAGCGAGGGAAGTGCGACCTCGGGCGTACCGGCGAACACGAGTCGCATGGTCAGCTGGACCTGCCGAAGAGTGGGTGCGGGCTCTGCTTCAAGGTGGGCACCGTACCGTCGAACCACGAGGACTGCCGGATCTCGCGCATGGCCTGCTTGCGGGTCTCGGCGTCGAGGCGGTCGAGGAAGAGCACTCCGTCGAGGTGGTCCGACTCGTGCTGGATGCAGCGCGCCAGCGTCTCGGTGCCTTCGACCTCGACGGGCTCGCCGTGCATGTTCCAGCCCTTCGCCACGACGTGCAGGTGGCGCTTGCAGTCCCACGACATGCCGGGGATGGACAGGCAGCCCTCGGAGCCGTCCTGCATCTCCTCGCCGACGACGTCCCAGGTGGGGTTCACGAGGTGCCCCGCGAAGCCGTCGCAGTGGTAGGTGAACACCCGCAGTCCGACACCGAGCTGGGGCGCGGCGAGGCCGGCGCCACCCGCGTCCTGCATCGTGTCCCACAGGTCCTTGACCAGGGTGCGCAGTTCCTTGTCGAAGTCGGTGACCTCGGTGGCCGCGGTGCGCAGCACGGGGTCGCCGAACAGGCGGATGGGTTGGACGGTCACGCAGTGCTCCTCGTGTGGACTGGGAGTCAGTCTACGAGGAACGCGGTCAGTGCTCGGACGCGCTGCCGAGGAAGATCACGCCCACCAGCGCCATGAGGAAGTGGCCGGTGAAGCGCAGCGCCGTCAGCACGGGGCGCAGCAGCGCGTGGAAGTCGAAGTGAGCAACTGCGGCCCTGGATGCGGTAGTCGTCGTCATGGTGTCAACTGTGCCGTTCGCGCAGGTCAGCGCACATCGGCTCGGAGTATCGAGAGGTGGTCAGCCCGAGGTAGGAAGATCGGCTGCAACACTCGGCCGGAAGGTGGACACCAACGGGACATGAGGCTGATGCGACCGATCTGGGAGGGGGCCGCCGCCATGCCTGACGACGCCCCGTCGGACGCCGAACTGTGGGCACGCGGCGATGAGCGCGCCTTCGGCTTGCTCTACGACCGTCATGCCGAGGCGGTGTGGAACCACGCCTACCGGCTGACGGCCTCGTGGTCGACCGCGGAGGACCTGACGTCCGCGACGTTCATGACGGCGTGGCGCCGCCGCGCCGAGATGAAGCTCGTGCACGACAGCGCGCTGCCGTGGCTGTACACCGTCGCGGGCTTCCTGGCCCGGTCGGAGTTCCGCCGCAAGGCGCGGTTCACCCGGCTGCTGCACCGCGTGCCGCGCAACGACGTGCAGCGCGACCACGCCGACGACGTGGTCGCGTCGCTCGACCACGAGGCCCGGCTGCGCGAGGTGCTGGAGGCGGTCGAACGTCTCCCCCGCGCCGAACGCGAGGCCGTGGAACTGGTCCTGCTCGGCGAACTGTCCACCGCGCAGGCCGCCGAGGCCCTGGGCGTGGCCGAGGTGAGCATCCGGTCCCGCATCTCGCGCGCCCGCACCCGCCTGCGCAAGCAGGTCTCCTTCGACACCCTGGAGGTGCGGTGATGGCCTTCGACCTGCCTCCCCACCGCGAACTGCCCGCGGACGTCAAGGAGCGGATGCGCCCGGACTTCACCGAGTCGGTCACCGTCCGGCCGCACCGCAGCCGCGCTCCGCTCGCGGTCGCCGCCGGGGTGGCCCTCCTCATCGCGGGCGGTGTGGTCGTCACGCAGACGGCCGGCCACGAGGTCAGCCCCGGCAACCCGCGCGTCGTCCTGCCTTCCGACCAGGACCTGGCACGCTGTCGCGCCGCCCTGAGAGACCCGAACTGGCAGTCCACCGAGATGGCCGTCCTCCGCCAGCGCAAGGTCCTGCACGGCGTGGACGGTCGCTTCTGCGAGCTCACCCGCTCCACGGCCAGCGTCGCGAAGGACGACTTCGAGCCTGCCGTGCTGAAGGCAGGGTCGATCACCTACCGCTCGCCCCGGATCATCGCCGGCGTACCGCCGCAGGGCACGACCACCGCGGGGAGGGAACGGATCGACCGCGACCCTCTCGGGATCGCGAGCGCCCCTCAGCTCGGTCCCGAGTCGTTCAACGACAGCGTGGTCACCGCCGGCTTCTTCGTCATCGAGGTCTGGGGCGCGGGAACCCGGAGACCAACGCTGTTCTTCGACGATCGGCCCGTGGAGACGCCGATCATCGATCCGAGTTCCGCGGTCGCCACGCCCAGCTTCGAGAGCGGTGACCCCGACAGCGCGTCTCCGGAGAACGTCCTCGCCCAGTGCCTGGACAAGGAGTGGGAGGACAGCGGGCTGCACTCCGATCTGCTGGAGAACTGGGAACCCGCTGTCGCCACGGGGCTCGCGAACCGGCAGGGCGCGCTGATCGCGCGGCGGGGGGACGCGGAGTTCGGGTACTGCTTCGTCGACGACGCGGCCGAGTCCTTCTGGATCGTCCGCAACGTGCGGGAGGACCCCGACAAGCCGTACCTGATCGCGCAACAGGGGACCGGCCGGGAACGTCACAGCGCCTCGATCGTGTCCACCGGGGAGTACTCGGTCGTCGGTCACCTCGGTCGTCACACCGGGACGGTCGAGGTGTCGGACCGCGACGGTCCCGCGGTCAAGGCCGAGATGGTCGACGGGTTCTTCCTGGCGAACGTCCCCCTCAGGGACGGGCGCGAAGACCTCTCGAGGCCGACCTCCCCGCTCGAACCGGGACGCCTGCACGTGGTCGTCCGGGACGACCACGGCGATGTCGCCTACGAGGGTGCACTCGAGTGACCGTCGGTCACCACGGCGTGAAGGAGGGGCAGGCCGCGTGACGGCCTGCCCCTTCTTCGTGTGTCAGGTTCGGGCGGCTCAGCCCACCTTCACCACGCGGGCGGCGCCTCCGCCGCGTCGGGTGGGTTCGGCGACGGCGCGCCAGCGGCCGTCCTTGGTGCGTTCGACGGCGGTGGCGGCGCCGATCTCGGCGTTCTGGCTGAACTTGTGCCCGATGGCCTGGAGGCCCGCGGTGGTGGAGGCGGCGATGAACTCCGCCTCGGCCGGGGTGGTCGCGGCGTTGCGCTGCGAGGCGCGCGGGGCCTTGACCGCGTCGACCAGGGACATCTTGCGGTCGAGGCGGGCGGTCAGGATCTGGGTGACCGTGGTGATGATGGTGGAGCCGCCCGGTGAGCCGACGGCGAGCAGGACCTTGCCGTGGTCGAGGACGATCGTCGGGGCCATGGACGAGCGCGGGCGCTTGCCGGGGCCGGGGAGGTTCGGGTGCGGGACGCCGGCGGTCGGGGCGACGAACTCGAAGTCGGTGAGCTCGTTGTTGAGCAGGAAGCCGCGGCCCGGGACGACGATGCCGCTGCCGCCCTCCGCCTCGATGGTGAGCGTGTAGGCGACGACGTTGCCCCAGCGGTCGGCCGTGGTGAGGTGCGTGGTGCGTTCGGCGTCCTCGCGGAGGGCGGAGAGGCCGGCGGTGGCTTCACAGGCCTTCGGGTTGTACGGGTCTGCGGCGGGCTGCGGGGCGGGCAGCACGGCGTCGGGCTTGATCAGGCAGGCGCGGCTGTCGGCGAACTTCTGCGACAGCAGGCCCTCGGTCGGCACCCGGTTGAACTTCGGGTCGCCGACCCAGCGCAGCCGGTCCGCGAAGGAGAGCTTGGTCGACTCGATGAAGCGGTGCAGGTACTCGACGTCGGAGACCTTCGAGAGGTCGGTCGACTCCAGGATGTTGAGCGCCTCGCCGACGGTCGTACCGCCGGACGACGGCGCGGCCATGCCGTAGACGTCGAGGCCGCGGTAGCGGGTGTGCGTCGGGTCGCGGCGTTCGACCTGGTAGCGGGCGAGGTCGGAGAGCTGCATGTCGCCGGCGCGGACGTTGCGGGTGGAGCCGGGGACGACCGGCGGCTTCTGCACGGTCTTCACCAGGTCGCGGCCGACGGCGCCGCCGTAGAGCGAGGCGAGCTCAGTGCGGGCGAGCTCGCGGTAGGTGTCGGCGAGCTGCGGGTTGCGGAACGTGCTGCCGACCGCGGGCGGCTGGCCGCCGGGCAGGTAGAGGTCGCGGGTAGAGGTGAAGTCGGCGAAGCGGGCGGCGTTGTTCGCGATCTGCGTGTTGAACGTCTGGTCGACGACGAAACCGCGCCGTGCCAACGACTCCGCGGGCCCCATGGCCTCACGCAGGTTGAGCGTGCCCCACTTGCGCAGCGCCTGCTGCCACGTCTTCGGCGTGCCGGGGACTCCGACGGACTTGCCGCTCGTCATCGCCTCGGCGAAGGGCAGCGGCGCGCCGTTCTCCACGAACAGCTGGTCGGTCGCGGACCTCGGCGCGGTCTCCCGGCCGTCCAGAGTGGACACCCTGCCGGAGCGGGCGTCGTAGTAGACGAAGAAGCCGCCGCCGCCGATGCCCGCGCTGAACGGGTCGGTGACGCCGAGCGCGGCGGCGGTGGCGACGGCGGCGTCCACGGCGTTGCCACCGCGGCGGAGCACGTCGATGCCGATCTGGGAGGCGTCCGGGTCGACGCTGGAGACCGCGCCTCCCCAGCCGACCTGCTCGGGTACGCGTGGCGCTGGCGAGGACTCCGCCGCTCCCGCCGGGGCGGGGGCGACCAGGGCTACGGAGAGCGTCAAGGCGGCGACCGTTCGCAACATGCGGAAACTTCTACTCCGTTGTGACCGGATGGCAACACCCCTTGAGGAAGGCCTAAGGTGCGGGCGTGTCGATCGATCTTGACCAGTTGCGAAACGATTTCACGAACACCCCGCTCGACGAGGCCGACCGCGAGGAGGCGCTGCACCTCCTGCTGCGCGAACGCCGCGATGGCGACGCCGACCTGGTGCGCCACCTGCTCGCCGAGGAGACCGCCGCGCACCAGGAGGGCTGGGGCGTGCGCGAGGCGCTGGTGCTGGCCGCGCTGCTGCTCGCCGAGTGCGGCCGCGAGGACGACGTGTGGGCCCTGTGGGAGGCCAAGAACGCCTCCTTCGACACCATGGCGGGCCTCGACGGGTTCCTGCTGTTCCCGGCGGGCATCGCGGGCACGACGGCGCACGTGATCGCGGGCGAGCAGCACCCCGAGCGCAACGACCTCATGACCTACATGAGCGAGTACCTGGAGTACGAGAAGCTGACCGACGAGGACATCCGCGAGCACATCGCCGGTCTGCGTTCCCACTACGAGAGCTGACCGCTACAGCACTTCCAGCGGGTCGAGCTTGATGCGCACCAGCTCCTGCTCCTTGCGGGCCGTCCGCACGGCCTGAGCCTCTGCCAGCACGGCGGCGAGCTGCCGGCCCTCCGCGCGGGACACCCGCACCAGCGCGCGTTCCTTGGTCTCGTCCTCGCCCAGCGGCACCGGCCCGAGGATCTCCCCGGTGGACGGCAGCCGCAGCTCGTCGAGCATGGCGTTGAGGGCGTCCGGGGTGCCGTCGACGGTCGCCATCCTGACCGCCGGCGGGAACCCGAGCTCGGTGCGCGCGGCCAGTTCGGTCGCGGCGTGCCACACCGGGTCCCAGCGGACGAGGGCCTGCACCGGCGTGAGCGACGAGTCGGCGATCACCACCACCCGCCCGTTGCCGGGCCGCACCAGTCCGGCGGCCGTCATCCAGCGCCGCAGCGCCTCCTCGGACGCCCGCAGGTCGGCCCTGCCGAGCAACGCCCACCCGTCGAGCAGCAGCACGGCGCCGTACCCGCCCTCGGCGACGGGCTCGGCACCCGGCGTGGCGACCACCAGCGAGGGCTTGCCAGGCACCTTGGTCAGCACCTCGTCCGCGCCGCTGGTGCGCACCGGGTGCCCCGGGAACGCCCGCCCGAGCTCCTCGGCCGTGCGCCGGGCGCCGATGATCTGCCCGCGCAGCTTGCGCGACCCGCAGGTGGGACACCGAAAGCCGGCCTCGGTGGCCGCGCACCACCGGCAGTACGCGGGCTTCGGCAGGCCGTCCTGCGTGCCACCGGGCAACGCCAGCGGCCCCGCGCACCGGCGGCACCGCGCGGGCCCCCGGCACTGCCCACAGGCCAGTGACGGCACGTACCCGCGCCGCGGCACCTGGATCAGCACCGGCGAGTCGGCCAGCGCGAACCGGGCGGCGTCGAACGCGATGGACGGCAACCGAGCCGTCCGCGCGGCCGAGTCCTTCACGTCCTGCCAGTCGGTGTCGCCCACCGACACCACCCGCGGCGCCACGGACCTCAACGTCTCGCGAGAAGCCACGATCTCGTGCGCCCAGCCCGTCTCGACGAGCAACTGCGCCTCAGCAGTACGAGCGAACCCGCCGATGAGCAACGCCGCCCCGGTCATGTGCGCGCGCTGCACCAGCACGTCCCGCACGTTCGGATAGGGCGACCGCTGCTCCACGTGCAGGTCATCACCGTCGTCCCACACCACGAGCAGCCCGGGGTCCCGAACGGGCGCGAACGCCGTGGCGCGCGTCCCGACCACCACCCGAGCAACCCCGCGCCGCACAGCCAGCCACCGCTTGTACCGCTCAGAAGGCCCGAGGTCGGCAGACAGCGTCACCACACCCTCGATCAACCTCCCGCAGGCCTCGGCAACACGCGCCAGGTCGCGGTGGTCGGGCACGACGATCGCCACCCCGCGCCCGGACGAAGCCACCGCCGCAGCGGCCTCCGCGAGGCGGGCGGGCCAGTCCTCCGCCGGCAACGCCTGCCAGACGGCGTGGGCGGGACGGCCCTCACGCAGGGCCTCCAGGTACTTGGGCCCGCGCGGGTACCGCGACCAGGCGTCCGCGGGGACGGGCGGCAACTCCGAACGCACGGGGACGGCGGGCTCCGGCACCAGAGGTTCGGCCTCGGCGAGGGTGAGGTCAGCGGGTGCAGAAGCGGGACCGGCTGCGGGGGATGCGGCGGGTTCAGCCACAGCGGACGTGCCGGATGTGGCGGTGGAGTCATCCGCGGTGAGCTGGCCGAGGGTGGCAGTGGGGTCGGCCGCGGCAGGCTGGCCGGGTGCTGCGTCGGCAGGCTGCGCTTCCGGTTCGGCGGCAGCGTCGGCGGCGGCGTCAGCGACGACAACCGCGGCGGCGGGTCCCTCCGGTGCGGGCTGCTGCGTCACCCAGGCCGGGAGTTGGGGTAGCGGTGGTGCTTCGCCTTGTGCGGCGGCTTCTGCTCGGGCGTGGCGGGGTGGGATCGCCAGGCGCAGCACGTCGATCATGCCGCCCGCGTACCTGTCGGCCACGGCGCGGGCCAGGGCGGCGATTTCCGGCGCCAGCACCGGTTCGGGGGACACCACCTTTTCGATGAAGGCCAGCTTCTTGCCGTACTCGGAGGTTTCCTTGCGCTCCAGCAGGTAGCCGTCCACCAGTTGGCCCGCGAACCGGACTCGGACTCGGACTCCCGGTGTGGCGGTTTCGTCCAGTTCGGACGGAACCGCGTAGTCGAACGGGCGGTCCAGGTGGGCCAGGGGGACGTCCACCACGATTCGGGCGACCGGCAGCGACTCCGCGGGGATTCGCTCCCCTTTTCTCGCTCCGGTCTTCGCGCTCATGCCTCCTGGTGTATCAGACACCCCCGACAGTCACGCGTTGCGCCTCACCAAACCGGTGAAGCCCGCCACGAACAGGGTTGCGAACGCCCACGCCAGGACCTGGAGCAGCCAGGTCGAGGCCAGGACGAGTTGGCCGGCGCCTGAGGTCACGTCGACCGTGCATCGGGCGGCGTCCACCTTGACCAGCGGTGTGGCCACGTTCAGCGCGTAGCCGATCTGTTCCACCACCGAGCAGCGCACGGCGCCGCTGGTGAGCACCACGCCGACCGACACCGCCAGCACCCCGGCCAGCCACACGAGCGCCAGGCCCGGGCGGTAGCCGTGTCCGACGGTCACGCCTCGGATCAGGTGCCACACGCGTCCCCACCGCGAGAGCCGGCCGCGGCGGCGCAGATCGCGTTGCTGGGCAACGCGGATGCGGCGCACGTCGCGTTCGTGGCCTGCGGCGGCGTGTGCGGCGGCGAGTTGCGTCCACGGTTGTGTGGCGTAGTACGGGGTGCGCGTGGGTAACGCTGTCAGCCAATCGTCCACAGTGGCGTCCCGTGGGAGGCCTTCGTAGGTGAGTCCTTCGAGCTGCACCTGGCCGTCTACGCACTCGAAGGGCAGGAACAGCTCCTTGCCGACGCTCATGTGCCTCAGGTCGAGCGCCACGCCGGGTGAGGTGAACCGGCCGCGCCGGAAGATGAGCTGGCCGTCCACGTGTGTGCCGCGCATGCGCACGGCCGAGTGCGCGCCGCCGGACACCTCGCACCCGTGCGACAGGAAGATGGCGTCACCCACGTGCAGGTCGACCAGGTTCAGGCCGCCTTCGAACCGGCCGCCCTGGCACGCCAGCACCCCGGCGACGCGCGAGCCGCTCAGGGTGACGGAGCCGGTCGCGTGGAAGCCGTCGTCCAGGTACACGCTGCCGCCGATGCGCATGTGCAGCGCGTCGATCGACTCGGCGCCGCTCAGGCGCGCGCCGCTCAGCCGCAGGTGGTGGTCCACGGCCAGGCCGCGGGCCTCGATCGCCGGGGCGACCAGGCCGCGCAGGTCCAGCAGCGAGAACTGCGCTCGGCTGAGCACCACCGGCGACTCGGTGGTGCAGTCGTGCAGCACCAACGGTTTCTTCGCCACGACGTCACTCAGGTCGAGTTGACCGGTGATCGTCGCGCCGACGAGCTTCAACCCACCCGGACCCAGCGACTCGTGCTCGATCATCCGCCGCCGGATCTCGTCCCCCGTGATCTCCACGGGCCAGACGTTAGCCTGAGATCGACTCCTGGCCGTTCTCGATGTGACCGCAGAGCCGCCGGCGGAACCGGGGCTCCTCCTCCACCGTGACCGTCAGGTCGTACCAGCCGGAGTTCATGATGGTCAGCCACGGGATCACGGTGCGGTGGCCGGGCCTCACGACGTAGCGACGCCGCCCCAGCACGAACGTCAGCCGCGACGAACCGCTGTTCTCGAACGTCAACGTCAGCACACGGCTGTAGCCGCGCACCGACGACGACACGCGCGCACGGTCCGAAGAACTGCCGACGAACTCACGACGGAACCCGTTGGGCCCCAGCAGCACGAGGTCGTGGTCTCCGGTGACCTCGACCGTCGCGGTACCGGCCACGTCGAAGTGCTGCGGCAGCGCGAACTGCCCGGAGTACGGGTACAGCGCGAGGTGCGCGGAGGCCGCGCCCGAGTTCGACATCTCCAACGTGGCCCCGCGCAACGACGCGTCAGGCTGGTACGGCAGAGCGCGCGCACGCCGCCGTCCGGCCTCCTGTTCCGGCATCTTCTGCTCGGACGGAGGCGCGGGCCGCCACCGAGGCGTGGCGGGCGGCACGGGAGCCGGTTCTCCGACCTCGGGCCAGGTTCGCCGCCGATCGAAGTCGAACGCCGACGTCAGGTCGCCAGCGACCGTGCGGCGCCATGCGGAGATCTCCTCCGACCGCACGCCGGTCCACTTCTCCAGGAACCGCGTCATCGACGTGTGGTCGAACACCTGCGAGTTGACATACCCACCGACAGACCACGGCGACACGACCGTCATGGGCACACGCGCACCAAGCCCCAACGGCCGGTCACCCACGTATTCGTCCGTGACGGACAACGGCGGCCGCGGCGGCGGCATGTGGTCGAAGAACCCGTCGTTCTCGTCGTAGGTGATGAACAGAACGGTGGACTCCCACACGTCCTGGTTGGAAGCCAGTGCGTCCAGCACCTGGTAGGTGATCGACGCGGATGCGGCCGGTGACGAGGCCCCGGGGTGCTCGGAGTCCACAGAGGACGGAACCAGGTACGACACGGCCGGCAACCGCCCCGCGGCGACGTCGGCCCGGAACGTCTCCCCCAGCCCGCCGGGCTTCACCCGCTGCAAGCCCCTGTCGTACAAGGACCTCTCCGCCGCCGACAGCGCCGACAGGTCCAGCGACCCGATCAACGCGGCGTCGCCGGTGCCGTACAGCTTGTCGAGCGACTTGAACCCGGCGGGCAACACCTTCCTCGCGATCTCCTTGAAGCGCAGGTAGAACTCGAGGTTGTTGTCCTGGAAGTTGTCCCACTCCTGGTAGACCCGCCACGACTTCCCGGCGGCCTCGAGACGCTCCGGATACGTCTTCCACGAGTACCCGGCGTGCGTGTCCTCGCTGTAGGCCGCGTTGCCGGTGGCCCGCCCACCGGCAGGCTCGAACCCCGTGTAGCCGGACACCCAGTAGTTGCGGTTGGGCGAGGTGGAGGACGGCACTGAGCAGTGGTACGCGTCGCACAACGTGAACGTGTCCGCCAGCTCGTAGTGGAACGGGATGTCCTGACGCGTGTAGAACGCCATGGTCGCCCCGGTCTTGGCGGGCACCCAGTTGTCGTTCCACCCGCCCCGCAAGGCGGAGTGCCCGCCGTTCCAGCTGTGGTCGAGGTCTCCGATGTACTGGATGTCCCGCCCGGATGCGGCCTCACGCACCGGGAACGGCAACACACCGGACTGGTTGAACACGCCCTTCAGCGCGTTGCGGTCCGAGAACCCCCGCACGCCACGAAGCGACCCGTAGTAGTGGTCGAACGAACGGTTCTCCTGCACCAACATCACCACGTGCTTGATGGCACGCAACCCACCCGCACGAGGCTCACGGGCCAACGCGGCGTACACCGACGGCGGCAACAGCGTGCCCGCACCAGCAGCAGCGACCGCAGCCATGAACCCACGACGAGAGAGCGACATACCCGCAGTTTGTAGTCCCGGTACATGGCGCGGAACCGACCCTCGTATGAACAAAGACCCTGGAAGACCGGGGTGTTCTTCACAGATCACAGCAGGCGGGAAGCGGCGAGGCGGCCGGTGCGCTCAAGAAGTTCGGGCGGCTCGTGTATCAGGGGCGCCGCAAGGAACTCCGCCCGAACGTGGGCCAACGCCCACCTGGTCCGTGCCCCCTTGACACACCCCGGACCAGGTGGCGTGCCGCGCCTCGCCGGGCAGCGCCAGCGCTCCCTCCTGACGCAACCGGCGAGGCGCACCCTTCAAACCAGAACGGCCCGCCTCCCCGAAGGGAAGCGGGCCGTCAGAGGCGAATCAGGCGCCTGCGGCGTTGCGCAGGGCCTCCGCGCGGTCGGTCGACTCCCAGGGGAGGTCGACGTCGGTGCGGCCGAAGTGGCCGTACGCGGCGGTCGGCGCGTAGATCGGGCGGAGCAGGTCGAGGTCGCGGATGATCGCGGCGGGCCGGAGGTCGAAGACCTCGGTGATGGCCTGCTGGATCTTCTGCGGGTCCACGGTCTCGGTGCCGAAGGTCTCGACGAACAGGCCGACCGGGGCCGCCTTGCCGATGGCGTAGGCGACCTGGACCTCGACGCGCGTGGCCAGGCCGGCGGCGACGGTGTTCTTGGCGACCCAGCGCATGGCGTAGGCGGCCGAGCGGTCCACCTTCGACGGGTCCTTGCCGGAGAAGGCGCCGCCGCCGTGGCGGGCCATGCCGCCGTAGGTGTCGACGATGATCTTGCGTCCGGTGAGGCCCGCGTCGCCCATGGGGCCACCGATGACGAAGCGGCCGGTCGGGTTGGTCAGCAGGCGGACGTTCGTGGTGTCGAGGCCCAGCTCGGCGATCTCGGGGGCGACCACGTGCTCGCGGAGGTCGACGCCGAGGAGCTTCTCGAGGTCGATGCCGTCGGCGTGCTGGGTGGAGATGACGACCGTGTCGAGGCGGACGGGCTGGTCGCCCGCGTACTCGATGGTGACCTGGGTCTTGCCGTCCGGGCGCAGGTACGGGACGGTGCCGTCCTTGCGGACCCCGGTCAGGCGGCGGGACAGGCGGTGGGCCAGCGCGATCGGGAGCGGCATCAACTCGGGCGTGTCGGTGCACGCGTAGCCGAACATCAGGCCCTGGTCGCCGGCGCCCTGCTTGTCGATCTCGTCGTCGGCGCCTTCGACGCGGTTCTCGAAGGCGGTGTCGACGCCCTGCGCGATGTCCGGGGACTGCGCGCCGATGGCGACGTTGACGCCGCACGAGTGGCCGTCGAAGCCCTTCGCGGACGAGTCGTAGCCGATCTCGAGGATCTTCTCGCGGACGATGGTGGGGATGTCCGCGTAGGCCTCGGTGGTGACCTCACCCGCGACGTGGACCTGGCCGGTGGTGACCATCGTCTCCACGGCGACACGCGAGCGCGGATCCTTGGCCAGCAAGGCGTCCAGGATCGAGTCGCTGATCGCGTCACAGATCTTGTCCGGGTGTCCCTCGGTCAC
Organism: Lentzea sp. NPDC058450; assembly: GCF_042721395.1. Classification (NCBI taxonomy): domain Bacteria; kingdom Bacillati; phylum Actinomycetota; class Actinomycetes; order Pseudonocardiales; family Pseudonocardiaceae; genus Lentzea; species Lentzea sp. NPDC058450. The sequence goes on from NZ_JBHXLO010000015.1 coordinate 164,180, forward strand.
CGACTCACTGGTGAACAGCCTGCTGCTGTGCTGGCTCACGGACACTCCTTAGTTGCGGGGTTGGACTGAGGAAAAACTCTACCGAGACATAGTCAAGCGAGCGGTAACTGCGTCCCAGACAGCGGACGCCACTTGAGTTTTCGGCCCGTGGGGTATAGGCGTCTCGGCGCCGTCCGGGGACAGCAGCCAGCCGGCGTTGTCGTCCTGCTCGAACGCCTTGCCGTCGCCGACCGCGTTGAGGACCAGGAGATCGCAGCCCTTGCGGCGCAGCTTCGCCCGGCCGTAGTCGAGCACCGACGTGGTCTCGTCGCCGGTCTCCGCCGCGAAACCCACGATGAGCTGGCCATTCCTACGTGCGGAAACGAGCTCCACGAGGATGTCGGGGTTCTTCGTCAACGCGATCGGGTCGGGGTCGCCGTCGGTCTTCTTGATCTTGTGCCCGGTGAGCGACACCGGCCGGAAGTCGGCCACCGCGGCGGCCATCACGACCACGTCCGCGTCGGCCGCGACCTTGTGCATGGCGTCGCGCAGCTCCATCGCGGAGCCCACGCGGACCAGATCGACGCCGGCAGGTGTGGCCAGATCCGCTGTGTTTCCCGCGACCAAAGTCACCTTCGCACCGCGTTGCGCGGCCACCCGAGCGAGCGCGTAGCCCTGTTTCCCGGACGAGCGGTTGCCGATGAACCGCACCGGATCGAGTGGTTCTCGCGTGCCACCGGCGGAGATCGCGACGTGCACACCTTCGAGTGTCCGCTTCAGCGCGTCGCTCTGCACCAAGAGGAGCCGGGCGAGCTCGACGATCTCGGAGGGGTCGGGCAGGCGGCCCTTGCCGGTGTCCTTGCCGGTCAGCCGGCCGGAAGCGGGTTCGGCGACGTTCACGCCACGGCTGCGCAGCAGCTGCACGTTGTGCTGCGTCGCCGGGTGCTCCCACATCTCTGTGTGCATGGCCGGGACCAGCAGGACCGGGCAGCGCGCGGTGAGCAGGGTGTTCGTCAGCAGGTCGTCCGCGAGGCCGTGGGCGGCCTTGGCGATGAGGTTCGCGGTCGCGGGGGCCACGACGACGAGGTCGGCGTTCTGGCCCAGCTTGACGTGCGGCACCTCGTGCACGTCGTCGAACGGGTCCGCGGACACGACCTGGCCCGACAGCGCCTCGAACGTGGCGGCTCCCACGAACTTCAGCGCGCCCTCGGTCGGGATGACCCGCACCGAGTGACCGGACTCGGTCAGCCGCCGCAGGACCTCACAGGCCTTGTACGCGGCGATGCCCCCGCCAACCCCAAGGACGATCTTGGGCTTGACGGGGGCATCGGCGTCAGATGCAGCGGGGTTCAAAGACTCTCCTGTGAGCGATGACCGGCGCGGTCACGCCCACAAGGGAGGACCCGCTGGGGGTCCGGGGTCGCCCCCGGCGTGGGTGTGGGGCAAGCCCCACGAGGAACTACTCGCCCTCGGTGTGCTCGAGGAGACCGGCGTGGATCTCCCGGAGCGCGATGGAGAGGGGCTTCTCACGCGGGCCCGGCTCGACGAGCGGGCCGACGTACTCCAGCAGGCCCTCGCCGAGCTGCGCGTAGTAGTCGTTGATCTGGCGGGCACGCTTCGCGGCGTAGATCACCAACGCGTACTTCGAGCTCACCTGCTCAAGCAGGTCGTCGATCGGCGGGTTGGTGATGCCCTCCGGGGAACCGGTCAGATGACCGAGCTCGGTGTGGGTGATCACTTTCAGACTCCTGAAATTCGTGGTCCGACCATCAAGGATAGCAAGTCGGCCGCGGCCGACTGCACGTCGGCGTTCACGACGACCTCGTCGAACTCCTTTTCGGCCGCCAGCTCGTCGCGGGCGATCTCCAAGCGACGTTCGACGACGTCCGGGTGTTCGGTGCCTCGGCCGGTCAACCGGTCGACCAGGTGCTCCCAGGACGGGGGCATCAGCATGACCAGCTGGGCCTCTGGCATGGCCACTCGGACCTGCCGCGCGCCCTGCAGCTCGATCTCCAGCAGGGCGGGACGGCCGGCGGCCAGTGCTTCCTCGACGGGCCGGCGAGGCGTTCCGTAGCAGTTGCCCGCGAACTCGGCGTGTTCGAGGAACTCGCCCGCCTCGGCCATCTGCTGGAACTTCTCTCGGTCCACGAAGTGGTAGTGCACCCCGTCGACCTCGCCCGGCCTCGGCTTCCTGGTGGTCGCCGAGACGGAGAAGTAGACGTCGGGCTGCTGCCTGCGCAGCTCCGCCAGGACGCTGGACTTGCCAACGCCGGACGGCCCGGACAAGACGGTGAGGCGGGAACGGGCAGAACCCGTCCCCGCCTCGGTGCCAATCACTCTCCGCTGAACTCGGAGAGCAGGGCCTTGCGCTGACGGTCACCGAGACCGCGCAGGCGACGGCTGGGAGCGATCTCGAGGCGCTCCATGATCTGCTGCGCGCGAACCTTGCCGACGCCCGGGAGGGCCTCGAGCAGCGCGGACACCTTCATCTTGCCCAGGACCTCGTCGCTCTCGGCGGCCTTGAGCACGTCCGTCAGGGTCGTGCCGCCGCGCTTGAGGCGCTCCTTGAGCTCAGCCCGAGCGCGACGAGCGGCAGCAGCCTTCTCCAGCGCTGCGGCTCGCTGCTCCTCGGTAAGCTGGGGAAGAGCCACGATTTCCTCCGTGGTGTGGATTCTTTTCGGATCGGTGCCGCGACCGTACCGACCGCAATTGCCTGAGTACAACGTGACCCAGTCAGGTAAATCTTCAGCGGTGGTGAGTGATGCGGCGGGTGGTAGTAGTACCAACACCCTCCGGCGGCCTGATCACTGCCTCCGGCAACTCGTCGCCCACGTTACGTGTGCTATGAGCCCGGTGACCAGCGGGGCAGCCGGTGGCGTGGACCCTACCAACACATGTTTCCCCAGGTGAGCGCGCCACACACAAAAGTTGTGGCGCGCCCGTCCCCTAGAGGCTCTCCTGGACCCTCCGCACGGCGCTGACCAGCGAAGACACGTCCGGGCCGTGCTTGAGAACATCTCGTGAAGAAGTGGGCAGAACGCCCCGCATGTCGGGCCCGAAGAGCCGTTTTAGATCTGCCACAGAGCCGCCCTGGGCACCGAAACCGGGGGCCAGGATCGGTCCGTTGAACCCGGAGAGGTCTACATCCGTTTCCCCGATCGTGGCACCCACGACGAGCCCGACATCACCGCTCGGGGAAATGCCTGAATTCCGAGCGGTTGCGAAATCGATGATCGTCTGCGCCACGGTTCGCCCGTCCGGAGCAACGGCGCGCTGGACCTCGGCCCCTTCGGGGTTCGACGTCAGCGCGAGCACGAACACGCCCCGGCCCGTCGCCCGTGCCGTGTCGAGCGCGGGCTGCAACGACCCGAACCCGAGGAAGGGCGAGACCGTCACGGCGTCACCGGCGAGCGGCGAGCCGTCGCTCAGGAACGCCTGGGCGTAGGCGGCCATGGTCGAACCGATGTCGCCGCGCTTGGCGTCCACGAGCACGAGCGTGCCCGAGTCGCGCAGCCCCGCGATCACCCGCTCCAGCACGGCGACGCCACGGGACCCGTAGGCCTCGAAGAACGCCGCCTGCGGCTTCACCATCGCGACGGTGCCGCCGAACGCCTCCACGGACGTCATGGCGAACCGTTCGAGGCCTTCCGCGGTCGGCGAGAGGCCCCACGACTCCAGCAGGCTGGGGTGCGGGTCGATCCCGACGCACAGGGGTCCGTGCGCCGCAACGGCTTTCGCGAGCTTCTCGCCGAACGTCACGCGTCACCCCGCAGCGCGGCCTGGAGGGCCTGCAGCGGCTGGACCCCGATGTCACCCCGGATGAGCGCCTCGATGCCGTGCACGGCCGCGGCGGCGCCCTGGATGGTGGTGACGCACGGGATGTCCTTGGCGACGGCGGCGGTGCGGATCTCGTAACCGTCCACACGGGGCCCGCTGTTGCCGTACGGCGTGTTGAAGATCATGTCGATCTCGCCGTTGAGGATCATGTCGACGACGTTGCCCTCGCCCTCGAAGTGCTTGCGCACCTCGGTGCACGGGATCCCGTTGCGCTTCAGGACCTCCGCTGTGCCCGCGGTCGCCAGGATCTGGAACCCGAGGTCGGCGAGGCGCTTCACAGGGAAGATCATCGCGCGCTTGTCGCGGTTAGCGAACGACACGAACACCTTGCCCTTGGTGGGCAGCGAGCCGTACGACGCCGTCTGCGACTTCGCGAACGCCTTGCCGAACGACGAGTCGATGCCCATGACCTCGCCGGTGGACTTCATCTCCGGGCCGAGCAACGAGTCGACGCCGTGGCCTTCGGGCGTGCGGAAGCGGTGGAACTGCATGACCGCCTCCTTGACCGCGACGGGCGCGTGCTCGGGCAGCCGGGCACCGTCACCGGTGGCCGGCAGGATGCCCTCGACGCGCAGCTCCGCGATCGTGGCGCCGAGCATGACGCGCGACGCGGCCTTGGCCATCGACACGGCCGTCGCCTTGGACACGAACGGCACCGTGCGCGACGCACGCGGGTTCGCCTCCAGGACGTACAGCACGTCGTCCTTGAGCGCGTACTGGACGTTCAGGAGCCCCTTCACGCCGATGCCGCGCGCGATGGCCTCGGTGGAGCGGCGGACGTTCTCGATGTCCGAGGCGCCCAGGGTGATCGGCGGCAGCGCGCACGACGAGTCGCCGGAGTGCACACCGGCTTCCTCGATGTGCTCCATCACGCCGCCGATGAACACCTCGGTGCCGTCGCACAGCGCGTCCACGTCGATCTCGATGGCGTCGTCGAGGAACCGGTCGACCAGCACCGGGTGCTCGGGCGTCACCTCGGTCGCGCGGGCGATGTAGCCCGACAGCGACTCCTCGTCGTACACGATCTCCATGCCGCGCCCGCCGAGCACGTAGGAGGGGCGCACGAGGACCGGGTAGCCGATCTCGTCCGCGATCTCCTTCGCCTCGCCGAACGACGTGGCCGTGCCGAACTTCGGCGCGGGCAGGCCGGCGTCGGTCAGCACCTTGCCGAACGCGCCGCGGTCCTCGGCCAGGTGGATCGCCTCGGGCGTAGTGCCCACGACGGGCACGCCGGCGTCGGCCAGGCGCTTCGCCAGACCCAGCGGCGTCTGGCCGCCCAGCTGCACGATGACGCCCGCGACCGTGCCGGAGCGCTGCTCGGAGTGCACGACCTCCAGCACGTCCTCGAACGTCAGCGGCTCGAAGTACAGGCGGTCGGAGGTGTCGTAGTCCGTCGACACCGTCTCCGGGTTGCAGTTCACCATCACGGTCTCGTACCCGGCCGCCCGCAGCGCCATCGCCGCGTGCACGCACGAGTAGTCGAACTCGATGCCCTGACCGATGCGGTTCGGCCCGGAGCCCAGGATCAGCACCTTGGGCTTCTCGCGCTGCTCCGCGACCTCGGTCTCGGCGTCGGGGTCCAGCTCGTACGCCGAGTAGTGGTACGGCGTCTCGGACTTGAACTCCGCCGCGCACGTGTCGACCGTCTTGTAGACCGGACGCACGCCGAGACGGTGGCGCAGCGCGCGCACGCCGTCCTCACCCGCCAGCTCCGGGCGGAGAACGGAGATCTGCCGGTCGGACAGACCGGCGCGCTTCGCCTTGCGCAGCAACGGTTCGTCGAGCACGGGGGCGTCCAGCAGCTCCGTGCGCAACGTGCCGAGCCACGCGATCTGCTCGATGAACCACGGGTCGATCTTCGACGCGGTGTAGACGTCCTCAATGGACGCCCCGAGCCGAAGAGCACGCTCGACCGTGTACAGGCGGCCGTCGTGACCTCGTTCCAGCTGGGCCAGGACGGACTCCAGCGTAGTGCCCTCCGGGTCGGGCTGAGTCCAGAAACCGACCGATTTCGTTTCCAGCGAACGCAGTGCCTTGCCGAGCGCCTCGACGAAGTTGCGGCCGATGGACATGGCCTCGCCGACCGACTTCATCGTGGTCGTCAGGGTCGGGTCCGCACCGGGGAACTTCTCGAACGCGAACCGCGGCGCCTTCACGACGACGTAGTCGAGCGTCGGCTCGAACGACGCGGGGGTCTCGCCGGTGATGTCGTTGGTGATCTCGTCCAGCGTGTAGCCGATCGCGAGCTTCGCGGCGATCTTGGCGATCGGGAAACCCGTTGCCTTGGAAGCGAGAGCCGACGACCGCGACACGCGCGGGTTCATCTCGATGACGACCATGCGGCCGTTGTCCGGGTGGATCGCGAACTGGATGTTGCAGCCACCGGTGTCGACGCCGACCTCGCGGATGACCTGGATGCCGACGTCGCGCATGTGCTGGTACTCGCGGTCGGTCAGCGTCATCGCCGGCGCCACCGTCACCGAGTCACCGGTGTGCACGCCCATCGGGTCGATGTTCTCGATCGAGCAGATCACGACGACGTTGTCGTTGCGGTCGCGCATCAGCTCGAGCTCGTACTCCTTCCACCCGAGCACGCTCTCCTCGATGAGCACCTCGGTGACCGGGGACTCCTCCAGGCCGATCGCCGCGAGCCGCTCCAGCTCCTCGGGCGTGTACGCCATGCCGGAACCCAGGCCGCCCATGGTGAACGACGGCCGGATGACGACCGGCAGGCCGAGGTCGGCGACGGTCGCGCGGACCTCGTCCATCGTCTTGCAAACGGCCGAGCGCGGGACGTCCGAGCCGATGCGGCGGACCAGGTCCTTGAAGATCTGCCGGTCCTCGCCGCGCTGGATGGCGTCGATGTTCGCGCCGATCAGCTCGACGTCGTACTTCTCCAGGACGCCGCGCTCGTGCAGCGCGATGGCCGTGTTCAGCGCCGTCTGCCCGCCCAGCGTCGCCAGGATCGCGTCCGGGCGTTCCTGCGCGATGACCTTCTCCACGAACTCGGCCGTGATCGGCTCGATGTAGGTGGCGTCGGCGAACTCGGGGTCGGTCATGATCGTGGCCGGGTTGGAGTTCACCAGGCTGACCCTGATGCCCTCCTCGCGCAGCACCCGGCACGCCTGGGTGCCGGAGTAGTCGAACTCGCAGGCCTGACCGATGACGATCGGGCCGGAGCCGATGACCAGGATGTGCTTGAGATCAGTCCTCTTCGGCATCAGCGGGCCTCATTCATCATGGTCACGAAGTCGTCGAACAGGGGCGCGGCGTCGTGCGGACCGGCCGCGGCCTCGGGGTGGTACTGCACGGAGAACGCCGGCGCGTCGAGCAGCCGGACGCCCTCGACGGTGCCGTCGTTGGGGCAGTAGTGCGACAGCACGGCGCGGCCGAACTCCGAGGAGAACTCCTCCCCCGGAGTCCCTTCCAGCGCGAACCCGTGGTTCTGCGAGGTGATGGCGACCTTGCCGGTGGTCACGTCGATGACCGGGATGTTGATGCCGCGGTGGCCGTAGCGCATCTTGTACGTCCCGCGGCCGACCGCGCGGCCCAGGATCTGGTTGCCGAAGCAGATGCCGAACAGCGGCAGCTTGCGGCCCAGCGCCTGCTTCGTCAGTTCGATCGCGTGGTCCTGCGTCGCCGGGTCACCAGGACCGTTCGACAGGAACAGACCGTCCGGGCTGACCTTGAGGATGTCCTCGAACGTGCTGGTCAGCGGCAGGACGTGCACCTCGATGCCGCGTGCGGCCATCATCCGCGGGGTGTTGGACTTGATGCCCAGGTCCAGCGCCGCGACGGTGAACTTCTTCTCGCCGACGGCCTCGACCACGTACGGCTTCTCGGTGGTGACGTCGACCGCGAGGTTCGCGCCGACCATCTGCGCCGACGCCTTGACCTGCCCGACCATCGACGCGGCGTCCGTGAGCTCGGCCCCGGAGAACACGCCGGCGCGCATCGCGCCCTGCTCGCGGATGTGACGGGTCAGCGTGCGGGTGTCGAGACCCGCGATGCCGACGACGCCCTGGTTCGCGAGCTCCTCGTCGAGACCGCGCTTCGAGCGCCAGTTCGACGGCGTGCGCGCGGGGTCGCGGACGACGTAGCCCGCCACCCAGATCTTCGACGACTCGTCGTCCTCGTCGTTCCAGCCGGTGTTGCCGATCTGCGGCGCGGTCTGCACCACGATCTGGCGGTGGTAGGACGGGTCGGTCAGGGTTTCCTGGTACCCGGTCATGGCCGTGGAGAACACGACCTCGCCGAGCGAGACGCCGGTCGCTCCGTACGCCTCACCGCGGAAGACTCGTCCGTCTTCCAGCACCAATGCCGCGTTCGTCACGCCTTGCCTCCCACGAGAGCTTTGACCCATTCGTCGTAAACGTCTTTGTCGTCACCGCGGAAGCCAGTGTCGAACAGGTGGCCATCGTTTTCCCACTGCACCACCAACAAGCCCTGCTCGCTGAACATGACCTTGCCCGCGAGGCCGCGGTCGGTCCGGGCGTCCCGGATGGACTCGGCGGGGATGAACAACGGCGAGGCGCCGGTCCGGTCGATCGCGATGCCTTCCGGCACCAGGCTCAGCGTCGCCTCGGCGCGGTGGCCGATGTCGCCGACCTGGATGCGGTCCTGCCAGTTACCCGCGTTCGTCGTTCCGATGTAGACGCCGGTGGTCGCGAGCCGCGCCGCGCCGAGCTTCTCCGGCGTCGAGGGGAACGCCGGCAGGTCGGCCTGCTTGCGCTGGCGTCGCTTCCAGCCGTGCCACATGCCGTAGACGCACAGGGCGAAGAAGACGAAGACCGCCAGGGAGAGGAGGATCCGGCTCATTCCGCAATCCTTCCCGCCAGTGCGGTCACCCGGCCACGCAAGATGGTGGCCGTCACCGCGGCGGGCAGTTCCATGCCTTCGAACGGGGTGTTGCCCGCGATGCTCGCGAGCTCCGCGCCGTTGACGGTCCACGACGCGTCGGGGTCGACCAGCACGAGGTTCGCGGGCTCGCCGACCGCGATCGGACGGCCCTGGTCGGTCAGGCCGGCGATCTCGGCGGGCTTCTCGCTCATGACCCGGGCGACGCCGCGCCAGTCCAGCAGGCCCGTCCTGACCATGGTCTCGACGACGATGCCCAGCGCGGTCTGCAGGCCGAGCATGCCCGGACGGGCCGCCGACCACTCGCAGTCCTTGTCCTGGATCGCGTGCGGGGCGTGGTCCGTGGCGACGCAGTCGATCGTGCCGTCGGCCAGGGCCTGGCGCAGCGCGTCCACGTCGCTCTGCGTGCGCAGCGGCGGGTTGACCTTGTTGACCGGGTCGTAGGTGGCGAGCCGGTCGTCGGTCAGGATCAGGTGGTGCGGGGTGACCTCGGCGGACACCTTGGTGCCACGGGCCTTGGCCCACTTCAGGACGTCCGCCGTGCCGGTGGTGCTGACGTGGCAGACGTGCAGCTTCGCGTCGACCTGCTGCGCGAGGATGCAGTCACGGGCGACGATCGACTCCTCGGCCGCGGCGGGCCAGCCCTGCAGGCCGAGGCGTGAGGCGTTCTCGCCCTCGTGCGCCTGGGCACCGACGGTGAGCTTGGGCTCCTCGGCGTGCTGCGCGATGACGGCGCCGAGCGCCTTCGAGTACTCCAGGGCCCTGCGCATGATCAACGGGTCGTGCACGCAGTGGCCGTCGTCGGAGAACACCCGGACGTTCGCCTTGGACTTGGCCATCGTGCCGAGCTCGGCGAGCTTCTCGCCCTTGAGCCCGACGGTGACGGCGCCGACCGGGTGGACGTCGACGAGGCCGACCTCCTGGCCGCGGCGGGCGACGTGCTCGACGATCACGGCGTTGTCCGCGACCGGGTCGGTGTTGGCCATCGCGAAAACGGCCGTGTAGCCGCCGAGAGCGGCGGCCTTCGAACCCGTCTCGATGGTCTCGGTGTCCTCGCGACCGGGCTCACGCAGGTGGGTGTGCAGGTCGACGAAGCCAGGCAGCAGAACCGCGCCGTTGCCTTCGATGACCTCCGCGTTCTCGTCCGTGCCCTCGGCGATGACGCCGTCACGGATCAGAACGTCCTGCGGTTCCCCCTCGCCGTAGGGCCTAACTCCCTTGAGAAGCAAGGGCTTCACGCGTTTTCCTCCTCGTGGGCAAGCAGGTGGTACAGCACGGCCATGCGCACGTGGACACCGTTGCGGACCTGCTCGGTGATGGCGGCCTGCGGGCTGTCGGCGACGACGGAGGCGATCTCCATGCCGCGCAGCATCGGGCCGGGGTGCAGCACGACGGCGTGCTCGGGCAGCAGCTTCAGGCGGCGCTCGTTGAGGCCGTACGCGATCGAGTACTCGCGTGAGCTCGGGAAGAACCCGCCGGTCATCCGCTCGGCCTGCACGCGCAGCAACATCACCGCGTCCTGCGAGGCGAGCTCGGAGTCGATCTCGTGCGAGACCGTGACCGGCCAGTTCTCCACGCCCGTCGGCAGCAGCGTGGGCGGGGCGACGAGCGTGACCTCGGCACCGAGCGTGGTCAGCAGGTGCACGTTCGACCGGGCGACCCGGCTGTGCAGGACGTCACCGACGATCGCGACGCGGCGGCCGTCGAGGCTGCCGAGGCGGTCGCGCAGCGTGGCGGCGTCGAGCAACGCCTGGGTGGGGTGCTCGTGCATGCCGTCGCCCGCGTTCACCACGGACGTGCTGGTGTGCTTGAGCCAGCCCGCGAGCCGGTGCGCGGCACCGGACGCCGGGTGGCGCACGATCACGCAGTCGGCACCCGCCGCCTGCAACGTGAGCGCGGTGTCCCGCAGCGACTCGCCCTTGCTGACGCTGGAACCGGAGCTACTGACGTTGATCACGTCCGCGGACATCCACTTGCCGGCGATCTCGAACGACACCCGCGTGCGGGTGCTGTTCTCGTAGAACATCGTGATCACCGTGCGGCCGCGCAGCGTCGGCAGCTTGCGGACCTCGCGGCCGAGCAGCGCCTGCTTCAGCCGGTCCGCGGTGTCGAGGATCGCGACCGCCTGGTCGCGGCCGAGGCCGTCGGTGGTGAGCAGGTGCTTCACTTCAGCACCACTCCGTCGCGGCCGTCGAACTCCTCGAGCATCACGACGACGTCCTCGGTCTTCGACGTCGGCAGGTTCTTGCCGACGTAGTCCGCGCGGATCGGCAGCTCCCGGTGACCGCGGTCGACGAGCACGGCCAGCTGGACGGCGCGGGGCCGGCCGTGGTCGCGCAGGGCGTCGAGGGCGGCGCGGATCGTGCGTCCGGAGAACAGCACGTCGTCCACGAGCACGACCAGCTTGTCGTCGACGCCGCCCTCGGGCAGCTTCGTCGCCTCCAACGGCCTGGTGGGGCCTCGGCGGAGATCGTCCCGGTAGAGGGTGATGTCGAGCGTGCCCTCGTGCACCGTGCGGCCGGAAAATTCGGCGATCTTAGCGGCAAGGCGTCGTGCGAGGGGGGCTCCCCGGCTGGGAATACCCATCAAGACGACGTCGGGTGCGCTGGGTGCATCGAGAGCGGTCTTCTCGATGATCTGATGGGCCATTCGGGCGACAGTGCGCGCGACGTCACCGGCCGAGAGAATCTCGCGATCCCCGGCCGGATCCGTCGCGCCACGTTGACGTGACGCCACGGCTGGACCTCCTTCCCCGCCTCACTGGACGGGTCCTTAAAGGACGTCGGACACCTAGTAATAACTAGGCTGACCTGCACCGTATCACCTACGGACGGTCAACCATCCGAGTGGTAGGCCAGGCGTGGCGCGCGTCTCTCCTTGAGATCAGCTTGACCTGCCGACCACGGCGAGTAATCATTACTCTGCGTATCGATCTAAGCCTCCCCGCAGCACGCGTGTACTGCTGACGGGGCGAATGAACGGAGAACCGCCACATGGGCGACTACGCCAAGGCGCTGGGGGCCAAGCTCCGCGCTATCCGCCAGCAGCAGGGTCTGTCCCTGCACGGCGTCGAGCAGAAGTCCGGCGGTCGCTGGAAGGCCGTGGTCGTCGGCTCCTACGAGCGCGGTGACCGCGCGGTGACCGTGCAGAAGCTGGCCGAGCTGGCCGACTTCTACGGGGTTCCCGTCGCCGAGCTGCTGCCGGAGGGCCGCGTGCCGTCGGGCGCCGAGCCGGCCACCAAGATCGTGATCAACCTCGAACGGCTCCAGCAGCTGCCGGTCGAGAAGGTCGGCCCGCTGGCCCGCTACGCCGCGACCATCCAGTCGCAGCGCGGCGACTACAACGGCAAGGTCCTCTCCATCCGCACCGAGGACCTGCGTTCGCTCGCGATCATCTACGACATGACGCCGGGCGAGCTCACCGAGCAGCTCATCGACTGGGGTGTGCTTCCTCCCGAGGCGCGTCCCGCGAAGGAAGACTGAGCTTCCTCGAACTCGCAACGCGAGGCTCCCCCGACGTCCTGTCAGTCGCCCTGAGGACGTTCGTGGGAGCCTCGTGCGTTCACGGGGTCATTCGGGTGAGAACAGTCGGCGGACGTGCTCCCGGTCCGTGATCGCGTGGATCGCCGCGATCCGGCGCTCGCGCACCGTGAACGACACCAGCGCGACCGGCCGCCCCTCCACTGTGGACACGAGGCCCGCCTCGCCGCCGACCACCGCGGGTTCCACGCACGGCGCGTTCTGCAGCACCGCCGCCTTGGGCCCGACCATGCCCGCGCCGCGCAGCCAGATCTCCTCCGAACGCAGCGTCACGTCCGGGTCCAGCACGTCCTCGCCCGCCATGAACGCGTCGACGACCTCGCGCTGGCCGAGCAGCCCCACGTCGGACACCGGTCTGTTCTCGACCCGCTTGCGGGCGCGTGCCTCGACCTGCAACGCGCCGAGCGGTGTGCGGCCGATCAGCGGCGCCACCTGCTCGAACGGTTCCTCGAACATGTCGTGCAGCACGTAGGCGACGCGTTCGTCGGGGGTCAGCGCGTCGAGCGCGGTCAGCACGCCGAGGCCGGGTTCGTGGTTCGGCCCCTTGCTCACCACGGGGTCCGGCATCTCGAAGCCGTTCTTGGCCCGCGCGCGCAGCATCGTGAGGCTCACCCGCGCGACGACGGTGCTGAGCCAGCTCGGCTCACCGGTCTTCCTGATCTTGCGCCGCGCCTCCTCGACCGCGTCCGCCGCCTCCGCGAAACGGCCGAGCATGCGGTAGGCGAGCTTGTTCTCCTGGTCCAACTCCCCGATCACGTTGGTCCCTTCAATCGAGCGCCCACACAAATAGACACCTCACGGGCGTTCGACGTGACCAGCGACAGCAGTGGTATTGCTCACGGAATAATCGACGACAGTTGCTGTTCGTCCTGGATCACGTAGATCGCGGCGACACGGCCGTCGCGCACCGTGAACGCCATGACCGAGAACGGCCTGCCGTCCACCCTCGCGACGAAGCCGATCTCGCCACCGACCACCACGAACTCGATGCTCGCCCGTGCCGCGAACCTGCGGAACAGGCTGGCACGACCGGCGACCTCGCGCCCACCGACGACGCTCAGCGCACCCGCGCGCAGCAGCACGTCCGGGTGCAGCACCGCGACCAGTCCCTCCAGGTCGCCCTCGCGGGACGCCTTGAGGAATGCCCCGACGACCTCGCGTTGGGTGGCCATGTCGACGTTGGGCTGAGGGCGGTCCTGGACACGTTTTCTTGCCCTGCTGGCCAACTGCCGCACCGCGGCCGGGGTCTTGCCGAGCACCGGCGCGATGTCGTCGAACGGCACGGCGAACATGTCGTGCAGCACGAACGACAGGCGCTCGTCGGGCTTGAGGGTGTCGAGCACGATCAGCATCGCCAGTCCGACCTGGTCCTTCGCGACGGCCTGCTGCTCGGGCTCCTCGCTCTTCTCGATCACCGGGTCGGGCATCTCGTGGGCGTGCTCGCGGCGGTCGCGCAGCATGTTCAGGCACACCCGGCCGACGACGGTGGTGAGCCACGCGGCGGGGTTCTCGACCTCGGCGGTGCCGGCCCTGTCCACGCGCAGCCAGGCGTCCTGCAGCGCGTCGTCCGCCTCGGCGAACGAGCCCAGCATGCGGTGGGCGATGGCGCGCAGGCGCGGCCGTTCCTGCTCGAACTGTGCGATCACGACTTCCCCCTGTGGCCTGGCCCACACCCTGTCACGTTCCCGGGCGCCACCGGGTCGAGCGGGCAACGGACTCTTCCTGGAGGGTAATCATGAAGATCGTCGTCACGGGTGGAACCGGCACTCTCGGCAGGCACGTGGTCCCGTTGCTGCGCGCGGCGGGCGCCACCGTGACGGTGCTGAGCCGGCACGGCGACATCGCCTGCGACCTGCTCGGGGACGTGCCGCCGATCGAGGCCGACGTCGTGGTGCACCTGGCCGGCGGGCAGAAGGGGGACGACGTCGCCACCCGCAACCTGCTCGCGGCCTGCGCGGGCGTCCGCCACTTCGTCCACATCTCGGTGATCGGGGCCGACACGGTGCCGCTGGCCTGGTTGCGCACGAAACTCGCCTGCGAGCACGCGGTCGAGGCTTCAGGCATCCCGTTCACGATCCTGCGCGCCGCCCAGTTCCACGACCTCGCGCTGACGATGGTGCGCGGTCTCGCGACGCTCCCGATCGTGCCGGTGCCGGGACTGCGGTTGCAGCCGGTCGACGCCCGGGACGTGGCCGTCCGGCTGGTCGAGCTCGCGCTGGGGTCGCCCGCCGGTCGTGTGGCCGACCTCGCCGGCCCCGCCGACCTCGACCTCCGCGACCTCGTGCGGAGCTACCTGACCGTCGAGGGCAAGCGCCGGCTCACGGTGCCGTTGCCGCTGCCGGGAAAGGCGGGGAAGGCCTACCGGGGCGGGCTGAACCTGAGCCTGGCCGGCGACCGCGGCACGCGCACGTGGGAGGAGTTCCTGGCAGGGCGGTAGGGTCCTGTCAACGTGGACCTCCTCGCTGACCAGAACCCGTTGCCGTCCGTCGTGGACTCCCGGCTGCGCGAGCACCTCACGTTCCTGATCGAGGTGGACCGGCTCAAGACGATCCTGCGCGCCTCTCCCCTGGCCGCCGCCGACCGGCGCGAGAACGACGCCGAGCACTCGTGGCACCTCGCGTTGATGGTCATGACGCTCGCCGAGTACGCCGACGAACCCGTCGACGTCGGCCACACGATCAAGCTCGTCGTCGTGCACGACCTGATCGAGATCTACGCCGGGGACACGCCGATCTACGACACCGCGCTGGCCGAGAGTCAGCAGGAACGCGAAGAAGCCGCGGCGGACCGGCTGTTCGGGATCCTGCCGGCGGACACGGGGGTGGCGATGCGGGCGTTGTGGGACGAGTTCGAGGCGCGCAAGACGCCCGAGGCGCGGTTCGCGAAGGCCATGGACCGGCTGCAACCGTTGCTGCTCAACTGGATGGCCCGCGGTGGGACGTGGCGGACGCCCGGCGTGACGGCGGACGACGTGCGGGCCCGCAAGGCCGTGATCGGTGAGGGGTCGGCGAAGCTGTGGGAGGCGGCGCTGCAGCTCATCGACGAGGGAGAGCGGCGGGGCTGGGCTCGTGCCAGCCACCCGTGAACCAGGTGACCTCCCCGGTCGCCGGGTCGTAGCGGCGCCGCCGGATCGTGCCGATGTCGGCGCCGTAGACGTGGATGCCGATGGTCGGGTCGGCGGACGCGGCCTCGACGGCGTGCACGTCGTCGTCGGTCGTGCAGCACACGGTGACGCTGCCGGCGGGGAAGGTCTGTTCGTCCAACGCCGTGAGCGGGCCTGGGGTCGTGGGCTTGGCATAGCGGATCTCGCGTTCAGCGCCTGAGTAGATGCCTACGACGCCCCACGTCTCATGGCCGTGCACGGGCGTGCGCTGGCCGGGAGCCCACACGACCACCGCGACGCACCAGGTCCCGGTGCGGTGCAGCGGGTAGTTGACGTGGTGGTCCGGGTCCGGGCGGGTGAGCTCGACAGGAAGCCGATAACCACTGGTCAGCAGCGTGGCCAGGTGGTCGGCCACCTGCTTGGTGAGCACGTGCTCGTCGTCGTTCGCGGCGACCGTCGCGGCCACCTCGTCCAGGAACGTCTGCAGGTTCATGCAGTTCAGCGTGGCGGCGCCGACACATGACGTCCAATGCCAAAACCGCGGGCGTTCCATCAACGTCGTCGATGGAACGCCCGCGGTGTCGGAGAACTACAGGACGGCGCGCAGCTGGTCCGCGATGACCGCGATCCGGCCGAGCACGCCGTTGACGAACCGCGGCGAGTCGTCCGTGGACAGGCCCTTCGCGAGCTCCACGGCCTCGTCGATCGCCACAGCGTCCGGCACGTCGGCCGCCCACAGCAGCTCGTACAGGCCGATGCGCAGGACCGCGCGGTCGACCGCCGGCATGCGCTGCAACGTCCAGCCCTCGGCGTGCTCCGAGATGAGGTCGTCGATGCGCGACTTGTGCGCGGTGACGCCCTCGACCAGGGACACGGTGTAGTCGTTCACCGGCGGCACGTCCGGGGATCCGACTCGTTCGGCCAGCAGCGTCACCGGGTCGGTGCCCAGCAGGTCGGCTTCGTAGAGGAAGTCGACCGCGCGCTTGCGGGCCTTGCTCCGAGCACCCATCAGGACTTGTCGCTGATGCGGCCGAGGTAGCGGCCGTCGCGGGTGTCGACCTTGATCTTCTCGCCGGTCGTGACGAACAGCGGGACCTGGATCTCGGCGCCGGTCTCGAGCGTCGCGGGCTTGGTGCCGCCGGTGGAGCGGTCGCCCTGCAGGCCCGGGTCGGTGTGCTGGATGACGAGCTCGACCGAGGTCGGGAGCTCGATGAACAGCGGCACGCCCTCGTGGACGGCCACGACGGCCTCCTGGTTCTCGAGCATGTAGTTGGCGGCGTCGCCAACGGTCTCCGAGGGAACCGGGATCTGGTCGTAGGTGTCGCCGTCCATGAAGATGAAGTCGGAGCCGTCCTTGTAGAGGAACGACATGCCGCGCTTGTCCACGGTGGCGGTCTCGACCTTGGTGCCCGCGTTGAAGGTCTTGTCGACGACCTTCCCGGTCAGCACGTGCTTGAGGGTCGTGCGCACGAAGGCGCCACCCTTGCCGGGCTTGACGTGCTGGAACGCGGTGACGGTCCAGAGCTGGCCGTCGAGGTTCAGCACCAGGCCGTTCTTCAGGTCGTTCGTGGTGGCCACGGTGGGATTTCTCCTGTGTAGGACGGGGGTGTCAGACGACCACGAGTTCTTTCGTGGTCAGGGTGAGGAGCTCCGGACCGCTTTCGCGGACCACGAGGGTGTCCTCGATGCGGACCCCGCCCCGCCCCGACAAGTAGACGCCGGGCTCGACGGTGACCGCCATACCGGCCGAAAGTGTACCGGCACCCACCTTCGACAACGCCGGTGCCTCGTGGATCTCCAGGCCGACCCCGTGACCGAGGCCGTGCAGGAACTCGTCGCCGTGCCCGGCCTTCTCGATCACCTCGCGCGACGCGTGGTCGACATCGCTCACCCGCACGCCCGGCTCGAGCGCGTTGCGGCCGGCCGCCTGCGAGCGCGCGACCAGGTCGTACAGGTCGCGCTGCCAGTCCGCGGGCTTGCCCAGGACGAGCGTGCGGGTCATGTCGGAGTGGTAGCCGTCGACCAGCGCGCCGAAGTCGAGCTTGATGAAGTCACCCGCGTGCAGCGTCGCGTCCGTCGGCGAGTGGTGCGGCACGGCCGAGTTCGCGCCGAACGCCACGATCGACGAGAACGACGGGCCCTCCGCGCCGTGGTCGAGCATGCGGCTCTCCAGCTCGCGGGCCACCTCGCGTTCGGTGCGGCCGGCGCGCAGCCCGCCGTGCCCGATCAACGCCGCGAGCGCGCGGTCCGCCGCCGCGCACGCCATCCGCAACGCCTCGATCTCGACCTCGTCCTTGACCAGCCGCAGCTTCTCGACCAGGCCACCCGCCTTGTGCAGCTCCGCCTTGGCCGCCGCGGCCTTCAGCTCGTCCAGGCCGTCGACGGTGACGTGGTGGCTCTCGAACCCGAGCCTGCCCTTGGCGCGCGCGGCGAGCGTGGTGTCGCACGGGCGGTCGATCAGGCGTTCCAGGTCCGGCACCTGCTTGGCCGACTGGGTGAGGTAGCGGCCGTCGGTGCAGAACACGTCGTCGCCGTCCGCGCCGATCAGCACGGCGGCGTTCGATCCGGTGAACCCCGTGAGGTACCGGACGTTCAGGAGGTTCGTGACGAGCAACGCGTCCAGGTTCGTGGCCTGGAGCTCCTGGCGCAGGGCGGTTCGGCGCGCGGCGTACGACGACATGCCTCGCAGCGTACGGCCAGTCCTAAGCTGTCCGCATGCGTCCTTGGTTCGTCCGTGCGTTGTGGATGGGGCTCCTGCACGGGGCCGTGCAGACCGGCGTCGCGGCCGTGGGCGTGCGCAGCCCGGAGGCCTCGTCGGTCCGGCCGATCGCGCTCGGCCTGCTGATCGTCGCCGCCGTGCTGTGGGGCGCGGTCGACGCGCTGCGCGAGCTGGACGGACGCGGCATGCAGTGGTTCGTCGCGGCGTTGATCGCCGGTCCGTTCGCGGGGGCGCTCGGCGTGATCGGGTCCGCGCTGCTGGTCGACCAGACCGGGCAGGAGGCGCTGTGGGTGGCGCTGACAGGCGGGGCGGCGTTCACCGCGTTGCTCGTGCTCGCGCCCGCCGGGCTGGGGATGCTGCTGGGCGGGTTCCTGGCGCGGAAGGAATCGGCACGGGGCTAGCCGACTTCACCACCTGATCGGGTGAAGTCACGCCGGCGCCCGCTGCCGGTCTACCTGACGGTGAGGATGTACCGCACGGACGTCTTGAAGCTGCCGAACTCGCCCTGCACGCGCAGCTCGTGCTCGCCCGGGCTGAGCGGCGGCAGCCACGCCCACAGGCCGCACGCCCTGGCGTCGACCCTGCCGGTCGGGGCGCCCATCACGTTGTCCTGCACGGTCTGGAAGGTGATGGCGGTCGGGTCGATCCGCCGCAGCTCGACCAGCTGGCCGTCAAGCGTCACCGTGCCCTTGGCGTCGGCCAGGAACGTGTCGCAGTTGGTGTAGGTGTTGATCGCCGGACCGGCGAGCGGCCTGCCGGCCGGCACCTGGCAGCGGCGGTTCACCGAGCCACCACCGCCGAGCGTGCCCGCGAAGAACCACACGTCCTTCGGCTGGTTCTCGGCGCACCACTGGCCGCTGTCGTCGACGAGCGGGTTGCGCTTCTCCGTGCTCGACGCGGCCCACGTCCACCACTGCGACTGGAGCGCCTCGTCCGACATCTGCTCGGTGGCCTTCGTGGTCGTCTCACTGCTGACGGGCGTGGGCTCCGGCGCGGTCGCGCACCCGGCCAGGAGCAGTGCGAACGCGGCGATCAGCAGTCTTGGCACGGTGCGAATCTTTACACGTTCAGACGCCTACGAGCTCGATTTCGAACCCGTCCTCGTTCTCCATGAACGCCGCGTAGTGGTCTGGTCCTCCCGCGTGAGGGTGCTTGTCCGCGAACATGAGCTTCCAGCCGTTGGCCTCGGATTTCGCGACGAGGCGGTCGACGTCGGCCTGGGTGCCGGCGTGCAGGGCGAGGTGGTTGAGGCCCGCCTTCATGCGGTCGTGCGGTCCGGTCACGGCCGGGGACTGCTCG
Organism: Lentzea sp. NPDC058450; assembly: GCF_042721395.1. Classification (NCBI taxonomy): domain Bacteria; kingdom Bacillati; phylum Actinomycetota; class Actinomycetes; order Pseudonocardiales; family Pseudonocardiaceae; genus Lentzea; species Lentzea sp. NPDC058450. Next base: position 183,513 of record NZ_JBHXLO010000015.1, read on the forward strand.
ACCACGACGTAGGTGTCCTGGTGCTTCCAGCTGACGCCGGCCGGCCAGCGCTGGTGCTCGGTCCAGCCGAGCTCGGTGAAGATCCACCCGAACGTGGCCTCGGCGCGGGCGAGGTCCGGGACCCAGAGCTCGACGTGGTGCAGCATGGCGTGCCCTCCATGGGATCGGGTTCGTGGAGATCGTCTCGAACGGCGCGCGGCCCGATCCGCAGGGGCCCCTCGCAGGCCTCGTTGCGACACCGTGCCGGCTCGGGCGACGGCGCTGGGACGGTTCGGTGGCGGGACTGCCCGGCGGTGGGTACGACGGAGCGTTGGCCGCGGCGGTCCGGGAGCACGGGAGCGGGGTCGTGCCGGACACCTTGTGTGTGGTGGCGGCGGCCGTGCGGCCTGGGGGCGGGCCGGGTTGCGCGAGCGGGCGGCGGAGGACGGGCTGCACCTCGACCCGTGGATCCGCACCCACCAGCGGCTCGGGGCCACGATCCTCGGGCCCGCGCCCCGGTCGATGGTGGTGACCGGGGCCGTCGCCGAGTGGGAGCGGTGGACCGGGATGGCGTTCCCGCGGAGCGGGCGGTACGTCGTCGCCGGTGGGCTCGACCTCGTGCGGATCGACCGGGAGCGCGACCAGGGCGTCTACGAGGAGACGAACCTCTGGATGCGCCACCCGATCACTTCTGCTTGAGGGCCAGCCAGCGCAGGGCGAGGAGGTAGCCCTCGACGCCCAGGCCCGCGATCACGCCGGTGGCGACCGCCGAGACCACGCTGTGGTGCCGGAACTCCTCGCGCTGGTGGATGTTCGAGATGTGCACCTCGACCAGGGGTGCGGTGAGCTGGGAGCACGCGTCGCGCAGGGCGATGGAGTAGTGCGTCCAGGCCGCGCCGTTGAGGATCACCGGGGTGCCGGCGTCGGCTGCCTCGTGCAGCCAGCCGACCATCTCGCCCTCGTGGTTGGTCTGGCGGACCTCGACGTCGAAGCCGAGGCCGGTGCCCTCGGCGACGCACATCTCCGCCAGGTCGGCGTGGGTGGTGCTGCCGTAGATGAGCGGCTCGCGGGTGCCCAGGCGGTTCAGGTTGGGGCCGTTGAGGACGAGGACCTTCACAGCAGCACCGTCCCGCCCGCGGACTTCTTGGGCTCGGCGGCGACGGCGCCGTACGCGGCGGCGATCAGCGACGGGTCCGGGCCTTCGAGGCGGCCGGGCTTCGCGAGGCCGTCGAGGACGACGAAGCGCAGGACGCCCGCCTTGTTCTTCTTGTCGACCTTCATGCCCTCCATGAGCTGCGGGAGGGCGTCCGGGTCGTAGGTCGTCGGCAGGCCGAGGAGCTCCAGGACGCGCTTGTGGCGGTCGGCGGTCTCGTCGTCCAGGCGGCCCGCGAGGCGGGCGAGTTCGGCGGCGAAGACCAGGCCGACGCTGATCGCGGCACCGTGCCGCCAGCGGTAGCGCTCGCGGCGTTCGATGGCGTGGCCGAGGGTGTGGCCGTAGTTGAGGATCTCGCGCAGGGACGACTCGCGCAGGTCGTTCGTGACGACGTCGGCCTTGATCTGGATCTTGCGGCGGACCAGGTCGGCGAGCACGTCGCCGGTCGGGTCGAGGGCCTTCGCGGGGTCGGCCTCGATCAGGTCGAGGATGACCGGGTCGGCGATGAAGCCGCCCTTGACGATCTCGGCCATGCCGGCGATGAGCTCGTTGCGGGGCAACGTCTCCAGCGTGGCGAGGTCGACGAAGATGGCGTCCGGCTCGTAGAACGTGCCGACGAGGTTCTTGCCCGCGTCGGTGTTGATGCCGGTCTTGCCGCCGACGGCCGCGTCGACCATGCCGAGCAGCGTCGTCGGGATGTTGACCAGCCGCACGCCGCGCATCCACGTGGACGCGACGAAGCCCGCGAGGTCCGTGACCGCGCCGCCGCCGAGGCCGACGACGACGTCGGTGCGGGCGAGGCCGATCTTGCCCAGGACGTCCCAGCAGAAGCCCGCGACGGCGAGGTCCTTACCGTCCTCGGCGTCGGGGACCTCGACGCGGTGCGCGTCGGCGCCCACGGCCTTGAGCTCGTCGACCAGCACCTTCGCCGTCTCGGCGAGCGTGGGCTGGTGGACGATCGCGATCTTGGCGGAGCCGCTGAGGAACTCGACGATGTCGCCGAGCAGGCCGCGGCCGATCACCACGTCGTAGGGCTTCTCCGCGGCGACCCGGATGCGCACGGGCTCGGTCATGCTTCAGCTCCCTTGATCACCGCGTCGGTCACCTGCTCCGGATCGAGGGCGTCGGTCAGCACCTCGATCGTCGCGACCTCGCGGTACAGCGGCAGGCGCGCGTCGAGCAGCGCCTTGAACGTGGCGCGCGGGTTCACGCCGGTCAGCAGCGGGCGGTTGGCCGCGAGCCCGGTGCGGCGCACGCCCTCGGCCATGCCCACGTTCAGGAACACCACGGTGTGCTCGCGCAGGCGTTCGCGGGTCGTCGCGGACAGCACCGCTCCCCCGCCGAGCGCCAGCACGCCCTCGTGCTCGACCAGTGCCTTGGCGACGGCTTCCTCTTCCATGGCGCGGAAAGCGGGCTCGCCGTCGTCGAGGAAGATGTCCGAGATCGGCTTGCCGGCGAGCGCCACGATGTCTGCGTCGACGTCGCGGAACGGCACTTCGAGGCGCGTCGCGAGCAGCTCGCTGACCGTGGTCTTGCCCGCGCCGGGCGGGCCGACCACGACGAAGCGCGGGCTCACATGCCCTCCCAGCGGGCTTCCAGCGCCTTGAGGTACGCGTGGGCGTTGCGGCGGGTCTCGTCGAGCGAGTCGCCGCCGAACTTCTCCAGCGCGGCCTCGGCGATCACCAGCGCCACCACGGACTCCAGCACGACACCGGCGCGCGGCACGGCGCAGACGTCCGAGCGCTGGTGGATCGCGACGGCGGGCTCCCCCGTGCGGACGTCCACAGTGGACAGTGCACGCGGGACGGTCGAGATCGGCTTCATGGCCACGCGGGCACGGAGGATCTCGCCGTTGGTGATGCCGCCTTCGAGGCCACCGGCGCGGTTCGAGCGGCGCGTGACGCCGACCGGGCCGCTGCCGCGGTCGATCTCGTCGTGGGCCTGGCTGCCCCAGCGCTTGGCCGACGTGAAGCCGTCGCCGATCTCCACGCCCTTCATCGCCTGCACGCCCATGAGCGCGGCGGCGAGGCGGGCGTCGAGGCGGCGGTCCCAGTGCACGTGCGAGCCGAGGCCCGGCGGCAGGCCGTAGACGAGCACCTCGATGACGCCGCCGACCGTGTCACCGGCCTCCTTGACGGCCTCGACCTCGGCGATCATCGCGTCCGTGCCGCGCTGGTCGAAGCAGCGCACCGGCGACTCGTCGATGGCGGGCAGGTCGTCCGGCGTCGGCAGGGCGGCGTCCTCGGGCGTCTCGGCCTTGCCGATGGACACGACGTGGCTGAGCACCTGCACGCCAAGCAACTGCTGCAGGAACTGGCGTGCAACCGTGCCGAGCGCGGTGCGGGCGGCGGTCTCCCGCGCACTCGCCCGCTCCAGCACCGGGCGGGCCTCGTCGAAGCCGAACTTCTGCATGCCGGGCAGGTCTGCGTGACCGGGCCGCGGGCGCGTGAGGGCCTCGTTGCGGCCGGTCGGCTTGAGCAGGCTCGGGTCGACCGGGTCCGGCGACATGACCGTCTGCCACTTGGGCCACTCGGAGTTGCCGATCGTCACCGCGACCGGACCGCCCTGCGTCTTCCCGTGGCGGACGCCGCCGAGGATCTCGACCTCGTCCTGCTCGAAGCCCATGCGGGGCGAGCGACCGAACCCGAGCCTGCGGCGCCCGAGCTGGGCGACGAGGTCCTCGGTGGTCACCTCCACCCCGGCGGGCATGCCCTCCAGGACGGCGACGAGGGCGGGGCCGTGTGACTCTCCAGCGGTGATCCAGCGCAGCACGTTCACAATCCTTTCACAGCGTCGTCAATGCCCAGGTGGCGGCCAGCAACCCCGGTCCGTGGGGCACGGCACGGGCTCTGCGGAGCGCGGCGAGGGCGAGAGTGACCACACTGGACAGGATCGCCGCAGGTAAGAGCTGCGGCAGGGCGAGCGCGGCGCCGAGGCCGAAGGTCAGCTTCACGTCGCCGCCACCCATCAGCGCGGGCTTGCAGCGCCGGACGGCGAGATGCGCGCCACCGAAAAGCGCGGCGGTCAGCAGCGCTTCTCCCAGCCGATGGGACTGCAGGAGCAGCAGGGCGGCGGCCAACGGGAGGGTGAGGGCGTCCGGCAACCGGTGGTGCCGCAGGTCGATCACCGCGAGCATGATGCCGAACCAGGCCAGCACGAACGACTCGGGTGGTGCGTCGAGGACGGCGGCGACCGTCCACGACGAAGCCACGAGCACGCCTTTGAGGAGCGTGCCCGGTGTGAACGCGAGCAGGACCGTGGTCATGGCACCACGGTCCTGCCCGGCACGGCCCGGGCCAAGTTCCGCCCTGTCGTGAACGGTCCGTTCACGCACGGCCCGGATCAGGCCGGCGAAATCCCAGCAGCGCCACGCAACACCGACTTCTCGAAGAACACGTCGTCCCAGGAATCGCAAAGCTCCCGATAACGGTCCGCTTCGTCTTCTCCCCGCAGCCGCCCCAGCAACGCGCAAATGAGCGCGTCCACATGACGACCGGACGGATCGATCGCACTGCGCGCCATCAGATCGTCGTTCTTCCGGATTTCCACCGCGCGCAGCAGATCCTTCTTGGTCACCACGCCGCCGACCAGCTCGGCCATCGTGCTGAAGTAATGCGCGTCGGCCTGTTCCAGATCGCGGCAGAACCGGTGAACCGAATCCCAGTCCCCCAGCGCGACCAGACCCTGACATGAGAAAGCGAGCGCGAGCTTCCAGTACTCGGCGGCGCCGAGCAGGTCCCCGGACCCGGCGTCGCGCCCCACGAGATCCCGCAACGCGTCGCACAGACCGACGATCTGGTCGCCCCCGAGCACCGGCAGCGCGTCGCGGACCATGAAGTAGAACCACCGCGGGTTGGTGGGGTCGTTCTTCAGCGCGGCCCGCAGCAACTCCAGGTTGCGCTGCCGCTTCCCCTTGGCGTGCACCACGTCGGGGCGGTAGCCGTCGTGCCGGAGGACGACGTCGAGCTCGACCAGCCCGACCGGTTCGTCGACCTCCCCCGCCACCACCGGGTACTCGTGGATCGCCCCCTTGAACCGGACGCCGCCGTCCGCCAGGAAGATGCGCGGAATGGAGTCGTCGTACGTCTCCCGGTCCACGTCGAAGATCCTGGGCGCGAACACCAGCCGCCGCAGTCCGTCGGCGCCCGCCAACGAGTCCAGGCAGGCTCTGAGCTCCTCGGCCGACTCCACCCACTCGTCGGCGTCGAGGAAGACGACCCACCCGCTCCCCACGGCGTCGATCGCCGCGTTCCGCGCCTCGGCGAACGAGTCGCCCCACGGCACCTGGAGCAGTCGCACACCCCGGTCCGCGTAGGTCGCGACAATGCCGGGCGTGCTGTCCACCGACCCGGTGTCCACCACCAGGACCTCGTCGAACCCGCTGCTCACGACACTGTCGAGGCAGCGGGCGATGCACCTCTCCTCGTCCCTGGCCAGCACCACGACGCTCGCCCTGGTGCTCGTCTCCCGCCCGGTGAAACCCAGGCCGGTGAGAGGGGGCAGCACGCGCCGGATCCACGGGTTGGGCTCCGGCGACTCGGTCTTCTCGCGCATCTCGCCTCGCTTCCGGTCGGCGGCGAAACGCGGGTGCCGCATGCGCGCCGGCACCCGCGTCCACGTCACCGGTCAGCAGGCTTCTTTGACGCCGACGTAGTACCAGGTGTTGCAGGTGAACGAGTAGTGCCAGAAGACGTGGCACCACAGGACCTGGTTCGGCGAGTAGGAGTAGCGGTACTCGAACTTCTGGATGTCCAGCCCGCTGCAGTTCTTGGTGTGGGTGTAGTTGACGTAGTCGGGCCTCATGCAGTCGCTCGCGACGACGTCCGACCCGGTGCCGGCGCTCGCCACCCCGGCCGACACCGTGAAGAAGGACGCGCTCGCCAGCAGCGTCGCGGCGAGGTGACGGATCTTGCGGCCCGCCACGCCCGTGCCGGACCCGGCGGCCTGCCCGCCCGCGCTCGGCGCGGACAGCTCGGCCTCGAGGTCGTCCAAAAACGCAAGACGTTGCGAATTCACCGTTGGTTCCTCCACTAATCGCGTGTCATAGACATGATTCAGCGAACGGAAAGGCCCCACGAGTAATAAACGCGCACACCGACAGAGCCGCGGACCACCGTCCGAACTCATCCGTGCTGCGCGGACCCGCCCCCTGCGGGACTACAATGGTCGACGAACGACCTAGGAGGGCGTCACCCGGAAAGTTCCCCAGAAACCGTCCGGCACACGCCGATTTTGATTCCCGCCCAGTGCGCAATGCCTCCCCAGACCGCCAAATCATGTCGGGGCACCGCGACATTCCTCTAGGTCCATCCGGGTGAAAGGTGCTTCGATTCAGTTCGTCGTCGCCGACCGAGAGCCGGCGACGACGAACCAGAACGAACTCACCTCAGCGCGACCAGTCGAACAGCGCGTCGTTCGCCGTCACGTCCACGCCCACCGCGAGGTCGCCGAGCGCCTCCGCGGACGCGTCCAGCGCGATGACCGGGCAGATCGGCGCGTACCCGGCCGCCTCGACCTCGGCCGGGTCCCACGTCACGATCTTCTGACCGGCCTGGACCTGCTCGCCCTTGACGACGTGCACCTCGAAGCCCTCGCCCTTGCGCTTCACGGTGTCGATGCCCAGGTGGACGAGGACGGCCGCGCCGTCCGCGCCGGCCACGACGAACGCGTGCGGGTGCAGCGTGACGACGGTGCCGTCGAGGGGTGAGACCACGTCGGCCTTCACGCGGGCCGGTTCGACGGCGACGCCGGGGCCGACCATCGCCTCGGCGAAGACCTGGTCCGGAACCTCCGAGAGCGCGACCACGCGGCCCGCGACCGGGCTGCCCACGCGGAGGCTCACAGGAGGTCCTCGATGTCCGACGCGATGGTGTCCGCCTCGGGGCCGACGACGACCTGGACGACGTTGCCGGAGCGCATGACCCCGTGTGCTCCCAACGCCTTCAGGGCCTTCTCGTCGACGACCGAACCGTCCTCGAGCTCACACCGCAGCCGGGTGATGCAGGGCTCGATCTCGATGACGTTGTCGCGCCCGCCCAGCGCGGCGAGGATCTTCTGCGCCTTCTCGTCAGCCACGTTCGTACCTCTCGTTCCCGTAACAGCGGTTGACACCCGCTCGGTGCGCGGAGCATTCTCCCGCACCAACTGGTCTAGACCGGAAAGTACCACTAGCGAGGAGGTGAGCGAGTGAACGAGATCGTGGAGGGGCCCAAGCCCAAGCACGCGCAGCTGCGCGAGATCCTGCGGCGGCTGGCCGAACAGGAGCTCGCTCCCGGCTCCCCGATTCCGTCGGAGCGCGACCTGGCCGAGCGGTACGGAGTCTCTCGCATCACCGTGCGGGCCGCAGTCGGCCAACTGGTCGCCGACGGTCTGCTCACGCGGGCCAAGGGCCGTGGGACGTTCACCGCCAAGCGGCGCTACGACCTGCAGCTCTTCCTGGCCTCGTTCACCTCGGACATGAAGGCGCGCGGCGTCGAGCCCAGCACCGAGGTGATCAGCTGCGGCCAGGCGGCGCCGGGTTCCAAGGCGTCGCTGGGGCTGGAGCCGGACGAGTACGCGTACCGCGTCGTGCGGTTGCGCAAGGCCGACGGGGCACCGCTGGCGCTCGAGTCCGGCTGGTACAGCCCGCACATGCTTCCCGAGCTCGACCGATGCGACCTGACCGGATCGCTCTACGAGATCATCGCGACCCGGTACGGAATCCAGCTCGACCACGCGCGGCAGACCGTGTGGGCCGAGACCGCCGACGCGGAGACCGCGAAGGCGCTCGACGTCCGCAAGGGCAGCCCGCTCCTCGTGTTCAGGAGGGTCGCCAGCTCGAACGGGCAGCCCTGCGAAGACGTGACTTCCTGGTACCGGGGCGATCTCTACCAGGTGACCATGCAACTGGACCGGACCGTCCCGGGTTCCGTTCCGAACTCCGCCAAGGGAGGTACCACATGAGCGCCAGCGCCCCAGAGGCGACAGGCGGTCGCGGGTTCAAGGGCCTGGCCGGTTTGCAGCGGTTCGGTCGCAGCCTCATGCTGCCGATCGCCTCACTGCCCGCCGCCGCACTTCTCCTGCGTCTCGGCCAGCCCGACCTGCTCGGCAAGGACGGTCTGGGCTGGAACCAGGTCGCCGCTGTCATCGGTGGTGCGGGCGACGCCCTGTTCAGCAACCTGCCGCTGCTGTTCGCGGTGGGTGTGGCGATCGGGTTCGCGCGCCGCGGTGACGGCTCGACCGCGCTCGCCGCCGTCGTCGGCTTCGTGGTCACGCAGGCCGTCTTCAAGGCCATGTCCCCCATGGTCCTGCCGCTGGCCGAGGACCCCGCCAAGCAGGAGCAGATCAACTACTCGGTGCTGACCGGCATCGTGGTGGGTCTGATCACCGCCGTGCTGTGGCAGAAGTACCACCGCATCAAGCTGCCCCCGTACCTCGCGTTCTTCGGTGGCCGCCGCTTCGTGCCGATCATCGTCGCGGGCGTCATGATCCCCGTCGGCGTCGTGATGGGCCTCATCTACCCGTGGTTCGACAAGGGCCTGACCGCCGTCGGCGAGGCCGTCTCGGGCAGCTCGATCATCGGTGCCGGCATCTACGGCGTGATCAACCGCCTCCTGATCCCGCTGGGTCTGCACCACATCCCGAACACGTTCATGTGGCAGGTCTTCGGCGAGTACCAGGTCGACGGCGCCACCAAGACCGGTGACATCCCGCGCTTCTTCGCGGGCGACCCGACCGCGGGCACGTTCATGTCCGGCTTCTTCCCGATCTTCATGTTCGCGCTCCCCGCGGCCGCCCTGGCGATCATCCACACCGCCAAGCCGTCGCAGAAGAAGATCATCGCCGGCATCATGGGCTCCGCGGCCCTCACCTCGTTCATCACGGGTGTCACCGAGCCGCTCGAGTTCGCGTTCATGTTCGTCGCGTGGCCGCTCTACGTCATCCACGCCGTCCTGACCGGTACGTCGCTCGCGATCACCAACGCGCTCGGCGTGCACGACGGTTTCGGCTTCTCCGCGGGTGTGATCGACTACCTGCTCAACTTCAACATCGCGACCAGGCCGTTGCTGATCATCCCGATCGGCCTCGTCTACGCGGCGATCTACTACTTCGTGTTCCGCTGGGTCATCACCAAGTGGAACCTGAAGACGCCGGGCCGCGAGGACGACGAGTCGCCGGAGGCCGACGAGAGCGTCGTGGGTGCCTCGGGTTCGGCCGACACGGCCGTCACCGAGAAGCCCGCCAGGCACGACAAGCAGTAGTCACAACCAGCTCTACCGGGAGGAACCATCATGGCCGAGCGACGGGTCACCGTGGCCAGCAAGGTCGGACTGCACGCCCGGCCTGCCGCATTGCTGGCGAAGGCCGCCGCCGACCAGCCGGTGACGGTCACCATCCGCAAGGACGACGGCGAAGCCGTCGAAGCGGCGAGTGTCCTGGGTCTGATGACCCTGGGCGCGATGCACGGTGACGAGGTGGTGCTCAGCGCCGAGGGGGACGGAGCGGACGCTGCTCTGGACGCCATCGCCGAACTGATCGCCACCGACCACGACGGGTGATCCCTGCCGTGAGCGGTCCTGGTCACCCCGAGGACCGGGACCGCTCACGGCCCACCCGAAGTGCAGCACCACCCCCGCGGTCACGACGCCGGCGAGAGTCGACGGCGTGGCCTGCGGGTAGCTCACCATCAGCCACACCCCGCCGACGGCCAGCGCCGGCGGCACCACCAGCCCCGCGGTCCACCTGCGCAGCAGCAGGAACGCGAGCGTCGAGACCAGCAGCGCCGCGCCGAGCGTGTCGCTGAACCGGTGCCAGCCGAGCGACACCGTCTCCGCCGCGACCGCCCCCGCGCCGAGCGCCCCCGGCACCGCCACGACCAGCGCGAACCGGCGTGGCACGGCCATCGTCACCGCGATCACCGACGCCACCGCGGCCGTCGTGTGCCCACTCGGGAAGCTGTTGTGCACCAGCACCGCGTCGTCGTCCAGCGGCGGCCGCACCAGCACGTAGAGCTTCAGCACCTGGGCGCCCAGCACCGAACCGCCGAGCAGCAGCAACGGCGTGAGCGACTTCTTGCGGGCGAACACGATCACGAGCACGGCGGCCACGATGATCGCCATGTCCACGTTGGACGCCCACGACCGTTGCAACGACAACTCGGGCAACGCGGCGTTCTCCGCCTTCTGCCCGAATGACGTCCACACCAGCGCGAAGTACGTGAAGAGGAATCCCAGCAAGCTTCCGGCCATGAGTTCGAGATTCCGCGAGCCGCTCTATGAGAACGTCCACGCCATGTCATGGTTCCGCTACAGAACGGGCGTCCCCGCCTGCTCCCGCCGATAATGGTCTTGTGGCGATGGTCTTGCTGGTGGAGGACGACCCCTCGGTGCGTGAAGGACTCGGACTGGCGCTGCGCCGTCAGGGGCACGAGGTCCGCGCGGCGCCGACAGGCGAGGAAGGCGTCGAGCGACTGCGCGAGTCCCGCCCCGACATCGTGGTCCTCGACATCATGCTGCCGGGGATCGACGGCTTCGAGACGTGCCGCCGGATGCGCTCGCACGCCGAGGTGCCGATCATCATGCTCACCGCCCGCGGCGACGACTTCGACGTGGTGGCGGGCCTGGAGGCGGGCGCGGACGACTACGTGGTCAAACCCGTCGAACCGCGCGTGCTGGAGGCCCGCATCCGGGCGGTGCTGCGGCGGACGGTGTCCGAGCCGTCGTCGGTCGAACGGCACGGGTCGCTGGTGATCGATCGGGCAGGACTTCAGGTGCTCAAGAACGACGTGAAGGTCGCGCTGACCCCGACGGAGCTGAAGCTGCTGCTCGAACTGTCCCGCACGCCCGGTCGCGTGCTGACCCGCCAGCAGATCCTCGAAGCGGTGTGGGAGCACGACTACCTCGGCGACTCGCGGCTGGTCGACGCGTGCGTGCAGCGGCTGCGCGCGAAGATCGAGGACGTGCCCGCCGACCCCGGCTACGTCCACACCGTGCGCGGCTTCGGTTACCGCTTCGGCCCGCGATGAGGTCGTTGCTGCGCGGCCTGCGCCCGCGGCTGATGGCGGCGTTCCTGCTGCTGACGGTGCTGGGCGCGGCCGGCGCGGCGGGCGCCTCCTACGCGACGGCGCGCACGTTGCTGCTCACGGACGCGCAGGACAGCTTCATGAACCCGCTGGTGCAGAACGCCCGCACGTACGCGCCGCGGCTCACCGTGCCGCCGTCGCAGCAGGACCTGGACGACTTCGCGTGGTTCCTGCGCGGCTCGTCGGTCGTCCTGTTCGAGGGGATGCGGTCGGGCGGCGGGCCGGACCCGTCGTTCGTCCCCGCCGAGATGCGCGCCATGCTCAAGAACAGCAGCACCATCCTCTGGCAGCGGCGCACCGACCAGATCACCCCGTACGTCGTGGTCGGCATCCCGTTGCTGCGCGGCGACGGCACCCCGACCGGCGTGGAGGTCTGGGCGATCACGGAGCTGACCGGCACGCAGACCGCCATCGACAGCTTCTCGACCGCCGCGTGGGTGGGCGTGAGCCTCGTGGTGCCGCTGGCGCTGGGCCTCGCGTTGTTCACCGCCCGCGGCGTGCTGCGGCCCGTCCGCAGGCTCGGCGCCGCCGCCCGCGCCCTCGGTTCCGGCCGCCTGGACACCCGTGTGGACGAACGGGGCTCCGACGAGCTCGCGGACCTCGCCCGGACGTTCAACCGCGCCGCGGAGCAGCTGGAGGCCTCGCAGGCCGCCTCCCGCCGGTTCGTGGCGGACGTGTCGCACGAGCTGCGCACCCCGCTGACGGCCATGAACGCCGTCACGGCCGTGCTGGACGAGGACGCCGGCACGCTGCCCCCGGACACCGCCGTCGCGGCCCGCCTGGTGTCCACCGAGACCCGCAAGCTCACCCGCCTGGTCAACGACCTGATGGAGATCTCGCGCTTCGACGAGGGCCGCAACGTCCTGGAGCTCGACGACTGGGACCTCGGCACCGCCGTGCGCGACACCCTGGCCGCGCGCGGCTGGACCGGCTCGGTGCAGGCATCATTGGCCGAGGGCGTGGTGGCGCGGGTCGACCGCCGCCGCCTCGACGTGATCGTGGCCAACCTCGTCGGCAACGCGCTGAAGCACGGCGGCGTCCCGGTGCGGGTGACGGTGCGGCCGGGCGTCGTCCAGGTGGCGGACAACGGTCCGGGCATCCCCGCCGACGCACTCCCCCACATCTTCGACCGCTTCTACAAGGCAGACACGGCCCGCTCCCGTTCCGAGGGCAGCGGACTGGGATTGGCGATCGCATGGGAGAACGCACGCCTGCACGGCGGCACGATCGAGGCGGCCAACGCCCCCTCTGGCGGCGCGGTCTTCACGTTGCGCTTGCCCTCGTGACGCTGACGTCGTGCGGCATCCGCCCGACCCCCGTGCTCACCGGCGGCGAGGGGCCCACGGTCTCGTCGCGCACGCTGACCATCTACCTCGTGCGGGCCGACGGGGACGGCCTGGTGCGCCGCGACCGCGACCACACCGGCAGCGTCGACATCACGACCGCCATCAACCTGCTGCTGGCCGGGCCCACCGACGACGAACGCAAGCAGGGCCTCACGACCGACCTGCCGGAGACGCAGTCGCGGGCCGTCGCGGCGCGGAACCTGGTCGTCCTGCCGGGCGACGTCAACCCGCTGGCGTCCAAGTGGGGACTCATCCAGATCCACTGCACGGCCCAGGCGAACGGCGTGGAGATCGCCCCCGACGCCAAGATCCCGGCCGAGTTCTGCCCCTAGAAGCGTTCGTACAGGACGTCTTCGTCGTTCTTGAGATGACCGTCGTACGGGCCGACCTTGGTGATGCGCGCGCCCTCGCGAAACACCACCTGCAGGCCGTGCTCGACCTCCCACTCGCACTCGGCCTCGACCGACACGAACACCGGGTCGCCCTCGTCGCCTCGGGTCACCGTCACCTCGTGGCCGAACGTGACGTGGTCCCAGACCTGGTCCGGCCCGGCGATGCGGGGGAAGTCGTCCAGCTCGTCGCCGAAGATCTCGCCCATGTGCCGGTAGTAGTCGAAGACTCCCGCCGCCGCCGCTTCGAGCGCCCTGCCGTCGAGGGCGAGGAACGCCTTGACGGCCGCGTGGAACTCGTGCGGCGCGGGGTCGTCCTGGTAGCCGTCGACGTGCCAGCGGAACGCGCCGCCCAGCACCGGCACCTCGACGGGCGCGCTGACCAGGCTGCCGTGCTCGTCCTCGGTCACGACGCCGAGCCCTGGGATCTCCACCGGGCCATCCTAGGAAGGTGGAGGGGCGCACCGGCGGCCGTGGTGCCGAACCGGTAGGCCCACGCGCCCAAGCGGAGCCCTCGGCAGGCACACCCGTGCGCCCCCCGCCTGCCGGTTCTCCCGCAGAACACCGGCATGCGATGACCGCGGGCGAGTGGCACATCGTCCGCAGTCAAACGAGTCGCGCGCAGACAATCACACGACGGGCGCGTGCCGATATCGAACAGCGAGGGATCAGGCCGAAAGTTACGAGGCCGGGAAACTCATGGGCTCATGCCCGAGGTCTCGCCTCATCAGCTGCACCAGTCTCAGGTAGACATCAGCAGGTACGTCGTCGTCAGGCAACACTCCCTGCCCGGGCGACTCGGGTATGCGCGGGAAAATGCGAGGACTCCCGTCCCGCAGGGCTTTCACCGCACCGACGTAGTAGAGCCCCCACTTCTTCGCTCAACGTCTGCACTTCACGGGAGCCCACGAGGTAGACACCAGCCATCACGAAGTCGAGGTCCTTGGCCAACTGATCCATCTCGGCCAGCACGTGGTCTTGGACGACAAGCAGTCCGTCAGCCGGCCAGTTCACGTGCCGGAAGAACAGCTCGTTCCACCGATGCAAGACACCAACGAGGTCCGAGTAAGCCTTGAGCTTGGTGTCCCGCCAGTAGTCGAGAGTCTTGGCGGAACGCTCGACCTGCCAACGCTTCGACTCGCGGCGCGCGTTCACCAACTGGCCAGCGATCACGCCGGCAGCGCCGAGGACACCAGCGATCAGTGCCGCGACGAGCGGCAGCCACACCGGGACTTGGCCCGACACGGTTACGCGCGGGCGGCCAGGGCGGCGTCCAGCGCCCGGCGCATCACGTCCTGCGGCGCGGGCTTGCCGGTGAACTGCTCCACCTGACCGAAAGCCTGGTGCAGCAACATGTCCAGGCCCGTCGCGAGGCGCGCGCCCGACTCCTCCACGGCCGCGGCGACCGGGGTCGGCCACGGGTGGTAGATCACGTCCAGCACGTACGGCGCGCGGGCGAGTGCGGCGGCCAGCGGCACGGTGGCCTCGGCCGGCACGGTGGACACCACGACGTCCGACGCGCCGCACAACAGCGGGAGGTCCACTGAGGACAGTTCGAGGACCTCGGCCTCGACGCCGACGCGGGACGCGGTCTCCGCCGCCTCGCCCGCGCGCGCAGGATCCCGCACCACCAAGGAAACCGTCTTCACGCCCAGCTCGGCGAGGCCGGCCAGCGCGGCCGTGGCCGTGCCGCCCGCACCCAGCACCACGCCGTTCGTGCCGCCGGAGAAACCCTTCTCCCGCAACGCTCCTACGACGCCATCGACGTCGGTGCAGTCGGCGTGCCACTCGGAACCGTTGCGCACCAGCGTGTTCGCCGCGCCCACGGCCGAGGCGCGCGGGGTCACGACGGACGCGAACGCCAGCGCGGCGCGTTTCGTGGGCATCGTGCAGGACAGGCCCACCCACTCCGGTCCGAGCGACGACACGAGGCCGGGGACGTCCGCCTCGGCGCATTCCAGGCGGGTGTACTCCCAGTCGAGGCCCAGGGCGGCGTACGCGGCGTTGTGCAGGACGGGTGAGAGCGAGTGCTCGATCGGCGAACCGATCACCGCCGCCTTCCGCAGCACCACTAGTAGACGCCCTCCTGCTGTGCCTTCTGGTCCTTGGCCTGGTGTTCCGGGTACGTGTTCGAGAAGCACGAGGTGCCGTCCTTCTCGCACTTCACGAAGTACAGGATCTTGTTGCCCGCGTCGCCGCCGTCCGGCTTGATCGCGGCCGCCACGGCCTGCTGCGAGGGCGAGCCGATGGGGGTCGGCGTCAGGCCCTTGCGGTTGTACGTGTTGTACGGCTGGTCCGCGTTGCGGTCCGCGTCGGACGTGCGGATGTGCGGCTGGTTGTTGCGGTAGTTGATGGTCGAGTCGAACTGCAGGTCCATCGGCTCGGCCATGCGGTTGTAGATGACCTGCGAGACCTTGCCGAAGTCCTTCTCGATCGCTTCCTTCTCGATCAGCGAGGCGATCACGAGGACCTCGTACGGCCGGAAGCCGGTGTTCAGGGTGCCGCCGGGGATGCCCGCGCCCTGCAGCTTCTGGGCGGAGGCGACGATGACGCTGCGGAGCAGCTCTACCGCGCTCACGCCCGGCTTGACCTGGTACACGCCGCGCATGATCAGGCCTTCGAGGCGGAACTGCGGCTCGGCGGCCTTCACGTCGGCGAGCGCCCAGTCCGGCACGCCGAGGGCGACCGGGTCGGTCTGCTCGGCGGCGGCCTTGATCTCGTCGCCGGTGAGGCAGACCTTCTGGCCGTCCTTCTCCGTGCAGCTCGCGGCGGCGAGCTGGGAGTAGATGCCGGGGATGGTCTTGCCGTTGGCCTGGATGTCGGTGAGCTTGATGCCGCCGACGAGCTGCACGGCCGGGACGCGCGTCTTCGGGTCGATCATCTTGGCCACCGCGCTCTGGCCGGACATCTTCGTCTTCATCAGGTAGAAGCCGGGCTGGATCGACGTCACGCGGGCGTCGGTCTTGCTGGCCTCGGTGAAGGCGCGCGCGGAGGCGACGACGCCGTTCTCGTACAGGGTGGCCGCGATCTTGCTGACCACGTCGCCGTCCTGGACCTCGACGATCGCGTCGGCCTCGCCGCTGCCCGCGAAGTCGTCGAACGACCCGATGCCGCGCAGTTCGCGGTAGCCGTAGTAGGCGCCGCCCATGCCGACGGCGAGGACCAGCGCGACGACCAGCCACAGGACCGTCTTCTTGCGCTTCTTCGCCTTGGCCCGCGCGTTGTCGCGCTCGCGGTCGCGCTTTCTGACCGGCCTTCGCTCGTCCACGTCGGGGTCGGTGAACAACCCGAGATCGTCGCCGCTCACGCCTCGTCCTTTCGGGCGGACACCGAACGTGCCCGTGCGTCCAGCCAAGATTGCAGGATCTCGACAGCAGCGGCCTGGTCGACAACGGCTCGCTGTTTCTTGCCCTTCACACCACGCTGCGCCAGCACCCGGCTCACCACGACCGTCGTCAGTCGTTCGTCGCTGAGCCGCACCGGCACCGGGGCGATGCGTCCGGCCAAGGCGGCAGCGTACGCCGTCGCCGCCTCGGCTGCGGGGCCGTGCCTTCCTGCCAGTGTCTTCGGCAGGCCGACCACGACCTCGACGACGTCATGGTCGGCGATGAGGCGTACGAGTTCCGTGAGGTCCGAGCCGCCCTTCTCGTCGCGTTTCAGGGTGACGAGCGGAGTCGCCAGGAACGGACTCGGATCACTTAACGAGACCCCCACACGAACCGATCCGACGTCGACGCCGAGCCTCCGACCGAGGCCCGGATCGTCGACACCAGGAACATCAGCGCTGCTCAAGCACCTTGTCCAGTTCGTTGGTCAGGGCCGTGATGGCCTCGGTGACACCGGACGGGTTGGTGCCGCCGCCCTGGGCCAGGTCGGGCTTGCCGCCACCGCGGGCGGCGATGGCCGGGCCGAACACCGGGACCAGCTTGCCGGCGGCGAGTCCCAGGTCACGGGCGGCGGCCGTGGTGGCCACCACGAAGCTGACCTTGTCGCCGTCGACCGAGAACAGGGCCACCACACCGGGCTTGGTGCCCAGGCGGTTGCGGACCTCGCCGCCGAGGGTGCGCAGGTCGTTGCCCGACACGCCCTCGAGGCCCAGGGCCACGAGCGACAGGCCGCGGATGTCGAGGGCCTTGTCGGCCAGCGCGCCGGCGTTGCCGAGCAGCTCGGCGGCGCGGACCTTCTCCAGCTCCTTCTCGGCGACCTTCAGCCGCTCGACCAGCGACTCGATCCGCTCGGGCAGGCCCTCGGAACCGACCTTGAGCATGTCGGACAGGTTCTGCACGATGGCGCGTTCCTTGGCCAGGAACCGCATGGCCTCGATGCCGACGTAGGCCTCCAGGCGGCGCACGCCGGACCCGACGGACGACTCGCCGAGCAGCGTGATGGCGCCGATCTGCGACGAGTGCTCGACGTGCGTGCCACCGCAGAGCTCACGGGACCACTCGCCACCGATCTCGATGACGCGGACGGTCTCGTCGTAGGTCTCGCCGAACAGGGCGACGGCACCCAGCTCCTGGGCACCGGCCATGTCGGTGTAGACGATGCTGACCGGCAGGTCGCGGCGCACGGCGAGGTTGGAGACCTCCTCGATCTCGCTCTTGGCCTCGGCGGACAGGCCACCGGTCCAGGCGAAGTCGAGCCGCAGGTAGCCGGGCTTGTTGTACGAACCGCTCTGCAGGGCCGACGGGCCGAGCACGTGCCGCAGGGCGGCGTGCACGACGTGCGTGCCCGAGTGACCCTGGCGGGCGCCGGTGCGCCACTCCGGGTCGACGCGGGCCTCGACGTGCTCGCCCTCGCTGACCTCGCCGGAGGTGACGCGGACCTGGTGCACCCACAGCTTGCGGGCGACCTTCTGCACGTCGAGCACCTCGAGCTCGGCGTTGGCCGTGACGATGGTGCCGGCGTCGGACTCCTGGCCACCGGACTCGGCGTAGAGCGGCGTGCGGTCGAGGACGACCTCGACGATGTCGCCTTCCTTGGCCGACTTCACGCGGGCGCCGTTGAGCACGATGCCGCGCAGGGTGGCCTCGGAGCTCAGCTCGGTGTAGCCGGTGAACTCGGTCGGCCCCTGCTCCAGCAGCTCCCGGTAGACCGACTGGTCGCCGTGGCCGGTCTTCTTGCCGGCGGCGTCGGCCTTGGCGCGGGCGCGCTGCTCGGCCATCAGCTTGCGGAACCCGTCCTCGTCCACGGACAGGCCGGCCTCGGAGGCCATCTCCAGCGTGAGGTCGATCGGGAAGCCGTAGGTGTCGTGCAGCTGGAAGGCCCTGTCACCGGGCAGCGTGGCGCGGCCGTCGGCCTTCACCTCGGCGGCGGCACCCTCGAAGATCCGCGAACCGGCGTCGAGGGTGCGCAGGAACGTGTCCTCCTCGGCCTTGAGCACCTGCTGGATGCGGGCGAACCCGCTGACCAGCTCCGGGTAGGCCTCGCCCATCGAGTCGCGGACGACCTCGGCGAACGTCTGCAGCACCGGCTCGGTCACCCCGAGCAGGCGGCTGCTGCGGATGATGCGGCGCAGCAGGCGGCGCAGCACGTAGCCACGGGCCTCGTTGCCGGGCGTGACACCGTCACCGACCAGCAGCACACCGCTGCGGGCGTGGTCGGCGATGACGCGGAAGCGGACGTCGTCGGTCTCGTCGGCACCGTACTTGCGGCCGGACAGCTCCTCGGCCCTGGTGATCACGGCACGGACCAGGTCGGTCTCGTAGACGTTGTCGACGCCCTGCAGCAGGTAGGCGACGCGCTCGACGCCCATGCCGGTGTCGATGTTCTTCGACGGCAGCTCACCGATGACCGGGTAGTCCTTCTTGGCACCACCCTCGCCGCGGATGTTCTGCATGAAGACGAGGTTCCAGATCTCCAGGTACCTGTCCTCGTCGACGACCGGCCCGCCCTCCTTGCCGTACTCGGGGCCGCGGTCGAAGTAGATCTCCGAGCACGGGCCGCACGGGCCGGGGACGCCCATCGACCAGAAGTTGTCCTCGACGCCGCGGCGCTGGATGCGCTCCAGCGGCATGCCGGCGACCTTCTGCCAGAGCTCGATGGCCTCGTCGTCGGTCTCGTAGACGGTGACCCAGATGCGCTCGGGGTCGAAGCCGTAGCCGCCCTCGTCCTGGGACTTGGTGATCAGCTCCCAGGCGAGCCGGATGGCGTCTTCCTTGAAGTAGTCGCCGAGCGAGAAGTTGCCGGCCATCTGGAAGAACGTCAGGTGGCGCGTGGTCTTGCCGACCTCGTCGATGTCGGGCGTGCGCACGCACTTCTGGATGCTCGTCATCCGCGGGGCGGGCGGCGGGGCCTCGCCGAGGAAGTACGGCTTGAACGGCACCATGCCGGCGTTGACGAACAGCAGGTTGGGGTCGTCGAGCAGGAGCGAGGCGCTGGGGATGTACTTGTGGCCGGCGTTCTCGAAGTGCTCGCGGAAGCGCTTGATGATCTCGTGGGTCTGCACGGGAAGTTCCTTGTTTCTAACGGGAGTTTGTCAGGGCACGGCTGTGGGGCGAACGGTGTCAGTGCTTGCCGTTCGCCCTGGGCGCTCGGCGCCCTGGCGTGAATCCCGTCTGACGTTCCACGGTGTCCTGCAACTCCTGTTCCCGTTCGGCCATTCCCGCGCGCACCTCGGCCCCGAAGGACCCGAGTGCGCCGGCGAGTTCGCGCAGGCCTTCGCCCACGTTAGCGCCGATACCGGCAGGGGTCGCCTGCTTTGTCACCTCGGCGGCCTTCTTCGCGACGAAGAGGCCTGCCGCGGCACCCAGCCCGAACCAGAAGAGGCGGCTCACTTCGCACCCCGCCTCGGACGGCGCTTGGCGTGCTTGTTGGGCTGCTCGGCGGCCTTGCGGCGCGCCTTGACTGCCTTGCTCACGCCGTACGACAGCGCGGCGGCCTTGACCAGCGGACCGCCGAGCGTGGCGGTGAAGAGGCTGGTGAGCGCGGAGACGTTGCCCGTTACGGCGCGCGCGTTGGCCGTGATGCCGTCGACGCGTTCGAGCTGCGTGTTCACGTGCGTCAGCGTCGTGTTGGCCTCGACGAACAACGGGTCCGTGTTCTGCTGGGCCTTCTGCATCGCTTTGGTCGCCTCGTCGAAGAACCGGGCCGCCTTGATCCCGACGACCAGCACCACTAGCGCGAGCAAAACGGCTGCACCGGCGGCGAGCCACCCTGGCGACACAGATCCTCCTGGTGAACAGGCGTGCGGGCTTGGTTGCGAGTGAGATTACCGGGTGGGTCCGACACCCACATGAGCGGCATCATTTGTTGATCTTCAACGACCTGTGGCGCCGTCGAGCTGCTCCCTGATGATGTCGGCGTGGCCCGCGTGCCGGGCGGTCTCGGTGGCCATGTGCGCGATGACCCACCGGAGGGTCTTCCGCCGGCCGTCGATCGGGATGACCGTGAGCGCCTCGGGGCTGCCGCCGAGTTCGACGACCAGGTCGCTCGCCGCGATCGCGGCGCGGTAGTCCTCAATCACCTCGGCCACGGCCAGGCCGGGCGGCACGGTCATGCTCAGGGCGTCGTCGGCGGGCTCGTCGCCGCCACCGACGGTGTGGGTGAACCAGAAGCGCTCGGCTCCGGCCAGGTGCCGGATCAGCCCCAGGATCGAGGTGCCGCTGGGGACGAGCGACCGGCGCAGCTGCTCCTCGGTGAGCCCTTCGGCCTTCTTGAGCACGCAGTGGCGCTGGAAGCTCAGGAACGCGATCGCCGTAGCGAGCTCGCCGGCATCGGTCCTGGGGACGGGTTCGCGCTGGGTTTCCTGCATTTGCCAGAACGTACGGGACAGCTCATTGACGCACGGCTGTCACAGCCTGTGAAATACCCGTCACACAGGGCTTGACACCCGGCCCTGCACCGCGTGGAGTTAGGCTACCCTAAGTTCGACCGTGCAGGAGGCCAAGTGAACCCGGTGACCCACCTGGACTCCTACCGGCCGCAGGTCACCGCCGGGCCTCCCCCGATACCCGCGCCGGGCCTGCCGTGGAGCGCCCGTCTGGTCCGGCCGGACGGCTACGACCTGCACCTCGTCCACCGCTGGAACTCGGCCCCGCACGTGGCGGCGTTCCGGCGGCAAGCGTTTCCGCTGGCGCGGTGGGAGCAGGCGTTGCGGGAGCAGCTGGCGGGCGACGACGTGCGGCCGCTGCTGATCAGCCGGCACGGTCGGCCGGTCATCTTCGCCGAGGTGTACCGCGCGGCCCGGCACGCCATCGCCTCCGGCTACTCCGCGCGGCCGCACGACCTCGGCCTGACCCTCGCGGTCGGCGAGCTCGCGATGACCGACCAGGGGCTGGTGCGGTCGCTGCTCCCCCGGCTCACCGACGCGCTGTTCGAGGCCGACCCGCACTGCACGCGCGTCGTGCTGGAACCGGACGTGACCAACACGCGCGCCATCCGCTCGTTCGAGGCGGGCGGCTTCACGGCGCTGGACGAGATCGTGCTGCCCGGCAAGGTCGCGCTGCTGATGGTGCGCAAGCGCTAGAACGCGGTGATGTCCCGCGGTGCGCGTTCCTTGCGGCTGAGCGCGCGCACCAGGTCGATCGCCTTGTGCTTGTTGAGCGCCATGCGGGTCAGCAGGTCGATGACGGTCTCGTTGACCTCGCGAGGGAACTCGGGTGTGTCGATGCCGACGCTCACCGCGAGGTCGTCGCTGTGCACGACGAACTCCATCAGACGGCTGACGAGGTACTCGTCCAGCGGTACCGCCCACGGCCCCCAGTGCGGCATCCGCACGCCGCGGTTCTCGCTGTGCGGCAACGACTTCTCCAGGGAGTGCAGGGCCTCTTCGAACCGCCGGCACAGATCTTGGTGGCCTTCGGCCGCGAGCTTCTCGCCGCCGGCGCGGATCCGCGTGTGGAACTCGGAGTCGACGTCCAGGTCGGTCCACTTGGCCCGCGCATAGTGCTCCATCAGCGACACGACCGGCTCGTCGCCCTGGGGCGCCTCGACCATGCCGGGCAGCGGAAGCGCTTGGTACGCAAGATGTCCGGCGAGGCCGCTGACCCCGAACTCCGGCAACGCGCTCGGCTCGTCCCAGTGCTTCGCGACCTGCTCGTGCCGCAGCAGGTCCAGGGCGATGCGGGCGCTGGCGAGGAAGTCTTCTCTGATCGTCACCTCACCGAACCTAGTCGCGGCCGATGTCGTCCCGCTGACGCTGCGCGTGCGCGATGATCTCGTCCCGCGAGGACGAGAGCTTCGGCATGTGCTTGTAGCTCAACGCCCACAGCATCAAGCCCATCAGCACGACCCAGCCGACGATCGTCCCGATCAACGCGAACGGCGCGAGGGTCGGATAGCGCTCGGTGTCTCGGTTCGACACCAGGTTCCGGAAGTTGTGCGTGGTGCTGACGGGGACTGGCTTGCCGATGTGCTCCGGGGTGAGAAACCCGCGCGACTCCATCCTGCGCGGGGGGCCGCCGTTCTCGCTCACGTCGACCTGGCAGACGTACCAGGCCTTGAACCCACCGGTCAGCGTGACCGGGTACTGCCGCTCGCACGACCTCGCCACCCCGACGAGGGTGCTGGTGGTCCGGCCGGGGTCGATCTGGTCGCCCAGGTGGGTCCACACCGTGGCCGCGGTGAGGTACCCCAGCGGTGGCATCACGAAGAAGACGAACAGAAATCCGAGAAACCTCATCCGCCCTGCTTCTCCTCCGGCCCGGCGCCGCAGGGACTGCCCTCGGCGCCCGCCCGTTCACCCGACGCGACCGGATGCTACTCCGAACAGACCAGCGCTACGCCGCGGCGATCACCTCGATCTCCACCAGCCAGTCGCTGACCAGCGTCGTCGCGACGATCGCCGTCGTCGGCACCGCGCGGCCTCCGAGAGCCGCGACTCGTGCGGCCGCGTTGGCCTCCGCGTACGACGCGTCGCGCAGGTAGCTGGTGAGGCGGACGATGTTGTCCACGGTCATGTCCGCCGACGCGAGGATCCTGCGGAGGTTGGCCCAGATCAGGTCGAGCTGCTCGGCGAGGCCGGCGCCGGGGTCGCCCGCCGCGTCGAGGCCCATGGTGCCGGAGACGAAGAGAAAGCGGGACGGGCCGCGGACTTCCATCGCGTGCACCCAGTCGCCGCCTGTCGCGTAGATGCCGTCGGTGGGGTTGTGCGGCACGAGTTCCATGGCTCGATCATGCGCGGGCCGCCAACCGGTTTTACTCGCCCCTGATGACGCGCCGCAGTTTCGGCAGGCGTTCGGAGACGGCTCGTTCGGCGCCTCGGCCCGTCGGCGCGTAGTAGTCGCGGCCCACCAGGTCGTCGGGGGCGTACTGCTGCGTGAGCACGCCTTCGGGCACGTCGTGCGGGTAGCGGTAGCCCTGGGCGTTGCCGAGTTTCGCGGCGCCCGCGTAGTGGCCGTCGCGCAGGTGCGGTGGCACGGAGCCGATGGCGCCCTTGCGGACGTCCTCGATGGCCGCGTAGATCGCGGTGGTGACGGCGTTCGACTTCGGGGCGGTGGCCAGGTGGATGGTGGCCTGGGCCAGGTTCAGGGCGCATTCGGGCAGGCCGATGAGCTGCACGGCCTGGGCGGCGGCCACGCAGGTCTGCAGGGCGGTGGGGTCGGCCATGCCGACGTCCTCGCTGGCGTGGATCACCAGGCGGCGCGCGATGAAGCGCGGGTCCTCGCCCGCCTCGATCATGCGCGCCAGGTAGTGCAGGGCCGCGTCGACGTCCGAGCCGCGGATGGACTTGATGAACGCCGACGTCACGTCGTAGTGCTGGTCGCCGTCGCGGTCGTAGCGGACGGCCGCCTTGTCCACTGTGGACTCCAGCAGGGCGAGCGTGATCACGCCGTCGTTGGAGGCCAGCGCGGAGTCCGCGGCGGCTTCCAGTGCGGTCAGCGAACGGCGGGCGTCGCCGCCGGCCAGGCGGATCAGGTGGTCCTCGGCCTCGGGTTCGAGCACGACGGCGCCGCCCAGGCCGCGGTCGTCGGCGACGGCCCGCTGGATCACGGCACGCACGCCGTCGTCGGTCAACGACTTGAGCTGCAGCACGAGAGAGCGCGACAGCAACGGTGAGACGACCGAGAAGAACGGGTTCTCCGTGGTGGCGGCGACGAGCAGCACGATCCGGTCCTCGACCGCGCCCAGCAGTGCGTCCTGCTGCGTCTTGGAGAAGCGGTGGACCTCGTCGATGAACAGCACGGTCGACTCGCCGGAGCGGACCAGGCGGCGCCGGGCCTCGTCGATGACCGCCCGCACCTCCTTCACGCCCGCCGACAACGCCGACAGCGCCACGAACCGGCGTCCGGTGGCGCGGGACACGAGCGTCGCGAGGGTCGTCTTGCCGGTGCCGGGAGGGCCGTAGAGCATCACGGACGCCGGGGTGGCGCCCTCGACGAGACGGCGCAACGGGGCGCCCGGCCCGAGCAGGTGGTCCTGACCGACGACCTCGTCCAGCGTGGCCGGACGCATCCGCACGGCCAGCGGGGCGTTGGCCGCGATGCGCTCGGCCTTCTCCTCGTCGGTCGCGCCGAAGAGGCCCTCGTCGAACAGACCTTCGCTCATGCGTTCGAGCCTAGGTCATGTGCGAGGATCGCGTTCCGTGCCCATCCCTCGTGCCGTGCTGCTCGCCGGACCCTCCGGCTCAGGCAAGTCGACACTCGCCGCCCACCTCGGCTGGCCGGTGCTGCGCCTGGACGACTTCTACCGCGACGGCGACGACCCGCTGCTCCCCCGCGACGACCACGGCAGGGCCGACTGGGACGACATCGGCTCGTGGAACGCGGACAAGGCGCTCCAGGCCGTGATCGAGCTCTCCGAGACCGGACGGGTCGAGGCGCCGGTCTACTCCATCGGTGAGGACCGCGCGGTCGGCACGCAGACGATCGAGCTCGGGGACGCGCCCGCGTTCATCGCGGAGGGCCTGTTCGCGGACCTGCTGGTCAAGGGCGCGCGGGAAGCCGGCGTGCTGCGGGACGCCATCGTGCTCGCGCCGAGTCCGCCCGTCACGTTCGTGCGCCGGTTCGCCCGGGACGTGGCCGAGGCGCGCAAGCCGGTGCCGACGCTGGTCCGGCGCGGGCTGAGGCTGATGCGCGAGCAACCTCAGGTCGTCCGCAGGTGCGTCAGCGCGGGCATGCGACGCACGACACCGGCCAGGGCGAGGACCGAGCTCGTTTCGTGATCGGGTTGACCGGTGCCGGTGGGGCTGATCTGGCAGGATGCCGCTCACACTAGAACCGGGGGTAGCCGCGAGATGTCCGAAACGCCCGGCTGGTCCTCACCCGACCAGCCCCAGAACCAACCGCCCCAGTACGGGCAGCAGCCGCAATACGGACAGCCGCAGTACGGGCAGCAGCCTCCGACCGGGCCGTCCATCAAGCCCGGCGTGATCCCGCTGCGCCCGCTGGCCGTCGGCGAGATCATCGACGGCGCCATCACGACCATGCGCCGCTACCCGAAGCTGATCATCGGCGCCGCCGCCGTGGTCGCCGCGGTCACCCAGATCCTCGGCCTGCTCGTGCAGCTGCCGTTCCTCGACGACCTCACCGCCGTCGTGACGCTCGACCCGAACACCACGACGCAGCAGGAGGCGATGAACCAGGCCACCGACGCCCTCGTCGGGTTCCTGTCCGGCTCGCTGATCAGCGTCGTGCTGCTGCTGCTCGGCACGGTCTTCCTGTCGGGCTTCATCACCGTCATCGTGGGTCACGCCGTGCTGGGCAAGCCGGTGACGTTCGCGCAGGCGTGGGAGGAGTTCAAGCCGCGTCTGCTGCCGTTGCTCGGCGCGACGCTGCTCTTCGGTCTCATCACCACCGTCGGCCTGATCCTCTGCATCGTCCCCGGCGTGTGGCTCTGGGTGATGTTCGGCCTGGTCACGCCCGCGCTGGTGCTGGAGCGCTGCGGCGTGAGCGCCGCGTTCGGCCGCTCGCGCAAGCTCGTCGACGGCGCCTGGTGGCGCACGTTCGGCATCCTGCTGCTCACGGTCGTCATCGGCGCGGTCATCGGCTGGATCGTCAGCCTGCCGTTCGAGGCGATCGGCCTCGCGATCTCGGGTGGTTTCAGCAACGACCCGGCCTCCGTGCTGAACCCGGCCTACCTGATCTTCGTGACCATCGGCGCCATCATCTCCTCGACGATCACGCTGCCGTTCAGCTCCGCGGTGACCGTGCTGCTCTACGTCGACCGCCGGATGCGCTCCGAGGGCATGGACATCGAACTCCAGCGGGCCGCGGGACATGGCGGTATCTGACGTACCGGTAGATCTCGGTCGCGACGAAGCGAGGGACGCGGCGGTACGGGAGCTCAGCGATCCGGCGTACATCTCCGGTGACCCGAACCCGTTGCAACGCGCCCTCGACTGGATCCTCGAACGCCTCGGCGCGCTGTTCGCCGGGGCGGGCGGCATGAGCGGCATCACCGCGATCACGATCATCGTGGCCGTGGTGGTGCTGATCGTCATCATCATCAGGCTCCGCACCGGACGCACGGGCCGTGCGCGCCGCAAGAGCGGTGACGTGTTCGGCACCGCCGTTCTGAGCGCGGCGGAACACCGTGCCGCAGCGGAGAAGGCGGCCGCGGCCGGTGACTTCGCCGAAGCCGTGCGCGAACGTTTCCGCGCTGTGGTGCGGGAACTGGAGCAACGCGGCGTGCTCGACGCACGGGCCGGGCGCACGGTGGACGAGGTGGCGTACGAGGCGGGGCAGGCGCTCCCGGGGCTCGCTCCCGACCTGCGCGGGGCCGCCGTCCAGTTCGACGACGTCTGGTACGGCGGCAGGCCCGCGACGGCAGAGGGGTACCAGCAGCTCGTGACCGTGGACGGCAAGGTGCGCGGATGACGTCGGTGTCCCCCGGCGCCGGGCGGATCTGGACGGCCGCGCGCGGCCCGCTGCTGATCGGCGTGATCATCCTGTTCGCCGCCGTCGTGATCACGTTGCTGCGCGGCACCGGCGCCGGCGGCGCGCTCGACCCCCGGTCGTACCGGCCGGAGGGCAGCCGCGCGCTCGCCCAGCTGCTGGAGCAGAACGGCGTGCGGGTCGAGCTCACCGAGGACGTGTCCTCGCTGGGCGACGCGACGCTGTTCGTGCCGCAGCCGAACCTGATCGACCCCGCACGGCTCGCCGAGCTGCAACGCACGGCGGCCGCGGCCGTGGTGCTCGCACCGGCCGGTGGCGCCGAACGGCTGGAGGTCGAGACGCGGCAGCCCGGCTGCCCGCTCGCGGCGAAGGCCGGTGCGGCGACCATGGGCGGCCTCACCTACAAGGGCGAGCTGAGCTGTTACGACTCGACCCTGGTGCGGTTCGGCACGGTGACGGTGATCGGCTACGGCGGGATCTTCACGAACCGCGACATCGACGAGGAGGGCAACGCGGCACTCGCGTTGTCGTTGCTGGGCCAGCACGAACGGCTGGTCTGGTACATGCCGGCGCAGGCCGACGTCACCCAGCAGAAGCCGGTGTCCGACCTGGTGCCGGACGGCTGGAAGTTCGCCGCCCTGCAGCTCGGGATCGCGGCCGCGGTGCTCGCGCTGTGGCGGGCCCGCAGGCTCGGTCGCGTGGTGCCGGAACGGCTTCCGGTCGTGGTGCGCGCCGCCGAGACGGTGGAGGGCAGGGCCAGGCTGTACCGCCGGGCGCACGCCGCCGATCACGCGGCACAGGTGCTGCGGCAGGCCACGCGCGACCGGCTGGCACCGATGCTGGGGCTGCCGGTGGGCGACGACCCGGTCGAGGAGATCGCCCGCAGGACCTCGCGTCCCGTCACCTCGGTGCGGGCGCTGCTGTACGACGACGGGCCGGTGGACGACCGGGGGTTGGTCGCGCTGGCCGCCGATCTGGATGCTCTGGAGAACGAGGTGCGCAAGGGATGACGGTCACCACCGAGGAGGCGCGCGCGGCGCTCGTGGCGTTGCGCGCGGAGATCGGCAAGGCCGTGGTGGGCAACGACGCCGCTGTGACGTCGTTGATCCTCGCTTTGCTGTGCAAGGGACACGTGCTGCTGGAGGGCGTTCCGGGCGTCGCGAAGACGCTGCTGGTGCGTGCACTCGCGCGCGCGTTGGACCTCTCTACGACGCGTGTGCAGTTCACGCCGGACTTGATGCCCGGCGACCTGACGGGCTCGTTGGTCTACGACTCGCACAACGTCGCGTTCTCGTTCCGCGAGGGCCCTGTCTTCACGAACCTGCTGCTGGCGGACGAGATCAACCGGACGCCGCCGAAGACGCAGGCGGCGTTGCTGGAGGCGATGGAGGAACGGCAGGTGTCCGCCGACGGCACGACGCGGCCGCTGCCGGCGCCGTTCATCGTCGTGGCGACGCAGAACCCCGTCGAGTACGAGGGCACCTACCCGCTGCCCGAGGCGCAGCTCGACCGGTTCCTGCTCAAGGTCACCATGCCGGTGCCGGCGCGGGAGCACGAGATCGACGTGCTGACGCGGCACGCGTCCGGGTTCGACCCGCGCGACCTGTCGGCGTTGCGGCCGGTGGCGAGCGCGGCGCACCTGGAGGCGGGATCGGCGGCCGTGCGCGCGTTGACCGTGGCTCCCGAGGTGATCGCGTACGTCGTCGACGTGTGCCGTGCGACCCGTCAGCACCCAGCGGTACGTCTGGGCGTTTCTCCGCGTGGTGCAACGGCTCTGCTCGCGGCCGCACGGGCGTGGGCGTGGCTTTCGGGTCGTGACTACGTGACGCCGGACGACGTGAAGTCGTTGGCACGGCCCGCGTTGCGGCACCGGCTGGAGCTGCGCCCGGAGGCCGAACTGGAGGGCGTGACGACGGACGGCGTGCTGGACGGCGTGCTCGGCGCCGTTCAGGTGCCGCGCTGACGTGGCGCTCACGGGTCGCGCGGGCCTGCTCGCGCTAGTCGGGGTACTCGTCGTAGGACTTCTCTTGCCGTCGTGGCAAGGGATTCTCGTCGTGTTCGCGTTGTTGCTCGTGTGTGTGGCCGTCGACTTGTTGTTGGCGGCGAGTGTGCGGGCGTTGACGTTCTCGCGCGCCGGATCAACTTCGGTGCGCACGGGTGAGGTGTGCACGGTGCAGTTGACCGTGCACAACCCCGGCCGGCGGTTGCGGGGCGTTCTCCGGGACGCCTGGGCGCCTTCCGCCGGCGTGGTCGAGGACCGCATCGACGTTGATGTTCCTGCCCGTGGGGCTCGCACGGCGTCGTTCGAGCTACGGCCCGTGCGTCGCGGCGATCGCGTGGCCGACCGTGTGACCGTGCGTTCCGTCGGGCCGTTGGGCATCGCGGCACGGCAGGGTTCGCACGAGGTGCCGTGGACGGTGCGCGCGCTGCCGCCGTTCCACAGCCGACGGCACTTGCCACCACTGCTGGAACGCCTGCGTGAGCTCGACGGCCGTCGGGCGTCGTTGATCCGGGGCGCGGGCACGGAGTTCGACTCGTTGCGCGCGTACGTGATCGGTGATGACGTGCGGTCGATCGACTGGCGTGCGTCGGCCCGGTCGTCGGACGTCGTCGTGCGCACGTGGCGGCCGGAGCGCGACCGTCAGGTGACGATCGTGCTCGACACCGCCCGCACCTCGGCGGGTCGCGTGGAGGGCGCGCTCGGCGGCCTGCCCCGGCTGGACACGTCGATGGACGCCGCGTTGCTGTTGTCCGCGCTGGCCGCGCAGGCCCGGGACCAGGTCGACTTCCTGGCGTTCAGCCACAAGGTGCGCGCGTCGGTGCCACGCGCGACCGTGCCGACGCTGGTGCAGGCGATGGCCCCGCTGGAGGCCGAACTGGTCGAGTTCGACTCCCGCGCCGCCGTCGCCGAGGTGCTGCGCCGGGCCGGGCGCCGGTCGCTGGTCGTGCTGCTGACGTCGCTGGAGCCGTCGATCGAGCACGGCCTGCTGCCGTTGCTGCCGACCCTGGCGTCCCGGCACCACCTGCTGATCGCGTCGGTGGCCGACCCGGCCGTGCACGCGATGGCGTCGGGCCGTGGCGGCCTGGAGGCCGTGTACTCGGCTGCTGCTGCGGAACGCACACTGGCCGAACGCCGTCGTCTCACCGCGTTGCTCGCACGGCACGGTGTCGACGTCGTGGAGGCACTGCCGGACGACCTGCCGCGCGCGCTCGCGGACCGCTACCTGTCGCTGAAGTCAGCGGGCAAGCTCTAGACGGAGACGGGGGCGACGTCCTCGCGTTCGCTCGCGTCGACGTCGCCGGTCTCGCCTTCCTGCGCGGCCCGGCGCCCGATCACGAACACGTACAGCAGGAACAGCACCTCGGCCACGACGCCGATGCCCACCCGCGCCCACGTCGGCAGCCCGGACGGCGTCACGAAGCCCTCGATCACACCGGACACGAGCAGCACCACGACCAGACCGAGCGCGACGGCCACGACCGACCGGCCCTCCGCGGCGAGCGCCTGGGCACGGGTGCGCCTGCCGGGGTCGATCACCTGCCAGCCCAGCCGCATGCCGATGCCCGCCGCGACGAACACGGCCGTGAGCTCCAACAGGCCGTGCGGCGCCAACAGCCCGAGGAACAGCTCACCGCGGCCCGCGCTGAACATCAGCCCGACGCCGAGGCCGACGTTCACGGCGTTGGTGAAGAGCAGGTAGATCGGCGGGAGCGCGAACAGCACGCCGAGCAGCAGGCACGCGGCCGCGACCCAGGCGTTGTTCGTCCACACCTTCGCCGCGAACGACCCGGCGGGATCGCTGGAGTAGTACGACTCGTAGCCGCCGCCGGCCCTGGTCATCTCGCGGATCTCCTCGGGCGCGGCGATGGCCGCCTGCACCTCCGGGTTGGACGCGATCCACGCGGCGATGATGCCGGTGACCAGGTAGAACGCGAGTCCGGCCGGCACCCACCAGCGCCAGCCGAGGTAGATCGCGGCGGGCAGCCGGTGCGTGAAGAAGCGGGTGAACACCTTCCACGCCGGGGTGTGCGTGCCCGTCAGCGCCGACCGGGCCTGCGCGACCAGCGTCGACAGCCGTTCGACCGTGGCCGGGTCGGGGGTCTGGCTGCGCACGATCGACAGGTGCGTCGTGACGCGCTGGTACAGCTCGATCAGCTCGTCGGCCTCGGCGCCGGTCAGCCTGCCGGGCCTGCGGGCGAGCTTGCCGAGCCGCTGCCACGACGCGCTGTGGCGCTCGATGAACACGTCCAGATCCACGATGAGTCACACTATCCGCGTGGGGGACCTGGTAACCGGTGAAGCCGTAGTTCTTGACCTTCGCGTAGCACAGCTCGCGAGCAGGGCGGTCGCGTTCGCGTTCGACGTCGCCCTGCAGTTCAGCCTGCTCGTCATCGTGTCGCTGATCGTGCCGGTCGGCATCGACGACGCGGCGCAGACGGCCCTGACGCTCACCCTCGCGGTGCTCGTCCTGGTCGGCTACCCGACGATCGTGGAGTCGCTGTCGCGCGGCCGGTCCGTGGGCAAGCTCGTCATGGGCCTGCGCGTGGTGCGCGACGACGGCGGCGCGATCCGCTTCCGGCACGCCCTGGTGCGCGCGCTCGGCGGGTTCTTCGTCGACTTCTGGGCGCTCGGGTTCGGCGGCGCGACGGCGTTGTTCGTGTCGTTGTTCTCGCCGCAGGGCAAGCGGGTCGGCGACTACCTGGCGGGCACGCTGGTGATCTACACCCGCGCCCCGCGCCAGGAGGTGGAGCTCGCCGTCATGCCGCCGCAGCTCGCGGAGTGGGCGTCGGGCCTCGACCTCTCGCAGCTGCCGGACGAGCTGGTGCTGGCGGCGCGGCAGTACCTGAGCCGCTACGGCGACCTGAACGACGCGGCCCGCGTGACGCTGGGCAACCGGCTGTCGGAGGACGTGGGCGCCGCGATCCGCTCACCGCGCAGCGTCTACACGGACCCGCACCCGTACCTGTCCGCGGTGCTGGCGGAACGACGCCGGCGCGCGACGCTCGACTCCGCGAACAAGTACAGCGCCTAGGTGTACTTGGCCGGGACGTTGGTAGCTGTGGATGGGTGTTGACGTGGGGAGAGCCTCCGGTTGGGGTGTGGTTTGTCTAGGACCCACGCCAGCCGG